>CAIYIS010000048.1 GCA_903926385.1 uncultured Bacteroidota bacterium
AAAGCCAATGGGCTTTATGTAAAAGAAATGGCTAAGATAGAACGTCAGGATCTACTTATACTTGATGATTTTGGCTTACAACCTTTAGATACTACTAACCGTAATATACTTATGGAAATTATTGAAGATCGTCACGGGAAAGGTGCAACTATAATAACATCACAGCTTCCTGTAAGCAAATGGCATGAAGTTATTGGTGAACAAACAGTGGCGGATGCTATTTTAGATAGAATAGTGCACAGTGCTTATCGTATAGAAATTAAAGGTGAGTCACTCAGAAAAAAAATGAAGTTCAAATAAATAAGGAAATAATAAATAATTAATCTAATTTTGCAATCAATTATTGTAACTAATAAAGAGCTTAACTTTTACTGCTCAATTTGCTCCGAAATGATATGCTCAATTACACCGAAATATCCACCCATGATTTAAAACCGAATTTCAGGCATGTTTTAAATTGAAAATCGATATCTTTCTGAGAAAAGAGGAAATTATCCACCTTTGCACAATATTCCTCCTGTGTAGGTAATAAATTTTTGTAGTCCATATGCGAATGTAAAGAGAAAATTTTTACATCAAGAAAACGGCAAAAATTTCTTACTAACAAATGAAAAAAAAGGGCCAAAAATTTATGAACAGGCTGAAATTTGTTTGACCTATGTTTGACCCAGCCAAAAAACGAGGTCTCTAAAAAAGAAGAGAGACAAGCCAAAAGGCTTGTCTCTCTAAGTACCCGGGATCGGACTTGAACCGATACGTTCGCAATGAACACAGGATTTTAAGTCCTGCGTGTCTACCAATTCCACCACCTGGGCATTTCTCGGCATTCAAAAAAAATCCTTCTCTTTCTCCGAGAAGGACTCTTCTGGAGCGAAAGACGGGGTTCGAACCCGCGACCTCGACCTTGGCAAGGTCGCGCTCTACCAACTGAGCTACTTTCGCTTATTTTTCGGAGTGCAAAAGTAAGTAAATTTTTAATCCGACAAAACTTTTTACCAAAAATCTCATTATTTTAGAAATTAATAAAAATCATACAATTGTATTGTGATTGTACGTACATTTATCCTGTCAAATAATCAGATATTAAATGAAACTAAATAAAGTTATGGCAGGATACCACATGTTGGTTATACTGTCTCAGGTTGACGGAGAGTTTGACTCTTCGGAAGGAAAGGTAATAGTTAACTATCTTCAGGATGCATTTCCCATTAAATTTAATCTGGATAATGAAATGGAAGTGCTGAGCGCATTGCCAAAAGAAGATTATTTTTTGCATTTTAATAATGCGATGAATGATTTCTATGAAGATTCAAATGAACAGGAGCGAATCGACTTTCTTAATTATGCAGTAAAAACGGTGATGGCAGATAAAAAACTAACTGTAGAAGAAAATAAATACCTAAAGGAATTGTATTTTGCCTGGGAGCCCCAGTTCGAAGGGATTTAGCCTCCAATCATTTTTTTAATTTCATTTAATTTCATTAGAGCCTCAACAGGTGTCAGCGTATTGATGTCTGTTTTTTGTAATTCATCTTTTATATTTTCTAACACAGGGTCGTTGAGTTGAAAAAAACTTAACTGCATACTTTCACCTTCTGTTTTTACAACTGTGTTCTGATTCGTGCTGTTAGTTGAGGCTTTCCAGCCTTCTTTCTGAGCTTTTTCCTTTTTATTTCCTTTTGATTCTCCTATTTCCTGCCTTCCTCCGGTATCTTTTGATTTTTCTAGTTGTTCCAGAATTTCGTTGGCTCTGTCGAGCACTCTGCGAGGCATACCGGCCATTTTAGCAACATGAATACCGAAACTATGTTCGCTGCCACCGGCCACTAGTTTACGCATGAAAAGCACTTTATTACCTACTTCTTTTACCGAAACATTAAAGTTTTTTATTCGGGGCATGGAGTTGGTCATTTCATTCAATTCATGATAATGAGTCGCGAATAGTGTTTTAGCCTTTGTTTCGCTTTGGTGAATATACTCAGCTATGGCCCATGCTATCGAAATTCCATCATAGGTGCTTGTTCCGCGACCTATTTCATCCAACAGTATTAAACTTTTGTTTGATAAATTATTTAGAATACTGGCCGTTTCATTCATTTCTACCATAAATGTAGATTCCCCAGAAGAAATGTTATCAGATGCGCCCACGCGTGTAAATACTTTATCAATCAGTCCCAGATTAGCGTGCTTGGCCGGAACAAAACTTCCCATCTGTGCCATTAATACAATGAGAGCTGTTTGGCGCAGCAAAGCTGACTTACCCGACATATTGGGCCCTGTGATGATAATGATTTGTTGTTTGGCATTATCCAGATACACATCATTGGCTATGTACTCTTCGCCAACAGTCAATTGTTTTTCTATTACCGGGTGACGCCCGTCTTTTATATCAAGAACATCGTTTTCGAAAATATGAGGACGAACATAGTTGTTTTTCTGCGCGATTAAAGAGAAAGAGTGCAAACAATCCAAACGAGCAATTAACGATGCATTGAGTTGTATGACCGGAATGAACTCCATAAGGGAAATGACCAAATCATTAAACAACTGTATTTCCAGAGCAAGAATTTTCTCTTCTGCTCCTAATATCTTTTCTTCATATTCTTTTAATTCAGGAGTAATGTAACGTTCGGCCGAGGTAAGCGTTTGTTTCCGCATCCAATCAGCAGGCACTTTATTTTTGTGAGCATTGGTTACCTCCAGATAATAACCAAACACCAAATTATAGGCTACTTTCAGAGAAGTAATACCTGTACGTTCTATCTCCCTTTGCTGTATTTTGAGCAAGAAATCTTTTCCCGACCCTGATATTTCGCGCAAAGTATCAAGATCAGTATTTACTCCGTTTGCAATTACATTTCCTTTATTTACCAAATAAGGAGGGTCGGGCATTACTTCCTTTTCTATGCGCTCTATAACCGATTTGCAAGGATTAAGCTGCTCTGCTATGATCTGTAAAGATTTGTTATTCGAATTCTGACAAGCCAACTTAATAGGCTCAATGGCTGTGAGAGCCCTTTTGAGCTGAACTACTTCTTTAGGCGAAATACGAGCAGTAGCTACTTTCGAAATAATTCGTTCAATATCTCCAATCATTGAAATTTGTTCAGAAATAGTTTCGCTGAATTCCTGATTGGACAATATATAGTCTACACAATCCAATCGTTCTTCGATAGGCGATTTATCTTTGAGAGGCAATGCCAGCCATCGTCTCATCATTCGCCCGCCCATTGGCGAAATGGTTTGATCAATAACATCTATTAATGTTTTGGCGTTCTCATTATTCGAACCAAACAACTCCAGATTACGAATAGTAAATCTGTCGAGCCACACATATTTATCTTCTTCAATTCGCGATATAGATGAAATGTGTTTCACCTTATCGTGAGCTGTATCGGCCAGATAATGCAAAGAGGCACCTGCTGCAATTATTCCGGATAGCATATCCTGAATACCGAAACCTTTAAGCGATACTACTTCGAAATGCTTTAATAAGGTATTGGTACCAAAATCGGCTGCAAAAGCCCAATCGTCTATACCATATATATAGAACTTCTCTCCGAAATTTTCTGCAAATTCTTTTTTCTTGCTTTTTGGAAACAATATTTCATTGGGTCTGAAATTCTGTAGCAACTTATCAATGTATTCCAAATTGCCCTGTGCAACAAAAAACTCACCGGTGGAAACATCCAGAAACGACACACCCGATTGCTTACCGTTTAAATAAACAGAGGCCAGAAAATTATTGGTTTTATTATCGAATACTTTATCATTGTACGAAACTCCGGGAGTAATTAATTCGGTAACTCCTCTTTTTACAATTGTCTTGGTTAGTTTAGGGTCTTCTAACTGGTCGCAGATGGCCACTCGCTGACCGGCACGAACCAATTTGGGTAAATAAGAATCTAAAGAATGATGAGGAAATCCGGCTAACTCAATAAACGAAGCCGAACCATTTGCCCGTTTGGTAAGCACTATACCCAATATTCCGGCAGCCTTTACAGCATCGGAGCCAAAGGTTTCATAAAAGTCGCCAACACGAAACAACAACAATGCATCCGGATATTTTCCTTTAATTGTGTTGTACTGCTTCATCAGAGGTGTTTCCACTTCTGCTGTTGCACTTTTAATCATACTTCTGTTTTTCATTGCCATCGGGGTAAAAATACAAAAGCTATACAGATATGGGTTGTAAAGTTTTTAACAAGTTGTTGCCATAATTGTAGCTTTCTGTAATAGAGTAGGAGGGAAGAATAAGAATAAACAAAGTCGCAAAATGAATATACGAACTACTTTACCATTTTCTTCTCCATCATATAATCATTCATATAGAATCCATTTCCAATGTGCAAATCAAATGAATGTTTAATCGTAAATCCGTTTTTGAAATAGAAGTTAACTGCTTTGTAGTTTTCTCTGTTTACAGCCAGTTCAAAAGTTTCGGCATCGGGCAGTTGTTTAATAATATGTTGGAGTAGGAGGGAACCAATGCCCTTGCGGTGTTCGTTTACATCGACATAAAACTTGTTGATATAATAATTTCGTCTGTCATGTGAGCTTACCGAAATATACCCTGACGAAATTTCGTTTACATAAACCAAAGTAAATTGATGCCCTTCTTTCATTTGCTCTTGTAAAGCCTGTTGAGAATACATTTCTTTCAGCATATAATCTATCTGAGCAATGCTGATAATGGAAGGGTAATGTTTACGCCATATTGCATCGGCCAGTTGAGCTATTACCGGTATGTCACCTATGTCTGCTTTTCTAAATTTTATTTCCATAATCATGTTTAGTGTTCCACCCAATTTCTGATGATATCGAGTCCAAATTCTGATAAAATACTTTCGGGGTGAAACTGAACTCCTCGAATGTCGTAGGTTTTATGATGCAAGGCCATGCAGTTTCCCTGCTCGTCAATAGCTGTAATTTCTAAATCCGAAGGCAAGTCCTTAGGGTTAACTACCCACGAATGATATCGCCCTACTTTAAAAGTTGATGGAACGTTTTTAAATAAATAATCTTCTTTAATAATTGTAATCGGTGTGGCCACTCCGTGAAACACTTCATTAAGATTTGACAGAGAGCCGCCAAATGCTTCGGCAATGGCCTGCTGACCGAGGCACACTCCAAATATACTTTTTGTTTTATAATATTCTTTGATGAGTTGAGGCATTATACCTGCATCGGCCGGAAGTCCGGCACCGGGCGAGAGCATTATTTTATCATACTCTTTAATTGCTTCAATCGAAATTTCATCATTACGAAAAACTTCGGGTTGATGGCCTGCCACTTGTTCAATGTAATGAACCAAATTGTAAGTAAAACTATCGTAATTGTCTAACAACAGAATTTTCATACTCTGGTATTCTTCATCAGCTTTTCCAACTGTGCAGTGGTGCTTTGCCAATTGAAATTTTTAATCACAAATAGGTAACCATTATAAGCAATCTGTTTGGCTTTGGCTTCGTTTTCGAGCAGTTCCAAAATGGCTGCTGCATATTGTTCAGGAGTGTCGGCTACCATTATTTGCTGATTGTGTATGGCTCCTACAGCATTATTGGCAAGCGATGAGGTGACGCAAGGTATCTGCATAGCCATAGCTTCCAGTAGTTTATTTTGCAAGCCTATACTTATTTGCATTGGTGCTACAAGTACTTTTGAAATAGCAAAATTATAACGTATATCATCTACCCAGCCACTTACTTCTACCCTTTCAGATTTTAATGCAAGCACCCGTTTACTGGGCGAAGCTCCTGAAATAAGCAAGCGTGCAGCAGGAAGTTTTTTCCATATCAAGGGCATCACTTTGTTCACAAGGTATTCCACACTTTCCACATTAGGAGGATAATTCATATTGCCATTAAACAACAATTCAAATTCTTTATCAAATGGTGTAGCTTTAAAATAATCTGTGTCTACACCATTCGGAATCACTACTATTTGCTGCTTATCGGGATGAGGTATCAAATCTCTGTCTTGTTCCGAAATGATGGTTTTGTTCTGAAAGTATGAAAAAATATCGTGCTCATATTTCAAAAGCCTGCGGTGTTCCATATTCAGAAAAGGCTTCATATAAAAGGAGTCAGTTTTTTTTCTCCGCTCCATTCCTTTCGAAAAAACATCCATATAATCCAGTGTTTTCGGAATGTTGGAATATTTCTTTACATACTCTGTGGTGCGTATTAGCTGACAATAGATATGGTCGGGTTGATGTTTTTTTATCAGCTCGTCTACTTTTCGCTGAGCTTTGCTCATATAAAAATAACCTACCTGAAAAGGTTTGGCGCTGAAAAATGTTCTTACCAAATTGGTAAATGCATTGAGTCGTGAAAAAGGAATAACCGAAATAGCAACACAATATTTTTTGAGTTCATCCAGCGCCTTTGGGTCAAGTTTCGAATCGTTAAGCGCCAAAAGGATAATCTGATTTTTCTTTGAAAGTTCTTTAATCTGATTAAACGCACGCAACTTGTCCCCTTTTTCGAGGGGGTAAGGCACACGCGATAAAATGACGAAGAGTTTCAAACGAATTATTTTTTGTTGATGGTTAGTTTGTGGTAAAAAGCAGTTAGTTTTTTACAAATTTCTAAATTGTCGTATTTGTTTTCGGCAAGTAAACGTGCGTTAGTTGCAACACTGTCGGAATAAGTTTTATTACTCAAACATTTTGTTAATGCGGCCACAAATTCATCGGCTGTATTGGCTATCAGCAAATCTTTTTCATTAACAAAATCTATTCCTTCGGCACCGATAGAAGAAGATACAATGGTTTTGCCCAAAGCCATTCCTTCTATTATTTTCACCCTCATCCCACCTCCTGACGAAAGTGGTACTATCATCACCGATTTAGAATTAATAAATTTGTGAGAGTCGGCCACTTCGCCCAGTATTTCTACATTTTGCATCTTCAGGTTTTTCAACCAGTCGGGCATGTTCCGGCCTGCAAGGTATAATTTCACTTCAGGAAATTGAGCATACAGCTGTCCCCACACTTTTTCGGTAAACCATTTTATGCCGTCAGCATTGGGCATCCAGTCCATAGCGCCAATGTGAAAAACCGAAGGAAACTCGGTATGGCTGTTATCCATTTTATATTTCCTAATATCAATGCCAAACGGAATGGTAATAACCGGTACTTTACATCCTTGTTTAATAAAAGCATTGGCATCTATTTCGGTAATGGTTGCAATTCCGTCATACATGTTCAGCATCATCACTTCGTATGCTTTCAGTCTTCGGGCCAATAAACCGAGATACCACTTTTTAGCAGCACTGGTGCAGGCTTCCGCCAATCGTTCCCATACAGCATATTCTACATTTTGCGAACGAAGCACAATTTTTGCATCCGAATATTTTCGAATGGTATCTACATAAGGGGCCACCCAAAGGGTTTCGAGCTGGACAACATCAAACTTTTCGGCACTGAGTATGCGGATGAGTTCCTCATTAAAATTTTTACTATAAAAACGAATAATATTATACGATTCGCTCGAAAATAAATTCAAGAAAGCATTAAGCGGTTTTACTGAGGTGTCGATAAAAACCGACCTGAAGCCAGTACGCCTGCGGTATTCGGCATCCATGTCTTCTTCTTTCATGAAGATTTTAGGCGTGTTTATAGCCAAAACTTTTACTTCATTGCCACACGCTATCAACCCTTCCGTTAAAATATTCATAGCTATGCTTCCCCCGTCTTTAGGCGGAAAAGGCATTTTGCTGCATATTTGTAATATCTTCATTTACTCTGTTACCCTTTCAAAAATCATTCTCCGCAAATATAGTAATTAGGCGTTACATTGTTTTTTTTCTTCTTTTTAGGCTATTAGGATGGGGAGAGGTAAGAATATTAGAATTTTTGAAAAGATAGAAAGTGGAAATTAACAATAATCTTTGCAGAGTATTAAACAAACGGTGCAGGAAGCCTGGAGTATATAAAATAAAAAATCCCGCCCATTTCGGGCGGGATTAAAGTTTGATTTCGGCTTTTCAGGAAGTCGCAGAGGGGCTGTCCAAGGCTTTGCGTAAAGTAAAATAAATTTATATCAATAGCGGCCATTCAAACAAACTTATAGGTATAGAATTAATTATTAAAATGATTTTTCTCAATTTCTTCCAACATGATTTGAGAAAGTGGTTTCGATTTAAAGTCGGCAACAAAATTCCATGTTCTAGCCTTTATAATATCTGAAGGGTTTTCAGAGGTAGTCAACATTATTACCAGTAATTTACTTTGCCGAACTTTGTCAAGTAATTCATATTCTTCCAGAAACTCCCAGCCGTTCATGCCAGGCATATTAATATCCAAAAATATCAAATTTGGCAAAAAATCTAAATCTTCAATTGTTTTAATAAACTCTAAAGCTGCTTTGGCCGATTCGAAGGTTAGAATTTTTATTTCACTATTATACTTTTTTATTATTCGCTGATGATAGAAATTATCTGCCGGGTTATCGTCCACAAGCATGATACTTCTCAATTCTTTTTTCATAATTAAATTTTTTGAATAGTGAAATTAAATATTGTTCCTTTACCTAATGTTGAATTAATCCAGATTTCTCCCATATGGAGTTTTACTATTTTTTTGCAATGCGCTAAGCCAATACCTGTTCCTTCATATTCCTGCACAGTGTGAAGGCGCTGGAAGATTTCAAAAACGCGTTTGAAATGCTCCTGAGCTATTCCTATTCCGTTATCGCTTACCGCGAATTTCCATCCTTCTGTTATTTTTTCTGCTGAAATTTTTATTTTTAAAGCTTCGTCTTTTCTTTTGAATTTAATCGAATTCGAAATCAGGTTCTGAAACAATTGACGAGCTTCTTGTTCATATAAATTAAGTTCAGGTAGTTCAGCAATTTCAATAGTAGCTTCGCTTGTTTTTATAGAAGACTCTAAATCGGCTAGTATTTCTTTTAACATCTCATTACAGTTAACAAGTGTTAACTTCCTGTTTGCTCCAAGTTGAGAGAATTCCAAAAGTGTTTTGATTAACTTATTCATTCGCTTTATGGCAGCCTTCACTGTTTCCAAATATACATGAGCCTGCTCATCTAATTTTTCCGCATAATCATCCTCGAATAGGTAAATATAGTTTTCTACTGTCCTTAGCGGTTCTTTTAAATCATGCGAAGCCAGGTAGGCATATTGTTCCAATTCCTGATTGTCTTTGGCAAGTTTTTCAAGTTTCTGATTTGTTATAGTCAATTCTTCTACTTTACTTCTTATGTTTTCTTCTGCTATCAGTCTATCCTGTTCGGCTCGTTTACTTTCTGTTATGTCTCTTCCTATAGCTTGTATTTCTATAACTTCATCCTTATTATTAAAAATGGCACTTTCAACCCATTCTTGCCATATCATATTCCCATTTTTATCAGTAATGGAGTAAATATGTGTATTGTTGGGATTCTTTTTGCTGAGATTAGCCAAAGCTGTTTTCATTTCAGCATGGTAATCTGCAGAAACAAAATCTGAAACCTTTTTTCCCATCAGCTCTTTCTCGCTTAAACCAAATGCTTCGCAATAGGGTTTATTAGCAAATTTAAGTGTAGTGTCTGGCAAAAATCTGCAAATCATTTCGTGCTGGGTTTGTACCACAGAATCCAATCGTTGCTCGTTATCCCTAAGTTTATCTATCGAAATATTCCGCATTTCTTCTACAGCAATTCCTGCGGAGATTATTTTTATAATTTGTTTCTCGTTTTCTTCGGGTATATACTTTCTTTTATAGACCAATGCCAACCAACCAATGGGTTGGTTATCCAACATTACAGCGCAGCCTGTGTAGGTTTTCATCCCTTGAAAATCACATTTCGATTTATTTTTCAATACTCGTATTTCGTCTGAATTGAAATGTTGAATTTCTTTTGTATTTAATTTACTGAAAATATCGAAATAGAAATGGCATGATTTTATTTCGGTGGAAACACCGCCTTGCCCTTTATTTTTATAGGTCTGAATTAGACACTCATCCGCTTTTGAATAAACCGCTATATCAGCTTTCAGCAGATCTCCGCTAAGCTTGGTTAGCAGTTCTATATTGCTTTTAGGGGCTGAACCAAACGAAAGGAAATTATCAGTGATTTTTGATAATCGATTGCTGGAGGTTTCTATCTTTTCTACTTGATTGTGTATGGTTTGATTTTTTTTTCTGTTAATGGCTCTTGCCAATACCTGTTGCGAAAAAATACTGAAAAGCATATCGCTTTCCACTTCCGGTTTTTCATAAAACATTTCTTTCCCTTCGAGAACTCCGCCAGTCAGCAAAAGCGAAATTTCGTTTTTTGTGTCAACGATATGTATTCCGTAAGCATAATTCAGCGGCAGCCAGGTTTTAATATTTTCGAATTCTTTCGAATCCAACTGAAGCTGATTGCTCTTGGTATTTGAGTCGCAAAGATGACTCAATGCCGATTTTATTTTTGGATATTCTGTTTCTGCAAGCACAATTCCCTCCCCACCAAAACAAAGAAAATTAGGATTGTCCAGATGGGACAAGAAAACAAGAGCCACTTCCGCTTCCATAATATCCACCACCGCTTCGGCCACCATTTTGCAAAACACATCATCTGACATACTGTCCAATGCCTGCTTATTGAAAGCGTGCATCCGTTTGTGCCGATTAATTTCATTGTCCAGTTTATTTCTGGTATTAATCAGCTTTTGCTCGGTTGACGAAAATCGGGTTACCCGAAGTTGTAAATCGCGGTAGTCTTGCAGCAGCTCATCAAGAGTTCCTGTAAATTCCGGACTGCTTATTTTACTATTGTCATTTTTAGACATTTACTGTTTTCGGTATAGGGCGTAGAGTGCTGTGGTGTAATTATGATAGGTGTTTTCTCCGCCCAATCTTGCTATCTCTCCAAACCCGTACATTCCAAGCCATGGAGGACAAACTCCATTTTCTGAAAACGGAAATTGCATTTTATTCACCAATTCTTCTTTCAACACACGGTTGAACAAAAACCGACCTCTGGCCAAACAGTCGGCATGAAACATAGCCACCAGTTTGCGGCCTTTTATTCGTTCCACCATAGTGGCCACCATTCGGTCCATTTCTTTAAATATCAACTCCTCGTCACGAGTAGTAAGCCATAATTTAGTGCCTTCGGCAATGTCGGTGGCGTAATACATGGTATCGTCCACTCGTTTGGTCACCACTTTTAAGATGTGCTGGTTTCCGTATTCCTTAGCTAATTCTGGACTCAGTTTTTCGGCCAAAGCACCCACAGGTATTGTATCGCCACAGGTGGAAGTGGCCGGCAAACCAAGGCGTTGTGTAAACTCGGTCCAAGCTGGTTTTTCGTCTAGTTCTATTATCTGATTTCCGTTGGCTTTGGTTACCGTCATGGGTTCACCTATTGCCACAAAACCGTGTGTAGCTTGAGTATCTACAGCAAGTGTAGGGTCCGAAAAACCAACCATAAACACGCCATGTTCGTACACTTTATCTTCCACCAACTGATAGCTGATTACCCCTTTCATATTATCGGCCGAAGTGGCTCCAAAAATGGTTACTTCTTTACCAAAAACCGATTCGATGGCTGCTATACAACGATCGTTGGCAATGTCTATTCCCGATGCCAGAAAATAAATCATGTTTATTCCCTTGTCTTTTGCATACAGGTCTTTGGCCACTTCCAAACTTTTTTCGTACGAATTATGCCCATAAATACCATCGGCAGATGCCACTGCTATTTCTTTTCCACGTACAGCCATAATGGCAATGTCTTTCATAGATTCGCTCACTCCTTCGCTGCCTATAATGCCGCAACACGAAGCTCCAACCACTTTGGCTCTGGGTGCCATGGCTCTTATCTGTTCGGATATTTCCAAAAAATCATGACCTATGGAGGCATGAACAATTACCAAATCGCAATTTGCGGAGGAGTAGCCAAGAGCGGTTTCCATACATTCTATAACCCCTCTTTTGGCATTTACGGTGCGAGTGCTCGCTGAAAAAAAGTTTAACATGTTGCTTTGTTTTTTATGGTTCTACTTATATTTTGAATTATTAATTTTTTCGTAACTTCTCTTGTTTGATTTTGAGTTAAATGTTATTTTGTAATGTGACTATTATCACATTAATGTCATGCGAAAGCTTTAGTGTTAGGCAATATTATACAGAACAATAATCTATCGTTTTACTTTTCGTTGAAAACAATAATTTATTCGCCCAAATTATTTAAATCACCGCCCTATCATTTTACGGGGTTTTCTTTCTTGCTCCTACATCCATAGTAAGGTATAGCATAGGGCATAATCAGGAAAAGGCATATATTGGATGCCCGAGATAGCCGAAAAATGTTACTTTTTGATGAAAGTGTTAACGAAGATGGCGATAAAACTTTACTATGGACAATAAGTGTAACCCAAGATAGCAATAAAATAAATTTTTGGCAGAAGTCGGGAATACAAATTGGCGATAAAATAAGTTTTTGGCAGATAATGGGTACCCGATATGGCCAAAAAATGAATTTTTGACGACTTGTCATCGCCCCTTCTTCCTCCGCCTTACTTGTGTAAAACTACTTGTATTTTATGGTTATATTTAATCGCAACCTGCAACCCGCAATTTGAAATCTGAAATTTTGTCCCCTCGGATATTTGAATTCACTCAGCCGACAAAAGTTATATCTGAACGAAATTATTATGTTTTGTCATTTGCTTACAATACATTTGTAGCAGAAACCTTATACAAGTAGTAAAACTAACCGACTGGGCGAAAGCCAAAAATGGAAGCACAACAAAACTCCGATGTTGCCATTATTGGTAAATAAAAAAAGTCTAATCAGCATTTAATGATGTTACGCTAGCCCGCTTTTTAAACCGATGATAGCAAAACGAACTTACCCTGCTCCACCAACGGGTTTGCATTTATTTAATAAAATATAATAATCTTTATCTGTTGAAATTGGTAAGTAAACTATCGAATGAACACGCAGAAGAATAAATACAAGAAGGAGTCGGAAGTAATAAACCAACTTGGGCTGAAAGTGGCAGATAATGTGGATTCTTTGTTGGCCTATTGGGACAAAGACCAGATTTGCAGGTTTGCAAATTATGCCTTTTTCAAGAAATTTGGTAAAACACGAGAAGAGTTAATAGGCAAATACAATCTTCGCGAACTCTTGGGAGAGGAGGCTTATAAGGAAGCCCATAAATATGTGCAGGGAGTTTTAAAAGGCAATACTCAGGAGTTTGAAAATTCGATAGTATTTAAAGAAAACGAAAGACGTCAACTATTGGTTACCTATATTCCGGATAAAGAGGGTGAAGAGGTAAAAGGTTTTTTTGTTAAAGTAAGTGATATTACCGAAATCAAGCAAGCTCATGAGCGAGAAACGAAGTGTGCCATTTTGAAAGGAAAAAACCAGGAAATGGATTCGTTTGCAAAAATAATATCTCACGACATTCGCGAACCTATGCTTAACATAAAGCAATACCTGATGTTGTTGGTTAACGAGTGTCGACCACATTTGGATGTGGAGGCAGTGAGTTATGTTACCGGTATGTTCCGGGCCCTCGAACGAATGGACACACTTACTCAAGGCTTGCTCAATTATTCTATATTAAGTCAAACCAAAATACTCGAACAGGTAGATAGTAATGAGGTAATAAAACGGGTATTAAAAAAATTGGACTTGACCATACAGGAAACAAAAGCAGTTATTAAGTTAGAAAACCTGCCTGTGCTCAATGCTTTTCTTTTTGAATTGGGCATTTTGTTCGAAAATTTGATTGCAAATGCTATTAAATTCAGGCGAGGAAGTGTAATTCCCGAAATAACCATTGCGGCCACTCCATTACACAAAGGCTGGCAATTTGAAGTAAAAGATAACGGAATAGGGATAGACGAAAATCAACGCGAGAAAATTTTTAATTTGTTTCAACGCTTGCACAGCCGCAAAGAATACGAAGGAACGGGTATTGGACTTGGTTATTGCAAAAAAATAGTAGAACTTCATAATGGCAGCATTTGGGTAGAATCTGTTCCGGGCGAATGGAGCACTTTTTATTTTACTGTTTTTACCGTATAAATAACAAACTATGATGAGAAAAATAAAATGTGTACTATTGGTGGATGACGATGAAGACTGTCATTTTTTTCATCAACGATTGCTTACTAAAATGAATTGCACCGAAAAAATTGCACTTGCCAATGACGGAAAAGAAGCCATAAATTATATTCACGATGCCATAGCGGGAAACAATACACTTCCCGAATTAATTTTTCTGGACATCAATATGCCTGGAATGAACGGATGGGATTTTTTGGACGAATTCGAAAAGTTGGACGAAAGTGTAAAAAATAAAATTATCATAATCATATTAACCACCTCCATTCATCCTGCCGATAAAAACAAATCATTAGAATATAAAACCGTGTCAGACTTTCAGCTAAAATTCCTTTCGGTAACCACATTGGATGGTATTGTTTCCCGATATTTTGGCGAAAATACCAATTTCCCTTTACAGTAATTGTGCTTCGGTAGCGTTCCAATTAGAGAATTCATAATCCTTTTTTCAACAAAAGCGGTTAAATATAAATTACCAACACGGCACCGGTGGTGTCTTTTATCTAAAGTTTTAAATCAAAAAAGTACTAGGTTAGCAAATAATATTATTTTTACGCATTTTTTAAAAAGGAGAATACTAATAGGCTTGAAATTGTTTTAGTAAGCAATAAAATGAATACCGAAAAAAATAGATACAATAACGAGTCGCTCGAAATAAACCATCTTGGCTTGATAGTGGCCGATAACGCGAAGTCGTTGTTAGCATATTGGGATAAAGATCAAATTTGTCGATTTGCGAATAATACATATTACACCCGTTTTGGTAAAACACGAGAAGATTTAATTGGCAAATACAAACTTCGGGAGCTAGTGGGTGAAGAAAGTTATGCCAGAATACACCCTTATGTGCAAGAGGTATTGAAAGGCAAAGATCAGCAGTTTGAACATACTATTGTAAATCTGGAAGGAGAAACACGTCAAACAAAAGTTACCTATACTCCCGATATAGAAGATGGAGAGGTAAAAGGCTTTTTTGTTAAGTCGATAGACATTACAGAACTCAAACAGGCCCATGAGCATGAAAAAAATATAGCCATTCTTCAGGAGAAAAATAAGGAAATGGATGCTTTTGCAAAAATTATATCTCACGATCTCCGAGAGCCTTTGCTTAACATAAAACAATACCTTATGCTTATAGATAACGAGTACAAACATCATTTGGAAGAGTCGGCTATAGGTTATATTAATGGTATCCATAGGTCGCTCGAACGAATGGAAATGCTTACCGAGGGTTTGCTCAATTATTCAATATTAAGCCAAGCTAAAGAGCTAGAACAGGTGGATAGTAATGAAGTATTAAATCGGGTACTGGAAAAACTAGAATTAACCATTCAGGAAACAAACGCTTTTATTAAGGCAGAAAACCTGCCAATACTTAATGCTTATAAATTCGAATTTGGTATTTTGCTCGAAAATTTGATTACAAATGCCATAAAATACAGGAGGGAGAATACAATTCCCGAAATAGCTATTTCGGCAGTTCCGTTGCATAAGGGGTGGCAAATTGAAGTAAAAGATAACGGAATAGGAATAGAAGAGAAAAATCTTGAAAAAATATTTAACATGTTTCAGCGATTGCATAACCGCAAAGAATACGAAGGAACTGGTATAGGACTTGGTTATTGCAAAAAAATAGTAGAACTTCATAAAGGCACTATTTGGGTAGAATCCATCCCGGGGTTATCGAGCACGTTTTATTTTACTATATTCGCATAATTACATTAACTTACTTTGATGAAAATAATAAATTGTGTATTGTTGGTAGATGATGATGAAGATTGTCATTTTTTTCATCAACGATTGCTAAATAAAATGGATTGCATGCAAGAAATTGCTGTAACCAGAAACGGTCAGGAGGCCATCAATTATATGCATGGTGCTGTTGCCGGAAATAATACTCTGCCTGATATAATTTTTCTGGATATAAATATGCCAGTGATGAACGGATGGGATTTTTTGGACGAATTCGAAAAGCTAGACGAAAGTATAAAAAATAAAATTATCATAATCATATTAACCACATCCATTCATCCTGCCGATAAAGACAAGTCGTTAGAATATAAAAGTGTTTCGGAATTTCAGCTAAAATATCTATCGAAAGAAGCATTGGAAAGTATCCTTTCTCGACATTTTAAAGAAAATACTGAATTGCCAGTACATTAATCGCGTATTTGTAATTCAGGTATTTATATCAGAAAGTAAAATAGGTGCTGAAAACCCCTATAAAGCCTCGAATTTATTAGAGGCTTTTTTATAACTATCCAAGCTCAATCATGAAATCTATTATCTCAAATCTCATTTCTCAAATCTGTTTACTTTCCAACTTTAAGTTTATCTTTGTCGTCTAATTGACAATATGAGTAAAGAAAAGTTTTTAATAACCGGTTTTTCGGGTTTTGTGAGTAAACATTTTTTGGATTATATGGAAAGAAATAAAATATTTTCGGAAGTGCTGGGAGTGGATATTGCAGAATCTAGTCTGGTTCAGGACAGGTATGAGTATGTTTCGTGGGTTTTTAAGAAAATAAACTTACTCAATAAGGAAGATGTGGAGAGGGTGATAACGGAGTTTAAGCCCCAATATGTGTTGCATCTTGCATCGAACAGCAGTGTAGCCATGAGTTGGAAAAAGCCTGTAGAAAGTTTTACAAACAATACCAATATTTTTTTGAATCTGATAGAAACCATCCGACTGTTAAATATCAATTGCCGGGTATTGTCTATTGGTTCGTCAGAGGAATATGGAAATGTAAGCACAGATGATTTGCCGCTTCGCGAAGATCATGCTTTGAATCCGGTTAGTCCGTATGCAGTGGCCAGGGTGTCGCAAGAAATGCTGTCGAAAGTATATGTGGATAGTTACGGGATGGATATAGTGCTCACCCGTTCGTTCAATCATATCGGTTCGTATCAGAAAGATATTTTTGTTATTTCTTCGTTTGCCAAACAACTGATAGCATTAAGCAAAAAGAAGGGAGAGGACAAGGATATGACCACAGGCGATACTTCTATAGTAAGAGATTTTGTGGATGTGAGAGATGTGGTGCATGCTTATTATCTTTTGTTTAAAAAAGGGGAGAAAGGGCAGCTATATAATGTGTGTACGGGCAAAGGTACTTCACTTGAACATGCAATTGAAATAATGGCAGAGGAATTGAGAATAAAAGTAACTCATCATACCGATGCAGCGTTAGTGAGGCCTAATGACAATAAAATAATTCTTGGATCGTTTGATAAAATTAAGCGCGACACAGGCTGGCAGCCTTCGTTTACTATAAATGATAGTTTGAAAGAAGTGTTGAACTTTTACTTGAAAATGGAATAGAGTGTTCTATTTCTTTACCACATTATCTCCACCCATAAGTACAAACTGAACAATGTTGGCTCCCATTTTTAAAGCCTTTTGATGAGTTTCGGGCGAATCTTTATGCACTTCGAAACTTTCCCATCCATCACCCAAATCGCATTCGTAATCGTAAAAACATACCAATCGACCTTGATAGATTAGACCGAATGCTTGTGCTGTTTTGTTATCATGTTCATGTATTTTAGGTACCCCATTCGGGAAATCGAATTTCTGATGAAAAATAGGGTGACAAGTTGGTAACTCTACAAACTCGAGTTCAGGAAACACTCTCTTCATTTGAATGCGAATAAACTTGTCTATGCCATAATTATCGGATATTTCTAAAAAGCCACCGCCAATAAGGTATTTTCTGAGGTTTTCGGTTTCCTGAGCGTTAAATACCACATTGCCATGCCCGGTAATATGTACCAGCGGATAATTAAAAAGGTCGGGGCTGCCAACATCAACAATAGCCTGCTCAGGATTGATATTGGTTTTTAAATTATCGTTGCAAAATTTAATAAGATTAGGCAACGAAGTTTCGAGGTTGGCATACCAATCGCCACCGCCACTATATTTAAGCAATGCTATCTGATAAGTAGGAGCAGGGCTAAATGCAAAACAGCAAACCAGAACTGCAAGGAATAAGATTGATTTTTTTATCATTTAAATGCGATTTGTATAATGAATATATATCTAGAGATTGGTTGATTTGGCTTCTTTTAACTGCAGGTACATTTCGTTGAATCGAGTCATTATTTTTTCGATAAAGGCTTCGTCCACCATTTTTGTGATGCCTTCAATTCCGTTAACTTCAGTGTGAGCAATTTTAAAAATTTGTTCCATTAGCCCTGCTTCGAATTTTATCTGATACTTATCGTTCATAGAAAATATCGTGATAGATACTTTTGTATGAGGAATATTGGCTATAACTCGCATGTTCCTCCCTTCTGTCTTCCGGAATAGGAAGAGGTGATTAAGTAAAATATATACAATGTTTTTTTCTTCATTTATTTTGTTTTTCACCCCTCTTTTGGGGAGGTAAGAAAGCGTTTATTATTTCTGTAATTTAAAAGGGCCACTGAAAATACTGGTTCCCTCGTCACCTTCTCTTCTTATTTTTGCTTGAATCTTAAACGCTAAATCGGCATAAAGTTTCAAATTGCTTTTGTGTAAAAAGGCAACGGCATTCTCGTCTCCGTTAATTATATTTGCAACTGCAGCCCAACAAAACTCTTTTTTATCCATCAGTAGTTTGAATGCCTTTTTGTCGTCCCACACAGCATTAACAAATGCAGCTAATACAGTATGTTTATTAACGAGCAAATATTCGAAAGCTTTCGGGTACCTGCTCGCGGCATCTCGCAATTGCACCAGCTCTTCATAATTGTTTCTCTGCAACCATTCTTTTGCATGAGTTTCGCCTTCTACCCAGGCTATCAGATTTTCTATAGCAATGTTTGGATATATTAACATGTTCTTTCTTTTACTTTTTAATCTTCTGTTTCTTTGGTTTAGGAATTCTGCCAATACGTGTGTCTCCTTTTAAAATCAACTCACAGACAAGATTTACCTTTGTTTCGAAATCGTCATCATCTTTGTGCAATACCTGCCAGCTACTCAAATTTGTTTCGAATATTTTTATAGAACGCATCTTTGGAAATTCTTTTTTTAACGAATCATGATGTTCTACTCCAGTTGCAAGCCATACCCCACTGTCGTCATCATCTTTATCACGCAAAATTAATACTATTTTATTCTCAATATAAACTCCGTAGGCTCCAAACATAGGTTTTACCATCGGATTGGCCGAAAACAAGTTTTCGATTACAAATTCAAATGGAATGTTTTTTTTCTTCTTTAACATTGCATAATCAGAGAAAAAGTGGACTTAAAATTTAATGATTGTACGCAGATTTAATTGGCGACTAGTTAAATAATTTGGCACAGCATATTGCCGGCTTGTTACATCTTCAACCCATATATAGGAAACGGTATTGTTTGTTCCCAAAAGATTAAATACCTCAAGACTTACCCAAACCGATTTTAATACTCTTGCCGGACTTTTAGCTTTAACAGTTCTGTTTTCGCGAAGCACTTGATAAGAAAAACCTATATCTACTCTTCGGTAAGGCGGCATTCTCAATGTTTGTTGATAGCGTTGAGAATTTGGCGCACCAAAAGGAACTCCTGTGCCGAATAATAAATTCAAATGCATTTTTAAATCGGGAAGTCGCGGCATTTTATCTTGAAAGAACAATCCGAAACTTACCCTTTGATCCGTTGGGCGAGGTATGTTTCCTGGTTCGAAACGAACACTATCAGTGGCTTTGCTATCCAAAGTGTATCCCGGAACAATGAGTTCGCCTTTACTGTTGTGATATTCATAATAGAAATCATCTTTTATGTTTTCCTCTGTTTGCATAACAGACAATGAAGCCCACGATTCTAGTCCTTTTACAAATTCTCCGTTAACTTTCATGTCAATTCCAGTTGCATATCCACGGGCATTGTTTTTGGCTGAATAGGTAATTCGAACATTGTCTACTTGATAAGGAATTAAGTTGTCGAGGTATTTATAATATGCTTCGCAAACAAATTTGAATTGACGTTTCCATGCAATAAAATTATAATCGCTCGACAACACAAAATGAATGGAAGTTTGAGCTTTTATATTATAATTAATATTTCCTCCTCCATCGCGCAACTCTCGATAAAACGGAGGTTGATAATAATAACCCGAAGAAAATTTGAAGAGAAAATCATCTTTCCAGTTCGGTTTATAACCCACTGTGGCTCGAGGCCCTACTAGTGCCTGTTTATTTAAATCCCAATAATTGGCTCTGATTCCTGCAATGAATGATAGTGTAGCTGTATCTTTTGTTTCTTTATTAAGTATTCCTTCTGCATAGCCGGATAAGCGGTTGGAAGAGATATTTATTTTTTGTTTAATCACATTTTGCAAAACAATGGTTTGCGGGTCGCTGAGAGGAAGTGCAAATCCGGCACTATCCACATATTTCCATTCACTAAGTTTATCATTAATTATTTCTTTGTCATATTTAACTCCCCAAAGGGCTTGTTTTTTACCAACTGTATATGTTCCTTTATGTTCTCCACTAAAAACGTATGCAGTTAGATTGGTTCGCGCGTGATTAAGATATGTGCCTACACCTCTGTTGGCTACCACACTACCAAATGTAGGCTTTCCAAAATCAGTTTCCAATTGGTCAATATAATACTGTCCCTGAATATCGAAAGCCTCGCTCTCTTTGCTTCTAAAAGCCGAACCAATAAATTTCAAGTTTAATTTATCATTGTGATCATGTCTAATTAATGAGAATGCACCCATCATGGTATTGAATTTATCAATTTCCTGGCCGTCAAAATATATTTTTAAACGCAAGGCCTCGTTTAATGTACCAAAATCTGTTTCTCTGTTTTCTGGCACAATTTGATATTTGTTACTTGCATAATTTCCGAGGAAGTCTAGTTCCCATAAATCGGTTATGTCATAGGTTAGGTATGTTTGAACATCGGCAAAAAAGGGCTTGTATGCACCTTTTGTATCTGTTTTACTCAGTATGTATTTATTCGTTTTATATCGACTGCCAAATAACCATGTAAAACGATGGTTCTTGGTATTCCCTTCAAGGTGCAAATTGCTACCCAGTAAACTACCTGAAACTGTTCCTGCAAAAGCTCTGGGTTTGCGGTACTGAACATCCAGCACTGATGACATTTTATCTCCGTATTTGGCTTCAAACCCACCTGCAGAGAATAGTACAGACGAAACTAAATCGCCATTTACAAAACTTAATCCTTCCTGCTGTCCGCTGCGAATAAGGAAAGGACGATAGACTTCTATTCCGTTTACATAAACCAAGTTTTCATCAAAATTTCCTCCTCTAACAGAGTATGTAGAACTTAACTCATTTCGGCTGCTTACTCCCGGAAGTGTAAATAAAATGGCATTAAAATCTTCACTTGAAGTAGGAATGTGGGTAATGTTAATCGGGTCGATGCGACTAACCGGATGGAAACGGTTGTTATCTGTCACTTCAACTTCAATCAATGTGTTTTTAAAAACCAACGATTTGTTAAATTCAAATTTCTGATTAGCGGAAAGTTTAAGTGTTTTCTGTTCCTGTTTATGATTGATGCTCGTGAAAACAATGGTTACATCTTTATCTGCAGTAATCTGGATTGAATAACCTCCACCGGCATCACTTATGACAGGCGCTTGAGAAGAAGATGCAATTGATACAGTAACCCCTTCAATTGGCTCATTGCTTTCATCTTTTATTTTGCCATAGACTGTAGCGGTGCTTTGTGCCCAAACATTGATTGACAAGAAAAGAAATATCCCGACAAATAAAAAAAACTTTAATTCCTTTTCTCTCACTTTTTCTTATCCGTCTTCTTTTTAAAATCTCCGCGCTTCCATGCTTGTATAAATTTTGCCCAAGCAATTGGATTCAGCAAATTGTTTGGAGGTAATTGCCCAGCATAGTATAGCTTGCTTTGGTATTGTTGCATAGTGTATTTGTAATTTATACTTGCATCCACAGCCATTCCTGCCATCCTCTGTTTCATATCAGAGCGTTCCATGTTTTTTGTGGCTCTCACAATGTCGTCATCCGGAAGTTGTAATGCAAGAAATGCTGCTTTAAATTGTTCCTTCGATGGCCATGGGTAAACTTCGGTTAGGTTTAGATGTATAGTGTCGGTTCGGAGCACCTGAATAAGTGAATATTTGTTGTTCGATAAAGTATCAGGAATAATATAACTGGCAGAAGTAAATCCGATAGCCGAAAATTCAATGGTATCTCCTAACTGGGCAACAAAAGAGAAATATCCAAAATAGTCACTTATTGTTCCCCGATTGCTTTTCTTAACCATTACACTTGCAAAAGGTACAGGCCTCAAACTGTCTCCTTCAACCACTACTCCCGAAAACTGAATCAATTTGTCTGAACCGTCCTGCCAGGCTACCTTGGTTTGAGCCTTAGCCTTTAACGGAATTGAGGCTACCAAAACAAGAATACTAATTTTAAAAAGGAATGATTTCATAATACTGTTTTTTATCAAAATTGCGGTAAACAAATTATTGTTTTCCGATTTTGAATTGTTTCTAATTTTAAAGGTTCAAAAATACGGATTTATTACGCGCAACGATTGATAATATATAGTAAACTGAAAAAAAGAAAAATTATTGCGGGAGATGAAAAATATTTATCTTTTTTTCAAAGGTTCAAGGAGGTATTCCAAACCATTCAGTTTAATTTCATAAACAGTTCTCAGTAACATGCCTAACTTTCCTTCGGGAAAGCCTTTGCGATTAAACCATTCTAAATACGATACGGGAAGATTACAAAGCAAAGTGCCTTGGTATTTGCCAAATGGCATTTTCATTTCAACAATTTGCAATAGTAATTTCGAATCGGGTTGCATTAAATAATCGTAATAAACCGGTCTTGATGATTTACTGTTTAATAAATTTATTTGTAAATAGTTTAGTTCCCTGAGCGGTTTTTAGAAAATAGATTCCGTTGGCCAATTCTGAAATGTTTATTATATTTTTATCTTTTGTAGATAAAACGGGTTTACCTACTAAATCGTATACTGTTGTTTCAAAATGTTCTTTTGAAGTAAACTGTAATCTAATTTCGGTTGATGCCGGATTAGGATAGATTTCCAGTTTGCTGTTCTCAGTTTTTAGTTCAGAATTGCCAACGGTTATCATTGGGCATGTACCCGGAAGATTTGCATCCATCCAAGTACTTCTGGCCTGAAACCACCATTTTAAATAATCAATTTCTTCCTGATATGAATTTCCTACAAAATAATTCCAGTTTACATACTGCCCAAGAATAGGCCATTCGGTAAAATTACGTTGTTGTGATTCATTAAGGTGAAGTGCAACAGAATCTATCCAGCTGTTAATACTTGTTGTGCTAAGTATAGTTTGCCTTAGATAATTCCATCTGCATTTTAATTCACGAGTATATAAAGTATCCTGCAATAATCTTGGCCACCAAGCTGGAGGCTCGAGAGTAAATCCAGGACAAATGGATTCAAAATTATATTGCCATCCTGTTGTATCATACGCGGCACAATAATCAGCATTTCCATACGATAAATTAAAATCCCACATCGGACCGCAACTAAGCTTACCTCCCTTGCTGTCTTTGTCCTTATACATAAAACTACTCGATCGATAACCGTCTACTGTTCGCCCTAATTCTTCCATCAGGAAAAAATCAATGAACGTTCCTGTATTAATATACCTTCGGAAACCACCTGCTGTATCCGAAAAGTTGGGACCGTAAACGGTATCTTCGAAAGCCGTTACGTAATCTTGAATGTATTGAGCTTGTATCGGATTTAATTCATTGTCTTGCGGGTCATGATAAAGATATTTTACATTAAATTGATAAGGCGAAGTCCAGCTCAGTGCACTACTTCCTGTGGGTTTGTCAATTTTTATAATATATCCTCCAGTTAAAGAATCACCTGCCAAATCGTTGGAATCTAGTTTAGCAATGTTCACTCTGTTGTGGTCAATTTTAATTCTTTCCATTAAAGAGTAAACTCCCATATATTGTCCATCAATCACCAGTTCACAATAAACAAAACGTGGGGAATACGCATCCATAAGCGAAAATAAGTGATAGGTAATTTCGTTTCGCATTAAAGATTTATCGGGATATGCTCCGTAAAGAATCCAGTCATTCTCTGCAGGCATTCCAAGTAAAGGTACATTTAATGCTAATCCTGCAGGTGTTCTTGTTTCAAAACCGTACGATTTTTTGGGATATTGCTGAGATGTGGAACCTCTTATTTCTATTCCTATAAAGCCAATAAAATTATTAAACGGGTCGGTAGTGTAGTTTCTCATTCCAATTCCATTCGAAATAATTCCCATATCACAAGTGATTTTTGCCGTATCAATAATTGTCTGTGTATTTGTATTAATCACTACTATTGGAAGGTTGGAATCGGTAAAGTTTACCTGTGCATTCAAGGTTTGGAAAACGAGGATACAGAAAATTAGTGGTAATAGTTTTTTCATTCGCCTGCAGTATTAAAAATTATTTACTGATAATATTTTCGGTAAAGTTATTGTTAATTTTTAGGAAAACAAAGTATTCTGAAAAGGAGATGTTTTGTTGTCGATTTAAAAGATAAATGGGAACACAATTTTTCTTTCCTTCGGATAGTTATCAAAGTGTCGCACATACCAGTCGTGGTGGTTTTTGGCACGGGGCACAAGATTAGCAAAAGTCCATACCATAAAAGTAAGGGCAGGTAAATTGAACGCCATTAAGGCAAAGCCTGACCATTCAATTATTTCTCCAAATAAATTAGGGGAAGAAATGTAATCGAATAAGAAGCCTTTAGGAATTTTGTAACCAGTTTCCCCCGGCTTACGTAAATTGATAAGAATGGTATCTGCTTTCCAGTTAATCATCATTCCTCCGACAAACATTACTGCACCAATGATAAACGAATTACTCGTCAGCCACTCTGCTTTGTAATCGGCTACAGGAGCCAGTTCGGCAAGGTAATATCCATTCAGCCCTGCATTAATCAGATTAAAAAAGGCTCCGCTTGCAGCAATGGTAAGAGGCATTTTTTTGGGAGTAGCTTTTATTCGTAAAGGATAAATAAATGTTCGGTTGATATAATGAATCAGCCAAAGCGCAAATAAAATCCACACGTACGAACGAAAGGAGTTAGTGCCTTGTAACAGGAAGTAAGCCATGATAAGCAATGAAGGGGCTTCCATTAAAATCCATGCTAATTTATTGTTTATGCTTATTCCCCACTTCTCGCTTGTGTGTCGGCCAAAAGGGGCGGTTACGAAAAACATCACAATATGAACAATAATGGCCATTCCTAACCATATATAAGCAACAACTTTTAATGTTTCGAGGCTCATCATTTTTTTAATCGTTTGTTGTTGAATAGCCAGTTGTAAAAATCTTGAATAGATTCTTCGAAAGGACGGCAGTTATGACCAAGCTGATTAATGGCTTTCGAATTGTCCATCAAAGGATGTCCGTAACGCAATGCTGTTATCGACTCTATGGTAAATAAGGGTTTGGTTTGGGTAACTTTGCTGTAAATTTTAATGAATGGTAAAAAAGATTTTAGCATCGAAAACGATAGCATACTTTTAGGCGTTTTCACTCCGGTTACTTTTGTTATGGTAGCCGCCAGTTCCTGCATACTTTTATATTTGCCTGTTACCAGATATACTTCACCGTTTTTTCCTTTTTCAATAGCATTAATCACCGATTGAGCCACATCTCTAACATCAACAAAGTTGTAACCACCTTTAGGCATTACCGGTATTTTGCGTTGATAAAATTGAACAAGTGCTTTACCAAACTCAGATGTTTTAAAGTCGTAAGGGCCGATGATACAACTTGGCCTGATTACCACAATTTCGGGATTCATTTTTGCGGATTCTTTCAGCATGTATTGTTCTCCGGTAGATTTAGAGAAGTCGTAAGCAAACCCTTCGGAAGTTTTGTAGGGGCGAGTTTCATCAAATGAAGTTTCCATAGGTTCTTCCATCACAGCGTGAACACTGCTGATGTGGATGATTCGTTTTACTCCTTTGCTCCTCGAAACTTCCAGTACATTCTTTGGCCCTTCCGTATTGGTGCGGTGAACCAGCCCATCTGGGTCACCGTTGATACTGATGATGGCGGCACTATGTATTACTGTATCACAACCATCAATCAGTTTTTCTAAATCAGCTTTGTTCAGAACGTCCCCCTGTATTAATTCAAGAGGTAATTCGCTCAGGCTATCCTTGCGCGAATTGTACATCGCTTTCACTTTGTATCCTTTGTCAATTAGTAATCGGCAAACCACATTTCCTAAATGCCCGCTTGCTCCTGTAACTGCAATTGTTCTGCTCATAACGCTGACTTATAATTGTTATTCATTTTTCTAATCCATCCATCTATTAAGTGCAAATATATCGAATAGTTTGTTAGTTTAGGAATAAATTAATGCGAATCTTGTTATATTGAATTTTGTAGTGGTTGATATTACAAATCATATATTCTGCCAACTACATTCCGAATAATCTTGTGCTATTATCTTTGTCGCCTACCCTTACTAATACTCCTTATTGAAATGAAATCAGAACTAATAAATTTAAATTATTGTATATGCACAGATATAGGTTAATGCATCAAAAAAACAATAAGTCTTTTCTAACAAAGAAAATGTTGTTTAGGCTGACTCTTGTGCTTATTGTTTTAATAGAGTTTCTTCTTATCTTTTTATAAAATTGGAACTAGGTTAAAAGTAATATCATATTCCTATTTACTTTGCTTAACTGTTTAACAGATGAACGGTTTCATTTCGACTTCCGTTTCTGTTTTCTTTCCTTTCTTCTTTCTAATTTAATTTTATGTCCCCTTGTTCCCATCAGACTTTTTAGCTTACTTATCCTTTGGTCTAATGGCACAAAATCTGGAATAAATAATTTTGAAACATCGATAGGTTTAAACGACAATGGATGTTTGTTTAAACTATCGGTAACAATTGGTAGCATTTCTACTTTTAATTTAAATTTTCGAACGAATACTTTTACAAAACTGGCCTGAGAAGGTTGTGTTGCAAATGCTACATTAGTTAATCCTTTCTGTTCAGCAAGCTGAGAGGAGTAATAAACATTTTCTGAAGCGTGTTCTGCTTTTGGTTCCAGTAAAATATGAGCGTCGTCAATTCCGGCTTGTAGCGCCAGTAGTCGCATTACCTCTGCCTCCACATAAGGGCTGTGAACTGCCGCTCCTGACATAATCACATTTCGGGTGTATCCGTTTTTGTATAAGTAAGCAGCCCATTTGATTCGCTCTTCAATAATGCCATTTTTTTGATTCGGAAAATAGGGATACCCCGGAATAATAACAGCATCATAAGGTTTAATTTTTTCAGCAAGTTCAAAACCTTTAGTCGGGTCAGCATAAAAATAACTGTAATAGGCTTTACACCCCGTTATAAGGAAAGCACTCAAAGTACAAACAAAAATAATTGAATAATTAATGAATGCCTTGATTGGCGATACTTTTGTCATTCGTTGGTTTTTACAAACGCAAAACTACTAAAGTTTACATCATTACTTTTATTATTTCTTTGATTTCATTTTTTTTAGAACTTTGCAACATGATTTGTTTCCCAAACGCCAAACTAAACTTAGGTTTGAACATTGTCAAAAAACTGAATGATGGTTATCACTCTATTCAATCTGTATTTTATCCAATCGGTTTGATGGAAGCCCTTGAAGTTGTTGAAAACAAAGAAGCTTCTGCTGAACGTATTGTAATGACAACTTCCGGAATAGAAATCCCAGGAAATGTAAATCAGAATTTGTGCTACAAAGCTTATCATTTAATTTCAAAAGATTATTCATTGCCAAATGTCAAGGCGCATCTCCACAAACATATTCCTATTGGAGCTGGATTAGGGGGAGGTTCGTCTGACGGAGCTTTCTTTATTCGCCTTTTGAGCGATACATTTCAACTCAATCTGTCCTGGGGCGAAATGCATAATTATGCTCGTCAATTGGGTAGTGATTGTTCGTTTTTTATTACTAACAAACCTGTATTTGCTGAAGGTAAAGGTGACCAGTATGAAAGAATAGAACTGAATTTAGATGGCTATCATATTGCGTTGGTTTGTCCTTCTGTTCATATTAATACCGCAAAGGCGTATAGCGGTGTTACTCCAAAACCTGCTGTTCGTTCAATTGAAAAAGACATCCTCAGTGTTCCAATTGAACAATGGAAAGATTGTATTCACAACGATTTTGAAGATTCAATATTTCCTCAGTTTCCTTTGATAAAAGACATAAAAGAAAAGTTATATAATAATGGTGCTTTGTATGCGTCTATGAGCGGAAGTGGGTCTTCTGTTTACGGAATATTTAAGTACGAAACTCGGTTGAAAGAATTGTTTACTGATTGTTTTGTTTGGGAAGGAAAGGCCTAATAAATTTTACCATTTAAAAATATCTTTCATTTTTTTAGGTCTGTCACTTGCTCTCCAGCTAAAGTTTTTTAAGCGTAGTTCTTTTATATTTACTTGTTCTAACGGATATAGCGTTGCATCAGGTTTTGTAATAAATGTGATGTAATCTATTTTGTTTGATTTTAAATAAATGTTTAAATCACTGCAATCAGCACGATTTACAGCTTTTATTACATCTTTATCTTTTACAAAATATATCGTTTGCCCGTTTCCTTCTACATGCACCAGATAAAGGCTACTGTCATTAAAATATCCTTTCATTTGCTTTCCTCTAATTTGGTTGTAACGCACGGAATCTTCCTGAGAAGCAATAAAACAGTTTCCTCTCATAACCATTGATTTTAGAGATTTTTGACCAATTAACAGTTGAATACTGTCGGCTGTTAATTGATTCTCCTCCGACCACAGTGTTGGCTTTCCGAACAAATGCATTAGGGAATCATTCAAGTTATAAACCATCGAATCACATTTTCCTTGCATATCTTTTCTGTAAAATTTCACTTTGTGGTATGCGAACAAATGGTTGCTTAATACGTTTGGTTTTACAGCAGGTATACTCGATTCTTTATTTTTAACTTTTAAATTAGTTTTCTTATTATCCTGTTTTTGTTTATTTACATAAACCTTTTTATTAATGGTACTGTCTTTTTCACCAATTGCTTTTAATGTATCAGCATGTACAAAAAGCGTGTCTTTTTCCTGTATTTCGGTTAACAAAGCATGGCCTGTTACGATGGAGGTATTCGTTTCTTCATAATGAATTGCAAAATCTCCTTTTATATCAATTTTATTGGTTGTGTCTATCACATTTACATTTTTGATTGCTCTGCCAATTCCTGATTTACGGTCGTAATACAGGCTATCTCCAAACATTTTTTGTTCTTTGGTTAGAATAAACGAATGTTTACTGAATCGTGATATATCGTTTTTGGTATCATACCAACCATCTTCGCAGTAGATAGAATTCTCTTTACTTTTGATAGTGGTAGGGCCTACGAAATAAGTAGTCTGCGAAGCGGTATTATAACGCATGGTGTCGCTGTTAATCACAAATTCAGGATTGGTTTGTCCGGCAGGTTGGTTGGTGAGCACTACATTTTTCTTAAAAGTTAAGTCATCTGTTTTAGAAAAGAAATACCCAAGGTCGCTGGTCAAAACATTGTCTTTATTGGTAATTCTGGCTGGAGTGGTATAAAATCCAACACTTTTACCCATATCGTAATTGAGTACTTCTGTGGTAAGATGCATATCTCCCTTGTCGGCAACAACATTTTTCGTAATGATAGCTTGCTTTGTATTTCCATCGTATTTGAGTAATTCGCCATATAAATGCACACTGTCGTTCTGATTTACATGAATGTGGCCAAATGCTTCGAGTGAATTGTTTTCGTAAAAATAGGCACTGTCGCAATACATATGAGTGTTCTCTTGTTTGAACTCAACATCGCCAATCAAGCGCTTGGCACCATTGCCTAATTGAGAATCGAACTTTAATGATTTTGCATGAACAATTTCTACTTTTTTGCCGCCTGTGCTTGTTGAATTTTGAGAGAAAGATAGGAGGGGTGTTAACAATAGAAAACAAAAAACAGAAAATACACTAGGTACTGCACTGATGCGACCTGAAAATGTATATTCTGTTTTAATCATATTTATTGGTATAAAAAATTTGCCCCCAAAGGCAATTACTATACCAATTCTTTTTTACGAATTAGTGTTTGAGTTCTGTCCGGACCAACGGATACAATGGATATAGGAACACCTGCTTCTTTTTCGATAAAGGCAATGTAATCGTTTAGTGCGGCAGGCATTTCTTCGGGCGAATGCAAACCTGTAAGGTCTTGATTCCATCCTTTCAATTCTGTATACACTGGCGAAAGCAATTCGGGTGAATAATCATAGGGTAAATAATCTATTTTCGTTCCCTGATAATTGTAGTGCGTACACACTTTAATAGTTTCAAAACCACTTAAAATATCTGCTTTCATCATCATAAGCTCGGTTACACCATTAATCATTACTGCATACTTTAATGCTGGCATATCCAGCCAGCCCGTACGTCTTGGTCTGCCTGTGGTAGAACCATATTCATTACCTGTTTTGCGTATTTGTTCTCCTGTTTCATCTTCTAGTTCGGTAGGAAACGGGCCACTTCCCACACGTGTGCAATACGCTTTAAAAATACCAATCACATTTCCGATTTTATTCGGAGCTATTCCCAAACCTGTGCAGGCTCCGGCACATATTGTGTTGGAAGATGTAACAAATGGGTAGGAGCCAAAATCAATGTCGAGCAAAGAGCCTTGCGCACCTTCTGCTAGTATAGCTTTGTTTTTTATTAAAGCATCGTTAATATAATGTTCGCTTTCCACTCGTTCCAACCCTTTTAATACTTCTATGCCTTCAAACCATGCCGGTTCCAGCTCTTCCAGTTTGTATTCGAACTGATGAAAAGCCAAAAGTTGTTTATGTTTTTCAACCAAAGCATCGTACTTGGATTTGAAATTAGCAAGGTCAATATCGCCAACTCTTAATCCGTTGCGTCCTGTTTTGTCCATGTAAGTGGGGCCAATACCTTTTAGAGTAGAACCGATTTTTTCTTTTCCTTTGGAGGCTTCGCTTGCTGCATCGAGCAAACGATGAGTAGGTAAAATAAGATGAGCACGTTTAGAAATAATAAGTTTCGATTTTACATCTACTCCTAATATTAATAAAGCATCAATTTCTTTTTTGAATATTACAGGATCTATCACCACACCGTTTCCAACTATGTTGATTGCTTTGGGATGAAATATACCTGACGGAATAGTATGCAGTACATGTTTGATACCATTAAACTCCAATGTGTGCCCGGCATTCGGCCCCCCCTGGAAGCGCCCGATGATATCATATTTTGGTGTTAATACGTCTACAATTTTTCCTTTTCCTTCGTCTCCCCATTGAAGACCTAACAGAACATCTACTTTCATTTCGTTATTTATAATCTGGTTTAATTATTCTTTTTAATACGTTTAATTGTTAAGCACAGCAATGGCTTCTTCCTTTGTTTCACAAACATTAAATATGCTGTCGAGTTTGGTTATAACCAATAGCTCATTGTTTTTTTCATTCACTCCACACACGGCTACATCGCCTCCTGCTTTGCGAGCTTTGGTTAATATATTAATAAGTACATTCAGTCCGCTGCTGTTTATATATCTTAACTGGTGCAAGTCTAAGAGGATTTTTACTACTCCTGTTTCAACGGTTGCAATAACTTCGTCCACCATAGGTTTGGGTTGTTCGCGGTCTATCAACTCCCCAAAAAGATGAAATACCTTGATGTCGTTTTCAACGTTCGATTTGTATTGAAATATCATTATTTTGGTTGTTTTGTTTTTTTCTTTTTCACATGTTCACATTCTCCCTGACTAGCCAGTTTGTTGCATCTTCCGTAAATGTTCAACGAATGATGAGAAACTGTAAATCCTAATATTTCGGAAGTTGTACGCTGTATTTCCTGAATACGTGGATCGCAAAATTCGAATACCGTTTCGCAGTCCTGGCAAATAAAATGATCGTGCTGTTTATATTCATACGAACGTTCGTATTGAGCAAAGTTTTTTCCAAATTGATGCTTGGTTATTAAATTGCAGTTGAGCAAAAGTTCGACTGTATTATATAAGGTAGCACGGCTCACACGATATTTCTTGTTTTTCATCTGCACATAAAGCGACTCTATATCAAAGTGGCCTTCGTGAGAATAAATTTCATTAAGTATTGCGTATCGTTCAGGTGTATTACGATGATGATTTTTTACCAGATATAGTCTGAAAATCTGTTTTACCGTTTCCTTAACATCCTTATTCGTATCTTTATTGGTGTTCGGCATTCAATTATTCTACTATCACTATTTTGTTATTCCAAACAACATTCGAATTGCCCGAAATTATTTTTACAAAGTATATTCCATTGGTCATAGCTCTTCGTTCTAAAGTTATTTGTTTACCGTTCACATTTTCTTTTTTTATTTCACGTCCAGTAACATCTGTAATAATAAGTATTCCTGAAGTTAATTCGGTATTGAATTCAATACTGGCAACAGATGAAAACGGATTTGGATAAATTTTCGCGGTGTTATATTGAACATTACTTGCTACACCAACAATAAACGGTGCATGGTAATAGTTAAAAGTGGAGTCTGAGTTGTGCCAAGTTGAAGTACTATCCCAGTATTGATTTACTATAATGATTTGATTGTTGTTTACATCATAACCATAAAAAGCTTGTGTCAGATTCAGCCAATTCATTCCATCCCATGTTTGCGACACCTGATTTGTTTGATTGTTATTAGCGTCATAACTGTATGAACCTTGAGAATCGTTGTTCAGCATACTGCCACTGCCCATCTGAAACAACCATGTTAACTCATTATTATTGGCATCGTAGGTGTATGTATATGCATAGAGATAATCGTAGCTTGCACCGTTCCAGCTTTGCGATTGCTGACTAGTTTGATTGTTATTTGCATCAAATGTGTTTGTGTCTAACGAACTATTGTCCCAGCTCGAGCCATTCCATACTTGATATTGAGCCGATGTTTGATTGAAATTAGCATCTAATGTAAAAATATACTGGGCGGTGTTATCAAAACTTGCTCCGTTCCATGTTTGGTCTAATTCGGTTAGAGGGTGACTAAACGCATCGAAGGTGTATGTCATCTGAAGATTGTTGTCCCAGGATGAGCCATTCCATATTTGCGAAAGATTATTAATCAAGTTAAAGCTGGCATCATAGGTGAAGATAAAATGTGCGCTGTTGTCAAACGAAATTCCATTCCATATCTGATCCACTTCGTCTGTCATGTTGTTATTGACATTGTAGGTAAACAAAGATTGAGAATCGTTGTTCCATACCGAACCACTTCCTATTTCATGCAAATAGCTCAGTTGATTATTGTTTACATCGTAAGTGTAAGTATATCGGTACTGATTGTCCCATGAGGTTCCATTCCAGCTTTGATTGGATTGTGTTAAAATATGATTGGACGAATTATACGAAAGAGAGGTTTGGGAGAAATTAATCCATGCACTACCATTCCAATGCTGGGTTATCTGATTGGTCATATTGTTATTTGCATCGTATGTGTAATCATTTTTGGTTTGATTTACCCACACTGAGGTGTCCCAATATTGTACTACCGACATTGTCTTATTAAAGTTGGCATCATAGGTATAAATGGTTTTAGTGGGTTGATACCACACAAACGAAGTATCGCTCCATAACCACATATAAGTACTGTCCATTAAATTGGTGGTAGCCGCTTTTGCTATATAAAATGAGTGATGAGTTGGCTTTAGTTTTACTGCATGAGCCAAATGATTAGCTTTTCCGTACGACCCATGAATGGCTTGTCCCGGAGTAATCGGTTTTGGGTTCTTTGCCTGCATCAGCAGGGCAAACGAAATAAATACAGCCGTAAGTAATTTTGATTTCATAGTTTCTTAAAATTGTTTGAAGCAAATATACTTTTAATTTCTGTAGCGTATAAAAAAGATTTATTTTTTGTAATTATTTGCCCTTAGGTTTAACTGTTGTTTTCTTTTTCCTACTTGCTTTTTCTCGGTTTTCGTTTAACTTAAATCGTATCATTTCCTTAATTAATTTTTTGGGTAAAGTCTTATTCATGGGCAATTGAACTCCTCCCTTAGATGTATGGTAAGCTGTGAGTTTGTCTTGAAACTGAACAATAGGCGAAGCTGTTGGGTAAAATCCAATATGATGAGTATGGGCAGCAAAATAAGCCACCATGCCATTCTGTTTGTAAGCCGGCATATTGTAACTTATCACCTCCTGAGCCTTGGGAGCGGCCTCTTTTATCAGTTCGCGAATTTTGGTAAGCAGTTCTTTCACTTCGGATGGAAATGAGGCTATGTAACTATCAACATTTATATATACTGTTTTTACAGGTGTTTTCATTCGCTTTGTTGTTTAGTTCTGTATTTTAATATTCATCACAAGCTGTTTTTCTGTTGTGTGACTGAGTTCAAAATTCGGAATTAATTATTTCCTGAGCAAGAAAAAAAAGCTATAACTTTTCTTCTTCACTTTCCATCTGCTTTTTATTTACATTTGCTTCTGTAATGAAATCCATTTGCCACATATCGCTTATTATTGTTTTCATTGTTTCATTGAATACAAGTGCCTTTAGCCAAAAAAGTGTACTGAGTGTTTACGATTCGTTGGGTACAATGCCTCCCTTTGTATATTACACTTTGGCTGGCGAACAGTTTACTACCCATAACCTAAGTGCAAAGCGCAAGACAGTGTTTATTTATTTCAAAAACGATTGTCCTTATTGCCAAAAGCAAGGAACCATCATTGCCGACCATATTCCAGAGTTTACATCAACTGATTTTATATTTATTACACGGCAGGACAGCACCCTTGCTCAGGAGTTTGCCACTTCACATCATTTACAAAATCTGACCAATGTTAAATTTGTGATGGATAAAGACAAGGCGTATTACTCTTATTGCAAGGCTCAGTACACGCCTTCAATTCATATTTATAGCAAACATAAAAAGCTTATTAAATTTGCCGAAGGTGTAATGAAACCGGAGGAACTTCGTAATTACCTCAATTAATTTCTTTTTTATTAATTGAATTATTAGATGGGGAGGAGATTTTAAAAAGCAGGTGGAAACAATACTGTTGCCACCTGCTGCTTAATTATTCTTTTGTTTTAATAAATTTTTGTTGTCCCAGAGAGACCGTGTTGTTTAACAATTGCAAGAAATAAATTCCTTCCGAAAGCGAATTTACTCCTATTTGCTGCTCTGTGCTGTTTATGTTTCCGGTCTGAATTTCTTGTCCGGCAACATTACGTATTACATAAATTAAATGCTCAGAGATGTTTTTATTTACAGTAAGTGTGTTCGAAACAAGCGTTGGATATATGGTAAATTGGCTCATTTCGCTTATTTCGCTTATTCCAACAGATGATGTAATATTAACTGTATAATCTTCTGTTTCGCCCCAGTCCATAACATCGGTGATTGATGAACTTAAATTACAAGGCAGAATGGCTGCTCCGTTTGTCATGGTATAATTATCGTCTTCCACTATTCTTACTCGCATGCGTGTAGTGCCGGTTAAAGCTGTAAGTGGAATGGTTATGTTTTGACTCATTACAGTGTTTGAACTAATGTTAAGCCAAGCAGAAGCTGTAGACCCCATTACCAATTCGTTTTGATCGAAAGTATTATTATGATTAAAATCTATCCACACCCCGAATCCGGCACCTCCCTGCACATTAAATACAACGGATAAATTATAAGTATTTCCTTTTACTAAATTTGGTGCTGCAAGATTGTTATAAAATACATAGTGAGGGGCGGCATATTGTGCATTGGTTGCATTAGTAAGTGTTCCTAATGAAACACTATTAATGGCATCTGCTACCGGAAACCCTTGCTGATCGTCAAACGATGCATCGCAATATGGAGAAGGAGATGTGGATTGTGCCGACAAAAAGTTAAAACTCGATGCGGTAATTAAACTTAAAACAAGTAATTTTATTTTCATATATTTTGTTTTTTTATTGCCTCTTCATCGGTTTTGGCTTTACCGTTTTTAAATTAATATTTTTAATGGTTGCAAAGGTAGATAAAAATCAGAGAAAAGATGTGAGAATAGCAATAGCCAATCAGCAATTCCCCAAAAAAATCCCACACCTTTCGGAGCAGGATTTTTGGATATTCAATTAACAATAGAACAACTGAACAATAGAACAATTGAATTAAGAATGATGCAACTCACTTCAAAATTCACTATTCGTCTGTTCAATTGTTCTAAATTCATTCCACTTATCTTTTTCGCTAATGTTGGTGTTCTGAAATAGAGAGATAAAGCAAGCCTTTACAGGTGTTTTTTCAATTGCAAACTAAAGAAGCGGAGAAATATTTAACACCTTATCTGTTTGTTGGTAAAAATACTAAGAAAGGCTAAATAGATATTCTATTCATTTGCATCAATTATTCGAATCTGCAGCTGTTCTTTGAGTTTTGAAAAGTAAATTTTGAAGGAAAAAGGGGGAGAATTTTGTTTTATATACCTTCAAACGTGTGACGGTATATAAAAATGAATTTTTACTCACATCCATACGTATGGATGTATATAAAAATGAGTTTCTGCTCACCTCATCAGATGTGGAGGTGTATAAAAATGAGTTTTTGCTCACCTTACCAGATGTGGAGGTGTATAAAAATGAGTTTTTGCTCACCTTACCAGATGTGGAGGTGTATAAAAATGAATTTTTGCTCACCTTACCAGATGTGGAGGTATATAAAAATGAATTTTTGCTCACCTTACCAGATGTGGAGGTGTATAAAAATGAATTTTGCTCACCTTACCAGATGTGCAGCTAAACAATAATACATAAACTAAACTAATTAACTATCACCGTTAGCGCGAAGTTACTCTTCGTGCTAATGTATTAAAGTAAGTTATACTTAAACTCTGAAGATTAACATTAATGTTAGCAAAGCTTACAAATAAAGTAAATACTAAGCTCTGCCACTAATGATTGACTAATGCTTCTCTCAAACACCTTCGCGTCTTGGTGCCTTTGTGGCTAACTTTTCCCGTCTCTCAATTTGAAATCTGAAATCTGAAATCTGAAATCTGAAATCCCCTAACTAGTAAAATACTTTTTCCGAAACCAAAAAGCCACATTAACAAGAGCAATAAGAGCAGGCACTTCTACCAGAGGGCCAATAACACCTGCAAAAGCTTGTCCGCTATTGATGCCAAAGACCCCAATGGCCACAGCTATGGCAAGCTCGAAATTATTGCCGGCAGCGGTAAACGCTATAGAAGCAGTTTGGCTGTAATCGGCTCCCATACGTTTGCCCAGCAAGAAAGAAACTACAAACATGATGATAAAATAAACCACCAGAGGCAAAGCAATGCGAAGCACATCCAAGGGAATATGAACAATAAGTTGCCCTTTGAGACTAAACATAATTATAATAGTAAATAGCAAAGCAATGAGAGTAAAAGGAGAAACGATGGGAATAAATTTGTTTTGAAACCAGTCCAGCCCTTTGATGCGGATAAGCGCATAGCGACTGATGAAACCAGATGCAAAAGGAATACCCAGATAAATGCCTACACTGCGAGCTATGTCGGCCATGGTAACATTTACTTGCAATCCTTTAATGCCAAACAAAGGAGGCAGCACAGTGATGAACACATAAGCATACACACTATACAGCAAAACCTGAAAAATACTGTTGAGGGCAACAAGTCCGGCAGCATACTCTCTGCTACCTTCGGCCAGTTCGTTCCATACAATAACCATAGCAATGCAGCGAGCCAGGCCAATAAGTATAAGACCAGCCATATACTCAGGATAGCCTTGCAAAAACACAATAGCCAGCACAAACATAAGTGCAGGCCCTATAACCCAATTGAGCAAAAGCGAAACACCCAGCACTCGTGTATTGCGAAATACTTCGCCCATGTTTTCGTAACGCACTTTGGCAAGGGGAGGATACATCATCAGAATAAGGCCTACAGCCAAAGGAATGTTAGTAGTTCCACTCGAAAACGAATTGATAAACGAGGACGATGAAGGAATAAAATAACCTATGCCCACACCTATGGCCATGGCCAGAAATATCCAAAGAGTAAGGTAACGGTCGAGAAAACTTAATTTTTTGCGTTCGGCTGCAGGAGCACAATTGGTAGCTGTCATAAAAGGTTTATAAGTTTGTTGGTTGATTAGTTATTCGTATTGGGTAGATGCAAGTCAATAAATTGTTTGCAATAGAGTTTAATCATATCGCGAGTGCTTCTAAAGCTGTTGTCGATTTCCACAGCAGTGCCGGTGGCTTTGGCCGGGTCGGGAAAATTATGATGAAACTTTACCGCCTGAGTAGGGAAGTAAGGACAACGCTCACGAGCATTATCGCAAACAGTAATTACAAAATCGAAAGGAATATGCATATACTCATCAATGTTGTTAGAAGTATGATTAGAAATATCAATACCATCCTCTTTCATTGTCTCAATAGCTTTCGGATTTACACCATGGGTTTCTATCCCTGCGCTGTAAACATTGGCTCTGCCTTGCGCAAAATGGCGAAGGTATCCCTCAGCCATCTGGCTCCGGCATGAATTGCCGGTACATAATACTAAAATGTTTTTCATATTAACAACAACATCCGCTTTTAGGGTCACACGCTGTAGTGTTTGGTTTTTCGGCATAGGCGGTAATGCTGAAAATACCTACATCGCTTTTTTTATAGTCTGCTATTTGTTCAGCCGAAAGGTATTCGGAAAGAATATCGTCTGGCAATACAATACGTTTTTCGGTTTGAACTTTTAAATCAGCAAAGCCAGTTTCCTGAATAATGCTAAGGTATTCGGCTTTCTGCAAAGCACCGCTTACACAACCCACATACATCTCGCTGGCTTGAGCTATGGAAGGAGGCAAAGCACCTACCAGCACCACATCCGAAATACTGAAATGACCTCCGGGTTTCAATATTCTGAATATTTCCGAAAATGCTTTTCGTTTATCGGGCACCAGGTTGAGCACACAGTTGCTTACTATCACATCGGCTCTGTTGGCCGCCACCGGAATGTTTTCGATGTCGCCCAAACGGAATTCAACATTATTGAATCCTAATTTTTCGGCATTATCGCGTGCTTTGCCAATCATTATTTCGGTCATATCTATACCGATTACTTTTCCTGTTTCGCCTGTTATGGCTCTTGCCACAAAGCAGTCGTTACCTGCTCCCGAGCCAAGGTCGATTACCGTATCGCCTTTTTTGATGTTGGCAAATTGAGTAGGAATGCCGCAGCCTAATCCTAAGTCGGCTTCGGGCATATAGCCTTCCAGTTGATTGTAGTTTTCGCTGAATACAGCATAGTCTACTGTAGAACATCCTCCCGCACCACAGCAGGAAGAATCGTTTTGTGCTTTGCTCTGATTGGCAATTTCTCCGTATTTTTCTTTAACGGTTTGTTTAATTGATGTTGAGTCCATTTTAATTTAGTTTAGGTATTGTTTAATTTATTTGAATAAGGTTATCGTAATACTGCGATTAATATGCAAGGCCGACTTAACAGCATTTGTCTTTAAGTTTGATGGTCTGAAAAAGTTCGTTTAATGTTTCTCTGGCTATTTCCCAATTTTTGGTGTCGATGCAGTAGCACACACTGGTTCCTTCTATTTCTCCTTTGATAAGCCCGGCAGCCTTCAATTCTTTTAGATGCTGAGATACGGTGCTTTGAGAAAGAGGTAACTCGTTAACAATATCACCGCATACGCAAGAGTTTTGTTTAATAAGAAATTTTAAAATAGCTACACGTGCCGGGTGAGAGAGCGCCTTGGCATAAGTGGCGAGCTTGTTATCTTTTACTGAAAATTCTTCTGATTTATTGGTTCCCATTGTCATTTCATTTATCGCAAAATTACGATTAATAAGAATGCAACAATAGAAAAGTTACGAACAGTTTTAAAAAAGCAGAGAAGTACTGGTGGAAAAAGAAGGTAAAAGCTTACTCCTTTTCAATCTTATCCATTAGTTTTTTAATCATATCATTAATATGTTTAAAAAAGCGGTAGCGCTGTTTTTCGGCCACACCCGATATCAGATTGGATTTTCTCACCAGATTTTTTATCCATATATCTGTTTCGTTGCAAAACGAAGCATTGGTGGTAAGCATTACATTAAAGGAATGATAAGAAATGTAGGCACTCTTGTGACTTCCCATTTCGGTGGTCACACAGTTGGTGCCTATCATAATGTCGGAATGATAGAGTTCAAAGTTTTTCTGATTGGTGGCCGGCTTGTTGTTTGCATCTAATTTAATGCCCAGTTCGGCCTGTTTGCTGATGCGGGTAAACATTAGTATAAGTTCTTCGCATACTTGCAATGCATCTGTTTTCGATTTAAACGCTCCGGAGTCCCAGTAAAATTCTATTTGTTTGATGGTGCTGTTCACCGTGTCGTCACTCCATATTTCAATCGAATTGATTTTAGCATACAGGTCGTAAATATCGCGGGCTATCTGCATCAGCTCCTTGTCTATGTGAGCCGTTTCAAACTTTTTATCTTCGTATCCTTCGGCATTTAATATCGATTTGTTCCAGTAAAATATTTTAAAAGCCGAAAGCAGGGGATGAGCAAAATTCTGAAATACGGGAACATCTTCAGCAGCATATATAATTCTGCGGTCTTCTTCCGGAAATCGCAGTATCTGCTGCATGTTTGATTTCATACCATTCAGATATTCCTTAAAACTGTTGATATGACTATTGAGCTGATGGTGAGAAAAACTTACACAACTATTATCGTTATTATTAATAAATGAATCGAACGAAAAATGAAAGTGCTTGCAAATAGTCGCAATTTCTTCAATACTTAAATCGGTTTCTCCTCTGATGCGTCTGTAAGCACTGTCTGAACTTAGTTTTAGAACTTCCGAAAGTTCGTCTACAAAAGAAATGCTCTTGGGCAACGATTCTTTTATGCGTTGCATCATGAGGCTTTGCTGAGTTTCTTTTTGTTTTTTAGCCATAATAATTTATCGAATTGTAAGAAATGATTAAGGTAATAGTTGCAAATTTCGATAAAAGTACAAATTCTATTTGCAATAATTGCAAATTTTAACTGAGTAACTGTTTTTCGGTTTTCATTTTTGCGCACTACCTCCTCCAAGCCAAATGTGCACGCAGTAATCCATTTAACTGCCTCATTCGCCCCAACTACTTTTGTGGCGTAACAAACAAACAAAATTTATTTATAACTAAAATTAATAAAAATGGAAACTCAATCCAACATCAGCATTATATCCAAATCAAAAACCATTATTCAGGTAAGTATTATTTCGGCAGTCTTAGCTTTTTCAATCACTATGATTGGAAAAATAAACATGCATGATTTTTTGATGAATATACTCGACTGGCAAAGTATGTAATCGGAAATTTAAATTGTAAATCAAAAATAGAAATGAAAAGAGGAATAATTATAATAAGCCTATACTTATTGAGTTCGGCTTGCGATGCAAAAATAACGAATGGTTTATTCAAACCAACTTGTGGTTTTAACACCAGTAACTTTTTGTTTGACCAAAGTTGTGAGGGTAGATGGATGGTTGGATTAACGCATTATTCAGGCGAATTTCCAAATGGTGTTCTGAATATTGGTTATCAAAAAACAACTTTAGAATCGACAAGATACGATCATTCTTCCAACCATATATTGTTAAATTTAGGTTCGGATTTATTGGCAAATTCTGTGTTTGCTTATGCATCTTATAGTGCAGAAATATCCTACAATAAACAAGTACAAGTTGCACCAAAGTTCAGTATCGGAGGTAAATTGCTTATTCTCGATGCAGAGGTAAGTTTTATAGCTCACAACGACTTTCACACTTTTAATCCGTCCATTACACCTGAAATTGGGATTTATCCTGGTGCTGTAATTCAAATTAATTACGGACACGATATTTATCTTAAAAAGGATACTTCTGAAAATAAATATCAGAACAGAATCTCTGTAAGAGTTACTATTCCAGATGAAAAACGATGGAGAAACACAAAAAGAAATGTATAACCAGAATTCATAAATAAATAAGAAAACAAATGAAAAAGAATAAAAAAAGAATAGTAAGACCATTGTTGACCATGTGGCTCAATTCAATGTCGGTAGTGGGTTTATCTCAGGATACCATTTATAAAAATGATGGAACCAGCATTCTGGCTAAGGTAAATGAGATTAATGTAAACGAAGTGAGTTATTACCGTTTCGGTTATCAGGATGGACCTCGTTATGTAGAGTTAAAATCCAACCTTCATAAAATTTCGTTTGCTAACGGGATGACGGAAGCATTTAAAACTACTGATGATCATTATACCGAAGTAACATCTCCTATCAAGGTAGATTTTAATATTAGAAATTACATGGAAACAAGAGGCAACAGAATAGAAACGTTCGGGTTGCCGAATCGATACTTTTATCATAATCATCCTGTGGGAGAGCGAGAAATGCATCGTATTATGCTCAGTGTGCATGATCCTGAAGTGACTGCAAAAGTAAAGCGGGCAAGAAGTCTTGAAGGATTGCAAAATACAGGTTTTGCGGCCTTCCCTTTAGGTGTTGCTGGCTTGGCTCTATTGTCATCATCAAGTACTCAAGAAGACAATACCGCCATTAACTCAGGTGTGCTTATATTAATGACAGCAATTTCTTGTCCCATTGCTTCCGGCATATTTAAAAGCAAACGAAGGAAGGCAAACAGCGAAGCTGCTAGGTTATACAATCAAAAGTTCTGTAGTAATTAATCAAAAAAAAACAATTCAAATGAAGTCAATTTTAAAAAGTGTCATATTAGTTTCGTTCAACGTTATAATATGCAGTAAAATCAATGCTCAGGATACCATCGTTAAACTAAACGGAGAGCAAATTGTTGCTAAGATTATAGAAATATCCCCATCGGAAATTAAGTATAAGCGTATGGAAAACATAACAGGACCCATGTATACCATGCAAAAAAAAGAAGCAGTTCTGATTAATTATAAAAACGGAATGACGGATAAATTCAGTGAACCGCGTAAATCGTTTAACACCATTCAGCCCGTTACTAATGCTATACCCGACACATCTGCCCGATACATTATATCATTGAATGATGGTACGCGTTTAAAAGGAAAGTTGGTGAGTCAGAATGCAAACGAAGTGGTGTTGGTAGATAATAATATTGGTCAGAAAACAATATCTCGTAAAAAAATTAATTCAATGGAATTGCAGTATGGTAGGGGAATTATGGTGGTTACTTTAAATGACGGAAGCATTATCTCCGGAAAAATTCTAAATCAAACGGAGTCGTTCACTGTCATCGAAACTCAGGATTTGGGCTTAATCACTTTATCGGCTTCTAAAATAAAACAAATTAAAGAGTTTGAAGATGCCACTGTTTCCAAGGCCGGTAATATCTGGTTCAAAAATCCGAATAGTACCCGTTACCTTTTTGCTCCCTCAGCATATCAGTTAAAAAAAGGAGAAGGTTATTATCAAAATATCTATGGTGCGGGTAATGCGTTTAATTATGGAGTTACCAATTATGCCACCATTGGAGGAGGTTTGGTAGGACCAATGGGAGTTTATCTGAATGCAAAAGTGGGCGGAGAAGTTGCGAAAAATGTGAATGTGGCATGTGGTGCTTTGGTTGGTAACAGTTTTTTCCAATTGGATAATCACAACTTTGGATTGGGTATTGGTTTTGGAGTGGTTACCATTGGTAATTTCGATCATAACCTTACATTTGGTGCAGGCTATGGAATTATGGATAATGCTAATGGCACGGACTGGATGACCAAGCCATTGTATACCGTCAATGGAATGGCACGTGTGGGCAGGAAGTTCGCCCTTGTTACAGAAAACTGGATAGTGAATGTAAAAGGCAATCCTTTTGGACGAGACAATATTTCGTCAAAGGACGAACATTATGAAACTTTCTTTTCGTATGCGTTTCGGTATATGGGCCAGCGTTCCACACTGGATGCCGGTTTTGTAAACACTCCGGGATTGATTGAACAAGGCTGGTATATTGGCATTCCTTATATCGGTTTTGTGGTTCGTTTCGGAAAATATAAAGATGAATAAGCATAGTTGTGCGCTTCTTTTGGCTTAAGGGTAAAGAAGCATTAAAAAACCATACGGCTTTTTAGGCCCCGTCATTGCTGTGATAGGGGCTTTTTTTATTCGTCAAGTCCCGCTTTTGCCTGGTCGTAATCGGGATGGTATAGTGATTTTTCCAGTTCTATTATATCCTGATTGGATAATTCTGTTTTCAGAAAAACAATTTGATAAGCCTTTGCTGTCATACTATCCCAGTGAATTATTCCTGTTCTCCGTTGAAAGGACTGAAATAAATTTAATGAAATAAGCACTGCAAGAATCAAAAATAACGTAGCAAATGCTACTTTCGATTTGTAAAAAACTCTTTCGAATAAAGTAGCCATTGGAATAGCAAGCAATGCGTATGAATCTATCATGGGTCTGCTCCCGAAACTGCCTCCATACCACCAGGTCCACCAACTGTAACAAACAAAAATGTTCAGAATTGAAAATATAACTAACGGTAGAAAAAATCCTGAATTAACTTTCTTGGTATACAGAATACCGATAATCGAAAAGATGATAATAGGAGAATAGATTAGCCATCCATTTCTGAAACTAAAAAGTCCAAGCCAGACATGAGAATTGTTGAAATAAAAATGTTCTTCCATATAGCTGTAGAAAAACCATTCTCCGGTTAGGTATTTCCAGTAAATTAACTGAGGAAGGAAAACAAGAAATGCGGTAAAGGCCATTATTAGTATGAATTTTCTGTTAGTCCATAATAAACTAATTTTCGCTTTTGCCGTTTTCAATGAAGTAATGGCGAAAAGCATTGGGAATACAGCGATAAGAATATTCACCGGGCGAATGAGGACAATTAAACCAAACAGAAAACCAATCAATACAGAGCGTAAAAGGGTAGGAGAGGAGTGCCATTTAATCACATTAAAAACAAAAATGGATACCACTGCAAATGAGTATGCGTGCGACATGGCAGGTTCGCTGCTAGTGTAATAATACAGGTTGGTACCAAGAACAATACTGAGAAGCGTTATTCCTGTGATAATTTCATTAAAGTATAACAATAGTGTTTTCCTTAGATAGAGCAGTCCAATAAATAAGTATACCAGACTGGAAAGTGCAATAAAAAATTCGTAGGGAATAGAAAAACCATTGGCCGTGTATCCAAAAGTATTTGCCCAAATATGAGCAATTAGAAAAAAAGGAGCATACATCACAGCCATCCCTAACGTAAATTTAATCACTCTGCTCCCGTTGGGAGCCACTTGATACCAATATTGATGGTTTTCTTCATAACTTTTATCCTTTCCTCGCTTTGTAAAATTTAATGTTAAATCATGATGTATAAAAAGGGCAGGTAAATAGCAATAATAGGAAGTAACATCCCATGCAATTAATTTTTGTTTTGTTTCGGCTTTGCCCCACTTTTCTATACTAATAAATGTCCACAACATTATAATGAGCAGAAACCAAACTGTTAATTTTGAAAAAGGACAGGATTTGAATAATGAGTTTTTCATTGTTGAGTCAACCGGAAATTTTATTATTCAATACTTTTTAAATTCAGTTTTCTTAATTTGGGAGCTATCCAGGCTGTAGAAGCAACTATAAAAATAGTCATTACTCCACCAAACACAACAGAAGGTTTTAATCCCATTGCTCTGGCAGCCACACCCGATTCGAATCCTCCAATTTCATTGGAAGAACCAATAAATATACTGTTTACAGCAGACACTCTACCTCTCATTTCGTCAGGAGTGGACAATTGAAGTACAGTATGACGAATAACTACACTTACATTATCAAACGCACCGGTAAGAAAGAGAAAGAAAAGGGAAAGGTAATAGTTGGTAGAAATACCAAAAAGTATAGTGGCAAAACCAAATGCACCAATTGCGATAAAAAGATTACGACCGGCATTATGTGCGGGTGGTTTGTATGCAATGATGATAGCCATTATTACCGCACCTATTGCTGGGGCTGCTCTCAAAAATCCAAATTCAACAGAACCCACATGTAGAATTTTGTCCGCATAAGCAGGCAGCATGGCAACAGCTCCCCCGAACAAAACCGCAAATAAATCAAGTGAAAGCGCTCCCAAGATAATTTGATTCTTAAAAACAAATTTTATTCCTGCCGATAAACTTTCTGTAAGGGTTTCCGCTTTCTCTTTTGGAGGAATGGGTTTTGAAGCAATAAAAAGAAGGGAAATAAGTGATATTGCAATAAAAATAATATTCACTTCATACGCTACCGAGACACTAATAGCAATAATAAATCCCGTGATTCCAGGTCCTAAACTGGAGGCAATATGCCACACAGTGCTGTTCCATGTGGCCGAATTGGCATATAAACTTCTGGGTACGATTTGAGACATGAATGAAGCAAACGATGCAGAGAAAAACCCTCTAATCACTCCGATGCAACCTATTATTATAAAGATAGGGGTAGTGCCGTATGTTTGAATGACAGTGGAAGTTTTAAATGAAAAGAAAAAAAGGACAGAAATCGAAACAATGAGAAAAAGTGTGGAAACAAGTATTATCTTTTTTCGACTGATGGTATCAGCCACATGTCCTGAAAACAGTGACACAATAATAAAAGGGATAGCTTCTGCCAAACCAATTATACCTAAAGATAGTTCATCTTTTGTGATGCTGTATATCTGCCAACCAACAATAACACTTTGCATCTGAATGGCCATGGTCAGAAAAAAACGGGTAACCATAAAAAGTTTAAATTCCCTTACCCTTAAAGCGGCAAATGGGTCGTGTGCTATTTTTGGAATAGTATGAGACATAGTTTAGGCAACAAATTTATACTTTAAATTTGATAAGAGTCATTATCGATACTATTAAAATAATTTATAATTTTACCGTAATAAACAGATTGTGCATGGTTAGCTGAGAAACAGTTTTCTGTTTGTTTTGTCTGAATGACTTTTAACTCAAATTTATACATATGAAAAATCTTATTCTTGCTTTCGTTGCATTGTTACTTGCCAGTGCCGGCACTGCACAAATTGTTTCTTCTGAAAATCTACCGGTGGATGTAACATCTACTTTTAAGAACAAGTATGCCACGGCCAAAAAGCCGGTTTGGCAAATGGACTACGATAATTATCTGGTTGAATTCACTTTTTTGGAAACTCCAATGACAGCGTTGTTTACCCCTGACGGGAATTGGGTAGAAACTCATTATTATGTTAATCCCACTGAACTGCCAAAAGAAGTGAAAGATTCTTTATCCAAACATTTTGGAGGTGTAATGGCTGCTTATAAAATAGAAGATGCCGCTAAAGTTGAGAATACGGAGAAAGAACCCATGTACATATTTGTAATCACCCAGAATCTTACTACCTATGATATGATATTAGCCGAAAATGGTCATATTCTTCAGAAAGAAAAACGAACAGAAGAGGGTGATGGTAAAATTAAATTTAAGAGGATTACAAAGAAAAAGGATTCAAAGTAAACTGAAATCAAAATTATTTTCATTCAGCATTTATGGTTTTTACAATAAAAAACTCCCGCATTAGCGGGAGTTTTTTTAATGACTTTGATTTAGAGCAGTGATTATTCTTTTTTGCTCTTTTTCGGTTTACTTTCTTTTGGTTTAGTAATTAATATGGTTATTTCTTTCTTTTCCGAATCAAACCCTACTTCAATTACATCACCCTCCGAAATTTTTGATTTAATTATTTCTTCAGACAAAGGATCTTCCAAAAGCTTTTGTATAGCTCGTTTCAATGGTCTTGCACCGAGTTGGCTATCGTAACCCTTATCCGAAATAAAGTCTTTCGCCTCATCAGAAACTTTGAGGGTATAACCCATACCATTTATTCTTCCATATAAGTTATCAAGTTCAATATCGATAATCTTATGAATATCTGCAAGCGATAAGGAATTAAATACAATTACATCATCAATACGATTCAAAAATTCAGGAGCAAAAGATTTTTTCAAAGCATTTTCAATAATACTTTTAGAATTTTCGTCTTCTACATCTTTTTTAGCAGTTGTTGTAAATCCAACCCCTTGTCCGAATTCTTTTAACTGACGCGAACCGATATTAGATGTCATAATAATAATGCTGTTTTTGAAATCTATCTTACGACCCAAGCTGTCTGTCATCATACCATCATCTAATGCCTGTAACAATAAATTAAATACATCCGGATGAGCTTTTTCTATTTCATCCAGAAGTATTACAGAGTAAGGACGTCTTCTAACTTTTTCAGTTAATTGACCACCTTCCTCATATCCTACATATCCTGGAGGAGCTCCTACCAGACGAGAAACAGCAAATTTCTCCATATACTCACTCATATCAATTCGTATAAGTGCGTCATCATTATCAAACAAATATTTTGATAAGATTTTAGCCAATTGAGTTTTCCCTACACCAGTTGGGCCAAGGAAAATAAAAGAACCGATTGGTTTGTTAGGATCTTTCAACCCCGCACGATTACGCTGTATCGCTTTCACTACCTTGCGCACCGCATCATCCTGACCTATCACTTTTCCTTGAAGAACTTCTGCCATTTTAACCAACTTGTCACCCTCATTCTGAGCAACACGCTGAACAGGCACACCAGTCATCATGGCAATAACTTCTGCAACATTTTCTTCAGTTACTGTTTCTCTGTGGGTCTTACTTTCTTCTTCCCATTTCTTTTTGGCAATATCAAGTTGTTCAAGCAATGTTCTTTCTGTATCTCTTAGTCGGGCTGCTTCTTCATATTTCTGCGACCTTACCACTTTGTTTTTCTCTTCTTTGATATCTTCAAGTTTTTTCTCAATATCTTCAATGTCTTTTGGAACGTTAATATTGATAATGTGAACACGAGATCCTGCTTCGTCTAACGCGTCAATAGCCTTATCTGGCAGATGGCGGTCTGTAATATATCGTGCGGTAAGAGCTACACAAGCCTTAATTGCACCATCTGTGTATGTCACATTATGATGATCTTCATATTTAGATTTGATATTATTCAAAATCTGTATGGTTTCTTCGGGAGTAGAAGGTTCTACTATGACTTTCTGAAAACGTCTTTCAAGAGCACCGTCTTTTTCGATGTATTGACGATATTCATCCAAAGTGGTTGCACCTATACATTGTATTTCTCCTCTTGCCAATGCTGGTTTAAACATATTAGAAGCATCCAGAGAGCCGGAAGCCCCTCCTGCACCAATGATAGTATGAATCTCATCTATAAACAAAATCACGTCAGATGATTTTTCAAGTTCATTCATTACAGCTTTCATTCGCTCTTCAAACTGTCCTCGGTATTTTGTTCCTGCAACAAGCGATGCCAAGTCTAATGTAACTACACGTTTTCCAAATAAAACACGTGATACTTTACGTTGAACAATACGTAATGCCAAACCTTCAGCTATAGCTGACTTACCAACACCTGGCTCTCCTATTAATATAGGATTATTTTTCTTTCTCCGTGATAAAATTTGAGAAACACGCTCTATTTCTTTTTCTCTTCCAACAATAGGGTCGAGTTTTCCTTCTTCTGCCGATTTAGTTAAATCCCGGCCAAAATTATCGAGAACGGGAGTTTTTGATTTACTATCAACGGACTTTTTAGGACTGTTGCTTGCTGCAAAATTATCCTCATCTCCATCATCATCAGAAGGCGTTCCCGGAAATTCTGCTTTAGGATCTATTTTAGTTTGTTCTAGTTCTCTTTTAAGTGTTTCATAATCTACATTCAGTTTTTGAAGAGATTTGGTGGCAACATTATCAGCATCTTTTATCAAAGACAATAATAAATGTTCAGTTCCAATCACCGAACTCTTAAATAGCTTTGCTTCAAGATAGGTTATTTTCAAAGCCCTTTCAGATTGTTTCATCAATGGAATATTGGCAAGATTAGTTACCTTGTGATTCCCTGTTCCAATGGTTTGTTCAATGATTTTACGTAGTTCTTGTAAATCTACATTCAATGCTTTGAGTAGTTTAACAGCCGTTCCTTCACCTTCGCGAATGATTCCTAATAATAAGTGCTCTGTACCGATGTAGTCATGTCCAAGACGCAAGGCTTCTTCTCTGCTGAAAGTGATAACTTCTTTTACTCTTGGTGAAAATTTAGCTTCCATACTTTTTTATATTTATTTTTTATTAAAAAATGTTTTTTGATTAATGGTGGCAAATCGGCAACAAAACTAGCTATTTGCCGATTAAAATCAAAGGTAATGCTTGATTTTGTGACGAAACAAGACTTTTTTTCTTTTTATCAACATAAATAGTGTTAATATGTTGATAATTTATGCAAGAAATATGCGCTGATTGGACACAAATAAGTACTTTCACACTCCTAAAATTCTGAGGGTACATATCAACAACTGTGCTAACTAAATTTTATGACAAATTTTCAGTAAAACCAATTTTTAAAAGAATATAAACAAACAGAAAAGAAATTATGGCAGACGGAGAAAAAATTATTCAAATTAATATTGAAGAAGAAATGAAATCAGCCTACATTGATTATTCAATGTCGGTTATTGTGTCGAGAGCATTGCCTGATGTGAGAGACGGGTTGAAACCGGTTCACAGAAGAGTATTGTACGGAATGCTTGATTTAGGAGTATTGTCCAATCGTCCTTATAAAAAGTCAGCTCGTATTGTGGGTGAGGTTTTAGGAAAGTACCATCCCCATGGAGATACATCGGTTTATGATGCAATGGTACGTATGGCTCAGGAGTGGAGTTTACGCTACCCTTTAGTAGACGGACAAGGAAACTTTGGTTCTGTTGATGGGGATAGTCCTGCCGCAATGCGATATACAGAAGCTCGTTTGAAAAAGATGGCAGAAGAAATGTTGAACGACATCGAAAAAGATACTGTAGATTTTCGCCCCAATTTTGATGACAGTTTGTCTGAACCAACCGTTCTACCTTCTCGTATTCCAAACCTTTTAATTAACGGAGCTAGCGGAATTGCCGTTGGTATGGCAACAAACATGCCTCCGCATAATTTAACTGAAATAGTAAACGCAACCATAGCTTATATCGATAACAGAGATATTGATATTGCTGGTATCATGCAATTAGTAAAAGCTCCCGATTTTCCTACAGGAGGAATCATTTATGGTTACGAAGGAGTAAAAGATGCATTTGAAACAGGACGTGGAAGAATTGTAATGCGTGCCAAAACAACTATGGAAACAACTGATTCCGGACGTGAGCGCATTATTGTTAATGAAATTCCTTATCAGATTAACAAAGCTGAAATGATTCGTAAAACAGCAGATTTAATCAATGACAAGAAAATTGAAGGTATCTCTGACATACGTGATGAGTCGGACAGAGATGGAATGCGTATTGTTTACGAAATAAAACGTGATGCAATAACCAATGTGGTTTTAAATAATCTTTTTAAATACACCGAACTTCAAACTTCTTTCAGTGTTAACAATATTGCGTTGGTTCAGGGCCGCCCAATGATGTTGAACATAAAAGATATGATTCACCACTTTGTTGAATTCCGTCATGAAGTGGTTATCCGCAGAACCAAATATGAATTGGCTCAAGCCGAAAAACGCGCTCATATCTTAGAAGGATTATTAATTGCTCTTGATCATTTGGATGAAGTAATTAAATTAATTCGTGCTGCTGCCACTCCGGCAGAAGCTCAAGATGGATTGATGTCAAGTTTCGGACTAAGCGAAATACAGGCAAAAGCAATTCTTGAAATGCGTTTACGTGTGTTAACTGGTCTGGAAAGAGACAAGATTAAGGCAGAATACGAAGAGTTGATGAAGTTAATTGATTATTTAAAATCAATTCTTGCTGACGAAAATCTGCGTATGACCATCATCAAAGACGAACTAATAGAGATAAGAGATAAATACGGTGATGAACGTAAAACAGAGGTGGTGTACGCTTCAGGAGATTTCCGTATGGAAGATATGATAGCCGATGAAGATGTAGTTATTACTATCTCTCACATGGGTTATATTAAACGTACTCCGCTTACAGAGTATCGTACACAAGCTAGAGGTGGTAAGGGTTCTAAAGGAAGTACCACACGTGATGAAGATTTTATTGAACATTTGTTTATCGCTTCTACTCATAATTATTTATTGTTATTTACTGAACAGGGTCGTTGTTTCTGGATGCGTGCCTTCGAAGTGCCCGAAGGAACCAGGACTTCGAAAGGTCGTGCTATTCAAAACCTGATTAACATTCCACCGGATGATAAAGTGAAAGCATACATTAATGTGAAGGATTTAGAAGACGAAGAATACATTAATAATAATTTCATCATCATGTGTACTAAGAATGGTGTGATTAAGAAAACAACTTTGAAAGCGTATTCAAATCCACGTTCGAATGGTATTAATGCAATTACAGTTCGCGAAGGGGATACTTTACTAGAAGTGTTACTGACCAATGGTACCAACGAAATTATGCTTGCTTCTAAAGCAGGAAAAGTGGTTCGTTTCAACGAATCAAATGTTCGTCCGATGGGAAGAAATGCTTCCGGTGTTAGAGGAATAAATGTTAGTGATAAAGGAAACGAAGTAATCGGAATGATTGCAATGCCTGATAAATTAAGCAATGTAATGGTGGTTTCTGAAAAAGGTTATGGTAAGCGTTCGGATATTGAAGAATATCGTGTAACGAAACGAGGAGGAAAAGGTGTAAAAACAATTAATGTAACCGATAAAACCGGTAACCTGATTGCAATAAAAGCTGTGACCGATAAAGATGATTTGATGATTATTAATAAATCGGGAATCATTATTCGTTTGGCTGTTGCCGACCTCAGAGTGATTGGAAGAGCTACTCAAGGAGTACGATTAATCAACCTAAAAGAAACTGACGAAATAGCAGCAGTTACTAAGGTAGATGTAGAAGAAGTAGAAGAATTAGAAGTGAATGAAGGAACAGAAAATCTAACTGGAGATTCTGCTTCGACTGACAATACTGATACTTCAGCTGATGCACCTGCTGCGGAAGGGCCAATTGACGAACAATAAAAATAAAAACTATGAAGAAGATTGCAGTTGTATTTTTTGCTGTATTAATTAGCATTACCGGATTTGCGCAAAACTCCAAGTATGTTAATGCCGTAAATTATTTTGCTGATTACAATTCGGCTAATGAGCAAAGCGCGCTTGATAAAGCCAAAGAGAACATTGATTCGGCTGCGGTGAACGAAAAAACCAAAGACAAACCGAAAACACATGTGCTCAGAGGTCAAGTGTACTTAGCCATTTTTCAACGTAATTTACGTGCCGAAACTGAAAGACAAACTGCCATTTCTGATCCTAAAAAAGGAGAAGCGATGGGGTATTTCAACACTTCTGCTTCTGAATTGATGACAGCTTATGATGCTTTTGCTTTAGCAAAAACTCAGGACACAAAATTGAATTTTACTACCGAAATTAATAAGGGAATAAACGACATTTCAATTTTGTTGACCAATAAAGCGGTGTACGATTACAGCAATAAGAACTATGCATCGGCACTTCCTAGTTTCGAGAAAGCCTATGTTATCAATGGCCCAAAGGATACCATTACATTAAACAACATTGCGCTGTGTGCTGAAAGGGCCAAGAATTACGACAAAGCAAAGCAATATTATTTAAAAATGATTGATGCTAAGTTGGGCAGAGGTGCTACCTATTCTTCGTTGGTTAATATTTATTTTACCATTGCCGACACAGCTGGCGGACTTGAATTGCTTAGAAAAGGTATTGAAGCCTATCCATCAAATATTGATTTGCTTATTACTCAAACCAATTATTATTTGGTGAAAGGAAAAAGTGAGGATGCATTAAAAAATTTGAACGTGGTGATTAAGGCCAATCAAACTAATCCAAGTTTGTTTTTAGCAAGAGGGAATACCTATGATAAACTGGCGAATCCGGTGAATGAAGCGGGTAAGTTTATTGAACAACCAAAAGATTTTGAAGATAAAATTAAGTTGGCTGAAGATGATTATAAAAGTGCAATTGCGCTTAAACCTAATTTTTTTGATGCACTTTATTGCCTTGGTGTTTTATATAACAACTATGGTGTAAGCATCAATAAAATTGCAGATAAAATTAAAGACCCTGCCAAATATAAAGCAGAGGATGCAAGGAGCAAAGAGCAGTTTAGTAAAGCAATGGTGGTGTTCGAAAAAGCTTTGGAAGTAAATTCGAAAGACAAAAATTCGATGCTGGCCTTGAAACAAATTTACGCCCGACTCGAACTGAATGATAAGATGAATGCAATGTCCGAATTGCTAAAGAAACAATAAGTATTCTAATCAAGCAAGAGAGCACACATGTATAAAAGCTCCGACCTATTTGGTTGGGGCTTTTTTTTACAAAACACTTCATCATGCTTAAAGAAATTTAAAATTTATTTAGCCTAAAACTCCATAGTGTAAGAGGCCGAAATGGTGGTCATGTTTTTTATTTGCACCACCCGATGGGCCCAGTTACCTGCATCCGGAAATGTAATGATAGTAGGCACGTTGGCCGGCACGTTTACACCTATTGGTTTTAAAGGGTTTTTAGCACTATCTATTACCCACACTTTACAATCTTGAGTGGCTGTAACTGTAAACAAACTGCTGGTTGTGAAGTTATGTTTTAAAGCAGTTTTTATTTTCGAACCATGCACAGTGCCTGTGTAAGTGCTGCTATGAGGGTGTCGTTGCAAATTGATAACATCAATAAAGCTTTCAATTTTGCTGGGGTTATCATAATATTTAGATATTACAATGCCATGGTCGCAAAAATGCGCACTGCACATAGCAGCAATGGCCGCACGTTGCGCCCCTGTTAGTCCCGAAATGGTAGATTTTTTGCCCAACTGTGCATTTCGTTTTGCAAGCAAAGCATTGTAACGAGTAGTAATTAGTGCCGACACAGCATTTAAGGTGCCTTTAGCCAATGTGGCTGCTGCCAATGTTTTCATGGCTTCTATTTTCACATCAATTTTTCCTTTTAAAATGGTGTCTGTTCCGGCAGGGAAAAGCCCTTTAAAAGTGGCACTTCTGCGAGGATACACATTCGAAATCATGGTTTGCCACAAGGGCAATTCATCGGTACGAATGGTTTTAAATTGGTCTTCGAGCGAAGCTGTATCGGTTATACGGCCGCCTACAGCCACATCTTTGCTTACATCGGCAGCCACCAAGTTATTATGTAATGTTTGAAAAATAGTTTCGCGAGCAGCTATGTCGGCATCTGCATTGTTTGCAGTTAAAGCATTGAGATGAAACTCCGAAATAATTAATGCTTTTGTGTAATTATCGCCAACACCATTTGCGATAAAATTTTTTGAAAACGGAAAAGTAGATGCGCTCATTTTGTTTCGGTATTTGTGGTTCTTTTTTTTTATTGTTGCAAAACCATTTGCTTGTCAAAATTATTTTCTTTTTCAAAAAAAATAAAAACATTTATTAAGAAATTTCATGAAAATTGATAACAATCATAATTCGTCCGGATTAGTAAGGTTCAAGCCATTTTATAGATTTTAAACTTTTCTGTTTGTTCAAAATATTGATAATTAATTAAAACGAATATTTTTATTGAACAAGAACGAAAGCTATTGTCATATTATTTTAGTTTGGAATATCATGTATGCTTACATGCCATGCGGGGGATTTATTTATCATTTCATGTAACCTTACATGCTATACCGGGGATTTATTTACTATAACATGTAACCTTACATGTTATATGGGGGATTTATTTGCCATCGCATGTAAGCTTACATGCAGTATCGGGGAATTATTTACTATCACATGTAAGCTTACATGCAGTATGGGGCATTTAATTTATAGGTTAAGTATTCAATTTGATTCGATAAAATTAAATAAGGGGCCATTACCCCTCTAAAAATTGACTCTTAACCAATCAATTTTGCTTGCTCATTTCCCAAAAAAAAGAGGAAACCAACTGATGGTTTCCTCTTTTTGAGCGAAATGATAGTCTCGCTATTACTTCATATCACTCATAATATTTAACGTTTCGTTTAGATAAATATCTTTCTTAATGGCCTTATACCATTCTTTGGCCTTGTTTGCTTTGGTAGTATCAGACACAGCAATTGCATCAGCTTTTAAACCTACCACTTCTACTCCGCCTATTTCTTTATCCAAATCTTCCATCTTTTTCGATTCGGCTTTGAATCGTTTTTGTTCTGCACGGTATTTTTCGAAATTAAGCGAAACCACACTGCTGTCTTTTTGTTTTCTATAACGTTTGGCAGCTTCTTCCAACACAGCAAAATTTGGATTCGATTTCATTCGGCTGATAGATTTGTTTTTTAATTTCTGAACACTATAATCAGGCTTCAATTCTTTATATTTTGCAGATGCTATTTCATCCCAAGCCATTGGGTAATCCGATTCTTTTTCTCCTAAATCGAGAAGCGAATAAGGGTCGGGCAAAATAATGTCGGGAGTAACGCCTTTTAGTTGAGTAGCTCCACCGTTAATTCTGTAAAACTTTTGCATCGTTACTTTAACTGCACCCAGCGGGCGAAGACTGGCCATTGATGGAGGTAATGATGGGTCGAGTTCGTAAACACGCTGAACAGTTCCTTTACCATAAGTAGTAGGCGATGTACCTACAATTACTCCTCGTTTATAATCCTGTATGGCAGCTGCCATAATTTCGGATGCTGATGCCGAATTAGAATTAACCATGATACAAAACGGGCCGCTGTAAGTAATAGACGGATCCGGATCGTCTTTTATTTCTGGCGAACCTGTTCTCGATTTCACCTGAACGATTGGCCCTTTATCAATAAACAAACCGGCCATTTCAATCACATCATTCAGCGAACCTCCACCGTTATTTCTTAAGTCCAAAATTATTCCATCCACATTTTCTGACTTAAGTTTTTCAAGTTCCTTTTTTACATCTTTCGAACAACTGCGACCTCCGGTACCATTAAAATCGTCATAAAACTCAGGCAATTTAATATAACCTATATTATTTTTTCCTTTTAAAATGAGCGATTGAGCAAAGGTTTCTTCCATCACCACTATGTCGCGAATAATAGGAATAACCATAATACTTCCGTCAGGTTTTTTTACTGTCAATCTTACCTCTGTTCCTTTTTTTCCACGGATGAGTTGCACAACATCTTCCAAAGGCATATCAGCTACATCCACTGGTTCTTCGGCACCTTGAGCCACTTTGATAATAAAATCTCCCACCTTAAGTTGTCCCTGACGATACGAAGGAGTTCCGGCAATGATATTTGTTACTTTAATATAATCATCTTTTTCTTGAAGCTGGGCGCCTATTCCGAAAAACTGACCACTCATACTTGCATCAAACTGTGCTTTATCTTTAGGAGCAAAATATTCTGTGTGCGGGTCGTAAATGCTGGTGATAACATTAAAATACATCGCTAGTCTGTCGTTACGATTAAATTTTTTCAAGCGTTTAAAATAATCATCATATGTTTTAAGTGTTTTCTTACGCGCTTCAATTTCTAATTCATCTTTCGATTTAATTTTTACAGTATCCGATTTTTCTTTTGCTTTATCCTGAGCATCCATCATCTCGCTTATTTTAGCAAGCACAGCATATTTCATCGACTTGCGCCAGGCATCTTTTAAATCTTCTTTCGATTTCGAAAAACGTAATTTCTCTCCATCTGTTTCCACAGTTTCATCTTTTGTAAAATCAAAAGGCTGAGAAAGGATATCGGTATAATATGTTTTCGCTTCTTCTATTCGGCTGTTGATTATCTCTAATGATTTATCAAAAAATGTAAATGTTCCCATATTGATATCTTCGTCTATGGAATGATTCATTTTCTTTAATTCATCCACATCCGGCTGAATCAAAAACTTTTTTCCTCCATCCAGTCGTTTCAGATAAAGATTAAATACTTTTTCCGAAAAATCGTCATTGATGTCTTTAGGGGCATAATGAAGCACTTTTAAATTCTGCATCATGGCTTGGTCAATGGCACTTTCTTTTTCAGAAGTTACTATGTAGGTATAAGACGCAAAGCCAATAATAGCGATGGGTAGAAGTAAAAGATATTTTTTGTTTTTAAACATAATGTGGTGGATTATTTTTTTACGAAATTACTAATAATACCTATAGGCAAATGTAATACCAATAATTCTTTCACAAATATTAACAAGGCCTAAACAGTTGTTTTATTTTTATACTTTTGCTGAATGAAACCTGCATCGCCTACTATCATCCAGAAAGAACTCTTAACATTAGAGAAAAAACAAGTGGTTGACTTGTGTCTGCGATTGGCAAAGTATAAAGTAGAAAATAAAGAATTGCTCTCTTATTTGCTTTTCGATTCAATAGATGAAGATAAATTTGTAGCGAATACAAAGAAGGAAATGAGCGAACTATTCTCTCTAATAAACACAAGTAACCTCTATTATACACGCAAAGGGGTTCGGAAAGTTTTACGGTTTACCAATAAATACATCAAGTATTCCGGCATTGCTCGTACCGAACTCGAGTTGAGGATTTACTTTTGCAATATCCTCAAATCATCTGGTATTCCTATTCACAAGAGCGATGCTTTGATTAATTTATATACAGGGCAAACAGAAAAGATAAAGAAAACACTGAGCAAACTTCACGAAGATATACAATTCGATTACCGTGAAGAAGTGGAGCAAGTGATGACTTTAAACTAAAAAAGGAACTCTTATGAGTTCCTTTTTTAGTTCGAATAGTAATGGTTGTAAATATTAACTGTTACCTACCTGTTTCAAATGCACCACATGCGAACGTAATGCAGCCATCACAGTTGGAAATTCGAGATAAGTTATTCCAAACTGATCGCAGGTTTCGCGAACAAATTGTGAAATTTTCGGATAATGAATATGACTGATACGCGGAAACAAATGATGTTCCACCTGAAAGTTTAATCCTCCGGTAAACCATGAAACGATTCTGCTTTTTGTAGCAAAATCAGCTGTGGTTTGTACCTGATGAACGGCCCACTCTTCGTTTATTTTATATGCTTTCATATCAGGAGTAGAAAAACTTGCTCCTTCCACCACATGGGCTAACTGAAAAATAACAGAAATAACAAATCCGCATACAAAAGCTACGATTAAAAAACCAATTAGAGTTTCTACAACACCCACCAAGAATATGGGCAAAATAATATAAACACCAATAAAAGACAATTTGGTAACCCAAAAAATAATATGTTCTTTCACATCCATTTTACGGAAAGGCAAATCACCTATTTTCCCTCTGAAATATTTAGTAAAATCCTGAACAAATACCCACAACACATAAGTAACTCCATACAATACTATCCAGTAAATATGCTGAAATCGGTGAAACCAGTATTTCTTTTGGTCGCTGTGAACACGAATCCAAGGTTTAATGTCGATATCATCATCCATACCTTCAATATTAGTAAACGAATGATGATTTACATTATGTTTGTATTTCCATAAATAAACACTGCCTCCCATTGCATTCAGCGAATGAGCCATCAGTTCATTTATCCATGGTTTACTCGAAAAACTTCCATGTGCTCCATCGTGCATAACATTAAAACCTACGGCAGCAAGACTTACTCCGAATACAATGCACAAAATTATTGATAACCATACCGGAGGTGTAAAGAAAACCAAAACGGTATAAAGTGAGGCGGTGAAGAACACCAGAATTATCATCTTCAGATATAACCTGAAATTTCCGGTTTGACGAATATTATTGGCGGTAAAGTAGTCATCTACTTTTTCTGTTAAGGCTTTAAAAAACGGACTGTTTTTGTTATTAAAACTTACTCTTTGCATTAATTATGTTGGTTATGATATTTATGATTCGCCCAAATATAGGGATAATTTCAACATTTCATATGATTTGTTTCGGCAGGTAGCTTTATTTTTAGAGCACTTTTATTTTCAAAGACCAGGTGAAATCAAACTCAGCTACTTTATCACCTGTTTCATCTGTTCCCACAGACTTTATGTCAGCCTTCACAGCTTCTCCGCTTTGTTTAGCTTTTTTAACTAATTCCGAAATTATTTTTCCATCCGAGCAGGTAAACGTAATTTTCCCAACAGCCTTTTTAAAATACGAAGCTTTGTTTTCTACAATCAACATAGAAATAGGAGGGGAGCTCTGGTAAATACAATTCTTAACCAGCAAACCTGTGGTAAGTTCTGCCGCCATAGCCTGACAAGCAAAATACATAGAGCGAAACGGATTCTGAGTTATCCAGCCGTAACGTATAGTAGCCACAGCCATTTCATCATTCAGTTTCTTTACGCGTATTCCGGCTATAAATGCCATCGGTAAATTTTTGAGAAGATACAACCGAAACAGAAAACTGTTGTTTACCAGTTTTTGAAATTTTGACTCACCCATCATTAAACCAACGGAAATGTAAGTGAGGCCATCCGCATTGCCTCGTCAAAAGCGCTGTTATCAATAGTTGTTTTAATATTATTGTTTTTAAAATAACTCAATAAATTTTCTGTTGGCATATTGCCGGTTAATTTATCGGCAGCCATCGGACAACCACCGTATCCTTTTATAGCGCTGTCAAATCTTCTGCATCCGCTTCGGTAAGCAGCATTCACTTTCTCTTCCCAGGTTTGAGGTGTGGTATGTAAGTGTGCACCTATCTCCACTTCCGGGAATTCAGGAATTAATCTTGAAAAAAGATAAGTAATATTTTCCGGATTCGATACTCCCACAGTGTCCGATAATGCAATAATTTTCACTCCTAGTTGTGCTAGTCGTTTAGTCCATGTTACTACCACATTGCTGCTCCACTCATCTCCGTATGGATTTCCGAATGCCATAGAAATATAAACAACCAATTCTTTTCTGTTACGAACACATAAATCCTGAATTTCTTCCACTCTGGTAAGCGATTCGGCTATTGATGAATTTGTATTGCGTTGCTGAAATGTTTCGGAAATAGAAAATGGAAATCCTAAATACGATATCTCTTCAAATTCCACTGCATCCAGGGCTCCTCTTGTATTGGCTATTATGGCTAACAGTTTGGATGAGGTCGAACTCAAATCCAGTTGTTCCAGCACTTGTGCCGTATCTCTCATCTGGGGTATAGCCTTTGGCGAAACAAAACTTCCAAAATCAACCGTATCAAATCCGCATTTTAATATCGAATTGATATAAGCTACTTTCTTTTCTGTTTCAATAAAGTCATGCATTCCTTGCATGGCATCTCTCGGACATTCGATTAGTTTCATTTGTAAAATATTTTTTTTAGAAATGTGTTATCCCCATTCAATTATTTGGTGTGATAATGTTTGAGCAACCCCTTGTTTATTCGTTTCACAATTCCGGGCCCTTCGTATATAAATCCGGTGTACACCTGCACCAAACTTGCTCCTGCATTCAATTTTTCTATCGCATCTTCTGCCGTAAACACTCCGCCAACCGCTATTATCGGAAAAGTTTTTCCCGATTTCACCGACAAATAATTAATCACCTCTGTCGAACGTTTCGTTAGCGGCTTACCGCTCAATCCTCCTGCACCCATTGCTTCCACTTCTTTTTGTTCGGTAGTCAGATTAGTTCTGCTTATAGTAGTGTTGGTGGCTATCACACCATCTATTTTTGTTTCCTTCACTATTCCAATAATATCATCCAGTTGCTCGTTGGTCAAGTCCGGTGCTATTTTTAGCAGTATTGGTTTTGGGTTCGATTTTTCTGCATTTAGTTTTTTTAATTTCAGCAAAAGCTGAGTCAAGGGTTCTTTATCCTGCAATGCCCTTAAATTTGGCGTGTTTGGCGAACTCACATTTACCGCAAAATAATCTACATAATCAAACAATGTATGAAAACACTTTTCATAATCACTCACTGCTTCCTCGTTAGGAGTAATTTTATTTTTACCAATATTACCTCCTATAATAATGTTCGTTTTTCTTTTTCTCAGTTCTTTCACCGTTTCATCTGCCCCGTGGTTATTAAATCCCATTCGGTTTATTAATGCTTTATCTGCCGGCAATCTGAACATACGTGGCTTTTCATTACCCGGCTGAGCTTTGGGAGTAAGCGTTCCTATTTCTATAAACCCGAAACCAAAATTTCCTAACTCATCAAATAGTTTCGCATCCTTGTCAAACCCGGCTCCTAATCCCACCGGATTCGGAAATGTTAATCCAAAAAGTTCTACTTCCAGTTTTTTATCCTTCACCACATATACACTTCTCAGCAATGCCGACATACCCGGTATTTTACAGAAAAGTTTTATGGTTTTAAAAACTACATGGTGAATAGCTTCGGGGGAAAAAAGAAAAAAAATCGGCCTTATCAAACTTTTATACATACACACTTATATTTTCAGGGCAAAAATACTATTTAATTATTAAATCCTGTTTTTCGCCCATCTGCTTCCTCTGTCTTAGCTTAGTTCACCACCATTTTTTTGTTCCATACCCGGTGCTCTTTATCCTCTGCCCTCAGGCAATACACACCTTTGGCCAGTTGGCTAACATCTATCATTTGTTCCCGGCTGTTCATCCTCCTTTTGTAAACCACTTTTCCCATCATATCCTCAAGCTTTATCTCTGTGTCTTTTTGTTCTCTCTCAAACCTTACCATCACTATCCCCGAAGCCGGATTGGGCAGCACAATAAATGCACTTCCCGCTTCCTCTTCTTTTATCCCTATCGGGAAATACACCGCATCGCATTGCGAAAACAAACTATACGAAAACCCCGAACTATCGCTGTAACATCTGAAACGTGCATACTGCCCTTCACCGAAATTACCAAATACATTATCACAACTGTCCGAAGTATTCGGAAACAAATACGAACAACTCGAAGCATTCACCAAACCTATCTTTTCAATAATCCGGGCACCGCCACCCATTCCGGCATTACTTCCAAAAAACCAACTCGAACCATTGTGAGGAATCACATCCACATACCTCAACAACTGCCCGCCTATCACCATACTTCCTTTAGCAGTAACGGTAACTATGCCATTCACTGCACATCCGCTGTACAATTGCATGGCAGGAATAACCCAGGTAGAACCCACCGAAGCTCCAAAATCATACAGCGTATAATACTGTCCCAGTTCGAACACATACACCTTACTCGTGTCGGCATAGGTATAATTATCGCCCAAACTCACCGTGTCCGTTGCACCCATGCCCAACACATTGCTATGACTAACTTCCGTACCCCTCATCCGTTTGCACACATGCCCGTTTATCAATGTATCCCCTGCATATTTTATATGATAATAACCATTCCTCCCGTTCGCACCCGTATCCATCCCGTAGTACCACTCAGCACCGGCCGGGCACCACATCTGAGCACTCATCGCCCCCCACAGCACCACCATCACCCCCGTCAGTATTAGTTTTCTCATTTCTAAATTATATGTTTTGTAGTTCTATTATTCCTCTTTTCAATCCAAAATTTTATTTCTGAATCTTACCAATCCCCAAGATTATATTCGTCTGAACGCCTCACCCCTGAACAGGCGCACAAGCCGGCTCAAACAGCCACAGGCTGTTTGCCCTCCCCTCTCCAAAGGAGAGGGGGTTAAGCTTACTGAAACCTAAATTTAGTTTGTTCATAATCTCCCCTCTCCTTTGGAGAGGGGCCGGGGGTGAGGCGATTTGCTACCATTAATTAATCATAGGGATTAGTGCCTTGTGAATACTAAGTTCTGAATTAATCTCAAGATTTCTTTTTCTGAAAAAAATAAGCAAACCAAACAAACCATAAAAACCATAAAGCCTGTATCCAGTCACCTTTTGTGATGGCAGGTATTCCCAGAAACCCCAGAAACCCCAAAAAGCCCATTGTCCATTTTAAATTTTTCATGTTCTTTCCTTTAATTATTTTTAAATATCCTATTTCTCACTTTTCGTAATCATCTGCAAATGTAATTTGTTTTTTGTGGTAGCATCCAAAAGCAAACGCTTTTTTCAATCTCATAACTAATCAAGATGTCTCCTTCCCTCTCCCTATTCCCAACTTTTCATATAAAGCGCAAGGAAACATAATTCGCGTAGGTTGGGTCAAATCATCTTGTCATCTCGCATTGTGTTCACCTTCCATTATACTAACTTCAACAATACCCCTCAAAAGTGTTTTTCTCCCATTCTCTAATTGAAAAGGGCAGGGGAGAGGTGTTTTTTGTCTCAGCAGATGTCCTTCGGGAGTCAGCAGATGTTCTTCGGAAGTCAGCAGATGTCCTTCGGGAGTGAGCAGATGTCCTTCGGGAGTGAGCAGATGTCCTTCGGGAGTGAGCAGATGTCCTTCGGAAGCCAGCAGATGTCCTTCGGGAGTCAGCAGATGTCCTTCGGGAGTCAGCAGATGTCCTTCGGGAGCCATCAAATGTCCTTCGGAAGCCAGCAGATGTCCTTCGGAAGCCAGCAGATGTCCTTCGGAAGTCAGCAGATATCCTTCGGAAACCTCCAGATGTGTATCTTCCCGAGTTAACAAATCATGTTCAAATAGGAACATTTTATAAACCTTCCCTTCCCTCCCCCTCTCTTGCGGAGAGGGGATAAAGGGGAGAGGTGCTTAATCCTGTATTACCAGTCTTCCGGTCGAAACTACCTTGCCATCGTTAATAAATTTAAAGAAATAAATTCCCGAGTTCAGTTCGTCTCTGTTCATTCTTACTTCATGAGTAGTAATGTCCGTAATGTATTTCACCTGTTTGCCAAGTACATCATACACTTCCAGCTGAGCATTGTTTAACGTAATGCCATCACCAATTTTCACAGTAGCATAATCCATAAATGGATTAGGATACACCGTTACACCTGCATCAGCCACCGAAGTTCCAATTGAGTTACATAAGTCAACCGTCATTGGTCCGTTAGCCGAAGCTGTACAAGTGGTGGTAGGGTCTGTGTAGGTATATGTAATGGTAAATGTACCAATTCCGCTTACAGCAGGGTCGAACATATTTCCTCCTGATACACCAATACCTGAATAAATTCCTCCCGAACCCGAAGGGTAACCTGTGGTAAGAACCACCGGAGCTGAGGTATTACAAACATGAGCCATAGCACCAATCTGAACGATAGGCAATGGATTAAGAATAACGTTAAGGATAACCGGAGTAGCCGAGCCACATTGGTTGCTTGCTGTTACTGCCAATGTACCGCTGTTTACGTTGGTCACCAAAGTAATGCTGTTGGTATTAGAGCTACCTGTCCAGTTGCCCGGCACAGCCCAGAAATAATTGGTAATATTACCATCCACCGGAACTGAATAAGTATTGGTAGAACCATCGCACACCAATGTAGGTCCGGAGATAGAAGCAGGAGCCACAGGCAAGTTGTTAACCGTTACTACCACTATATCTGTTGACGAACAGTTTCCGTTCGATACAGTCACGGTATAAGTAGTAGTAGCCGATGGGTTAGCCACAGGGTTAGCTATGCCTGCTGACGATAAGTCAGTAGCAGGTAACCATGCAAAGTTAGTTCCGCCCGAAGCGTTAAGTGTGGCACTGCTGCCTGCACAAATCGAAACATCGCTTCCGGCATTTGCCACAGGAGTAGTATTTACAGTTACCACCACAGCATCCGTAGCCGAGCAGGTTCCGTCCGAAACCGTTACAGTATAAGTTGTACTTGTCATAGGGTTAGCCAATGGATTAGCAATAGAAGAATTGCTTAATCCGGTAACAGGCAACCAGGAGTATGAAACTCCTCCTGTAGCTTGTAAACTGATGGTTGTTCCCGAACAAATTGCAGTGTCCACACCTGCATAAGCTGTAGGAAGTGGCAATACCGTTACCACCACCGAGTCGATAGTCGTTCCGCAAGTACTAGTTACAGTTGCAGTATAAGTAGTAGTAGTAGTAGGCGATGCCACAGGGTTAGGAATATTTGCATTGCTCAATCCTGCTGTAGGTAACCAGCTGTAACTTGTTCCACCCACAGCATTTAAGGTAGTATTTCCACCGGCACAAATCGATACATCTGTTCCTGCATTGGCTATATTCACTGTTACCTGTACGGTATCATTATCCGAACATAATCCGTTAGATACCGTAAGCACATAAGTAGTATTTACAGTAGGTGTAGCCACCGGATTAGCTATCGATGCATTATCAAGACCGGTAGCAGGGCTCCATGAGTAGGTTGTTCCGCCTGTTCCGTTCAGCGTAGTGCTGTTTCCTAGACAGATATTTACATCACTTCCGGCATTTGCCGTAGGCGAAGGATTAACATTTACTACCACCATATCAGTAGCCGAACAACTTCCGTTCGATACAGTAACGGTGTAAGTAGTAGTTGAGTTAGGATTAGCAATTGGGTTAGCCACAGTTGCATTGCTCAATCCGGTAGCAGGTAACCACGAATAAGAGGTTCCTCCCGATGCCGAAAGAAGCGTGTTTGTTCCCGAACAAATGGTTACATCACTTCCGGCATTAGCCACCGGAGGCGAAACCACATTTACTATAACAGCATCCTGAGCGCTGCAGAATCCGTTCGAAACGGTAACTGTATAAACAGCAGTTGTGGCAGGCGAAGCTACAGGGTTAGCAATATTAGGGTCGCTTAATCCGGTAGAAGGAGTCCATGTATACGATGTTCCTCCGGTTGCATTCAATGTAGTGTTTGTTCCTGAGCAGATGGTAACATCCGTTCCGGCATTAGCCACTGGCACCGGATTAACTGTTACTACAACCATATCTGTCAATGCACAAGTTCCGTTAGATACCGACACTGTATAAGTAGTAGTAACTGCTGGCGATGCTACCGGATTGGCTATGGTTGATGAAGATAAACCTGTAGCTGGTGTCCAAGTGTAAGATGTACCTCCGCTGGCACCTAATGTTGTGGTGCTTCCGGCACAGATAGCAACATCTGCTCCTGCATTTGGTACTGGAGGTGCCACCACATTTACTACCATTACATCTGTGGCCGAACATCCGTTGGATGTAGCCGTAACTGTATAAGTAGTAGTAGCACTTGGATTAGCACTTGGGTTGGCAATGGATGGGTTACTCAATCCGGTTGAAGGCGACCAGCTGTAAGTAGTTCCTCCGGTTGCTCCTAATGTAGTGGTGCTTCCGTTACAAATGGTTACATCACTACCTGCATTGGCGGTAGGAGTGGCATTTACGGTTACTATTACTGCATCTGTTGCAGTACATGTTCCGTTCGAAACAGTAACAGTATAAGTAGTGGTAGCCGCAGGCGAAGCTACAGGGTTGGCAATTGTGGTCGAACTTAGTCCGGTTGCTGGCAACCATGTATAAGATGTTCCACCCGTTGCGCCCAGTGTAGTATTAGTTCCGGAACAGATAGCTGCATCAGCCCCGGCATTAGCTACCGGAACAGGGTTAACCGTTACCACCACCATATCAGTGGAAGTACAAGCACCGTTAGATGCAGTTACAGTATAAGTTGTAGTAGCTGCCGGAGATGCTACCGGATTAGCAATAGAAGCGTTGCTCAAACCTGTTGTAGGTAACCACGAATAGGTTGTTCCTCCTGAAGCAGTTAATGTAGTGCTGCTGCCTGCGCAAATGGCTACATCAGCACCTGCATTAGCCACCGGTTGAGGTACCACTGTTACCACTACCATATCGGTAGAAGTACAGCTTCCCGTTGTTCCGGTTACAGTATAGGTTGTAGTTACAGTAGGACTGGCAATTGGGTTAGCAATATTGGTTGCTGATAATCCGGTTGCAGGCAACCAGGTGAATGATGATGCTCCTGTTGCGCTTAATTGTGTATTGCTTCCTGAGCAGATTGAAACATCCGAACCTGCATTGGCAACACTGCCTCCTACTGTTACCGTAACCATATCAACTGCTGTACACGAACCACTGTTGGCAGTTAATGTATAAGTAGTTGTAGTGGTTGGGTTGGCCAAAGGATTAAGAATGGTAGTAGAACTCAAACCAGTACTTGGTGCCCAGGAGTAAGTTGTTGTTCCCGGAAGTGACCAAGTATAAGTTGTTCCTGCCTGAGGATAGGTGTTAGGCGAACTGCTTTCTAAATAACAAGTAGATACATTACTTGTACCAACAGTTGAGTTTACCCAATATCCTGTGGTGGACAATACAGTTCTGTTGTTAACATCTGTTCCAAACGTACTGGTTGCTCCGCGCAAACCTACCTGAGGTTCTACTGATGCAAGACCAATTAAAGCAGGTGCGTTATACACCACTTTTACCTGATATGTTGTTGTATTCAATCTAATCTGGAAACTGAAACGGTCTAATGTTCCGGTAGAAGAATATCTTCCCATATCTTGCCATTGTATGATGAATTCCTGTCCTACCTGCTGATATCTGATTTCAGGTGTTCCTGCTGTTGCCTTGTCTAAGTCTCTTCCAAATGCCGAAACAGCACCTTGGTAGGTTTCTGTTGAACTGATTGGAATGTAGTTAGTAGTTGTAGGCACGGCCAATGTTCCAAAGGTTATAAATCCGTTCGTAGAAATATAGATATTGGTAAATGTGCTGTTATTAAATGTAAACGAAGGTATGGTTACTGAGCCTGAAACCACATCATCCATTAAGGATGCTGAAGTTAACCAAACTGTTCCTCCTGTAATAGGAGTGTATGTACCCACATTTTGTGTAAACGACATGGATGAAGCTAAATTTACCCATGCGCCTCCGCCACCGGTCACAGAGCCTACAAGAGAGGTGCTGCTTCCTGTACAAATGGTTACATCACTTCCGGCATTAGCACTTAATGTACCTGTTGTTACTGTTACAGATGCTGTGGAAGAACAAGTTCCGTTAGATACAGTTACTGTATAAGTGGTAGTGTAAGGAGGTGTACAAACTGGATTAGCAATGTTTGGATTGCTCAATCCTGTGGTCGGACTCCATGAATACGAAGTTCCTCCGGTTGCATTTAGTGTGGTCGAACCTCCGCAGGCAATGGTTACGTTAGAGCCTGCACTTGCCACTGGTGATGCGTTAACTGTTATGGTAACAGTAGAAGTAGAAGAACAAGTTCCGTTCGATACGGTTACTGTATAGGTAGTAGTAGTTAAAGGTGTTGCCACCGGATTCGCTATAGATGCGTTATTCAAAGTAGCTGAAGGTAACCATGAATAAGTTCCGCCTCCGGTTGCATTTAATGTTGTGCTTGTTCCTGAACAGATGGTTGCAGGCGAACCGGCAGTGGCAACAGGAGAAGCATTTACTATTACTGTTACAGTTTGTGTTCCCGAACAACCCGAAGTTGTTCCGGTTACTGTATAAGTTGTGGTCGCAACAGGGCTTGCCACCGGATTAGCAATATTTGCATTGCTTAAGCCTGTTGAAGGAGTCCAGCTATATGAAGTAGCTCCGCTGGCTGTTAATGTAGTTCCCGAACCAGAACAGATTGTTGTGTTTCCGCTTACTGATACCACTGGTATTGGTGTTACTGTTACTGTAACGTTAGCAGAAGAGGTACAACCCGTTCCGTTTCCTACCATAACTGTATAAGTAGTGGTAGAGGTAGGATTAGCCGTAGGATTAGAAATATTCGGATCACTTAGCCCTGTAGTTGGTAACCAGCTGTATGTAGTTCCTCCGCTCCCGTTCAATACGGTGCTCGAACCGATGCATATATTAGAGTTACTTCCTGCACTCGCCACAGGCGAAGGGTTAACGGTTATTGAAACAGTTGCAGTTGATGAGCAACCTGCCGAAGTACCCGTAACAGTGTAAGTGGTAGTTGAACTAGGCGATGCGGAAGGGTTGGAAATTGATGCATTACTCAATCCTGTTGAAGGTAACCAGCTATATGTAGTGGCTCCGCTTGCGCTTATCGGTGTACTTGTACCTGAGCAAATCGTTGTTCCTCCGGTTGCTGTTACCACCGGAATAGGATTTACGGTAACTGTAACCACTGAGGTATTGCTGCAACCTGATGTGGTTCCGGTTACAGTATAGGTGGTAGTGGAAACAGGAGCAGCCACAGGGTTAGCTACTGTCGATGAACTTAATCCGGTTCCCGGACTCCAGCTATACGAAGCAGCACCGCTGGCCGTTAATGTAGTGTTACCTCCGGTACATATATTGGTTGTTCCCGAAACAGAAACACTTGGTGTGGTATTTACAAATACAGTAACCTGTGCTGTATCCGAACAACTTCCAGATGTACCGGTAACGGTGTACGTTGTAGTAACCAATGGAGATGCTGTTGGGTTAGCTGCCGAAGCACTGCTTAATCCGGTAATAGGTAACCAACTATACGAAGCTGCACCGCTTGCACTCAATGGCGTAGATGTTCCCGAACAGATGGTTGTACCACCGGTTAAGGCAACTACTGGAACTGGATAAACACTTACTGTTACAGTAGTTGTGTTCGAGCACGAACCAGTTGTTCCGGTTACCGTATAAGTTATAGTAGATGTTGGGTTCGCAACTGGGTTCGCAATTGTAGGGTTGCTTAATCCTGTTGAAGGCGACCAACTGTAAGAAGTAGCACCACTTGCTGTAAGTGTAGTACTTGTTCCGGTACATAATGTTGTATTGCCTGTAACCGAAATGGTAGGTAATGGAATCACATTCACAGCTACTGTTTGAGTACTGGAACAACCGTTGGCAGTTCCTGTTACTGTATATGTAGTAGACGATGACGGAGATGCTACCGGATTGAAAATATTGGAAGCACTCAAACCTGTTGCAGGAAGCCAGCTGAAAGAACTTGCCCCGCTAGCTGAAAGATTTGTGCTTGCTCCATTACAGATGGTTGCACCACCTGTGATATTGATAACCGGAAGAGGTGTTACTGTTACAGTTAATGAAGCTGTGCTCGAACATCCCAGTGAAGTACCGGTAACAGTATAAGTAGTTGTAGCGGCCGGAGTAGCAACTGGATTCGCTATATTAGCATTACTTAAACCTGTTGACGGAGACCAGCTATAAGTGGTCGCTCCCGATGAAGTTAGGTTGGTGCTCGAACCTGCGCAAATTGTTACATCTGTAGATGATACAACAGTAGGGATTGGATTAACCGTCACCATATATGTTGCAGAACTACTGCAACTTCCGGTACTTCCAGTAACTGTAAATGTAGTTGTGGTAGTAGGTGTTGCCGTTGGATTCGAAACAGATGGATTACTTAAATCACCTGCCGGCAACCATGCATAGTTCGTTGCTCCTGACGCTGTCAATACGGTAGCTCCTCCGTTACAAATGGTATTTGTTCCACTTACAGAAACACTTGGAATAGGTATCACCGTCACTAATGCATTAGCTGTGGCTGTACATCCGTTATTACCTGTTACAGTGTATGTAGTGGTGGTTGTCGGAGAAGCGATTGGATTGGCAATATTAGGATTGCTCAAACCTGTTGTAGGTAACCATGTATAGGTATTAGCTCCTGATGCAGCTAAGTTTGTTGAACTACCGGCACAAATGCTCCCTGCTCCGGTAACTACTACAGTTGGTGCAGAAGTTATATTAACAGTTACTGTGTTGCTTCCGGAACATCCGCTTGAAACACCCGTAATGGTATACGTTGTGGTTATGGCTGGGTAGGCTGTTGGATTAGCAACAATGGTACTGCTTAAACCAAGAGCCGGTGACCAAGTGTATGATGTGGCTCCCGAAGCAATCAAAGATGTGCTTGTTCCTCCGCAAATTGTTGTATTTCCTGTAATAGCAATAACAGGAATGGCAATTACCGAAACTGTAACCGTTTGTGTACTTGTACATACACCATTTGAACCGGTTACCGTGTATGTCGTAGTTGAGGATGGACTGGCAACCGGATTCGAAATATTCGGGTTACTTAAACCTGTTGTTGGAGACCAACTGTATGAAGATGCTCCACTGGCTGTTAATGTTACCGAACCTCCTGCACAAATATTGCCTCCTCCTGTTACTGATACAGTTGGAGCTGCACTAACACCTAAAGTTAATGAAGAAGTTGCGGAGCAACCGTTCGTTGTTCCTGTTACTGTATAAGTGGTTGTTGATGCTGGTGATGCTGTAGGGGTAGAAACTGTTGTGCTGCTTAATCCTGTTGCAGGCGACCATGTATATGTTGTCGCTCCGGAAGCCGTTAAAGTTGTGGAAGAACCTGCACAAATCGGACTTGAACCGCTAGTTGCGTTTACAGTAGGGATGGTGGTAACAGTTACTGTAGCCGTAGCCGAATTCGAACAACCTAATGAAGTTCCGGTAACTGTATAGGTGGTTGTCACCCCTGGTGTGGCTACAGGATTATAAATTGAAGTTGAACTCAAACCTGCAGAAGGTGCCCAGCTGTATGAAGTTGCTCCGTTAGCAATAAACGATACTGTCCCTCCTGCACAAATATTAGGTGCATTTGGTGTTGCTGTTATGTTGGGTATAGGATTTACAACAATGGTTACCGTAGCAGTGTTTGTACAACTTCCTGCAGTACCAGTAACCGTATAAGTTGTTGTGGTTGTAGGACTGGCAGTTGGGTTAGCGATGCTGGCATTGCTTAGAGAACCAGAAGGAAGCCAAGAATAGGATGTAGCTCCGCTGGCACTTATTGATGCTGATGCTCCCGCACATATTGTAGTTCCTCCCGTAGCAAGAACCGGTACACTTGTTGACATGGTAAACGCTGCATCACTTTGATCTGTCTTGGTACTTACCACATAATCTGTTACTCGAACTAAACAGCTCGAGGAAATAGAATTAGGAACTGTCCAGGAATAACTGCAAGAGCTTCCTCCTGCCGCATAGTTGGTGGCAATAGAAACCCAAGAAGTTCCTCCATTAATTGAATAATCAAGATTGTACTGTCCGGATGTTCCGGTTGCATTCCATGTAATGGTTTGCGATGAACAGGTAGCCCAGTTTTCTCCTCCATTCGGAGCTGTAATAGTAATAGGAACAGCAGAGGTTGTGATGGTGAATACAGAATTACTTACATCCGTTTTACAGTTATTCACATTATCAGTAACTCTTACTAAACAGTTTGTACTAGGCGCATTCGGTACTGTCCACGCATAGGTGTTGGTAGTAATTAATGTATTGAATACAATATTAATCCAGTTAGAACCTCCGTTGATAGAATAGTCGATGTTGTAGTAGTTTGAAACACCTGATGAAGTCCAGTTGATATTTAAAACAGAACCCACGGTGTAGCTTCCTCCAAAATTTGGCTGAGTAATAGTGATAGCAGGAGCGATGGTGAATACCGCATTACTTAAATCTGTTTTAGAAGTGGCATAAGGGTCAGTAACTTTTACTAAACAGTTATTCGAAGGAATGTTAGGTATACTTGCCCAAGTGTACGAGCAGTTTCCTGTTCCGGCTGCAGAATAGTAAGTAACCACTGAAGTCCATGTGCTACCACCGTTTGTCGAGTAATCGATATTATAGTAACCCGAACAACCTCCTGCAGTCCAGTTAATACTTGAAGTTGTACAACTATTCAATATTTCACCACCATTAGGGGCCGTAACGATAACAGCAGGATTGATAGAAAAATCTAAGTTACTAACATCATAAGTACCTGTACAACCAAAGTCGGTAACTCTAATTAAACAGGTTGAAGAAACAGAGTTAGGCACTGTCCATGAATAAGAACCTGTGTTATTGGTTGCAGAAATAATGGCTGTCCATGTTGCTCCATTATCAGTTGAGTATTCAATTTTTACGAAAGTAGAGCATAAATAAGCACTTGTCCAAGTAATATTGTATGTGGAGCCAACATAAATTGTAGTTGCTGTGTTTGGATAAGTTACAGTGATAACCGGAGTAGGAGCAAGGATGGTAAATACAGCATCGCTCATATCTGTCTGGCATGTGTTATAATAATCGCTCACTCTAACTTTACAGTTGGTGCTCGGGTTGTTAGGTATTGTCCAGGTATAAGTATAGGTTGTCAGATAAGTTCCGGAAATAATAGAATTCCAGGTTGTTCCTCCGTCAGTGGAGTAATCTATATTCCAGTAATTCGAAACAGCAGGTGTGGCTGCCCATGTAATGGCATGACTACCTGCTCCAACTTGCCAAACTTCACCTCCGTTAGGAGAATTGACAATAATGGAAATGTTCTGAATGATGTGGAAAGCTGCATTGCTTACATCGGTGGCAGCAGGAATAGATACGTCAGTAACTCGTATCAAACAGTTGTTAGACGGAGTGTTTGGAACTGTCCAGGTATACGAAGTACCTGAGGTACTCGAAATGATAGTACTCCAGGTTGTACCTCCATCATATGATACTTCTATTTTGTCGTTGTTAGAAGTTCCTTGTTTTGACCATGAAATGGTTTGGCTCGAACAACCTGTCCAGTTTTCTCCACCGTTAGGAGAGTTTACGGTAATCGTAGGAGCTGAAATGATAAAGTTAACATTACTTACATCATTTGTTAAATTGTTTCCATAATCGCTCACTCTAACTAAGCAATATAATGACGGAGTGTTTGGTACCAGCCAGGTGTAGGAACCAGTGTTGCTCACAGAGCTGGTAATTGTAATCCAGTTAGCTCCGTTATCTGTCGAATATTCTATTTTTACAAATGAAGAACTTAAATAAGCTGAATTCCAGGTTATATTGTATGAATTGTTGACATAATAGGTAACAGCTGTATTAGGCGCGGTAACGGTGATAACCGGAGTAGGGGCTGCAATTGTAAATACCGCATTGCTCACATCATACTGGCATGTGTTGTAATAATCTTCTACTTTAATTAAACAGTTTGTGCTCGGATTGTTTGGTATAGTCCAGGTATAAGAGTTTGAAGTGATATAAGTTCCTGAAATAATTGTAGTCCAAGTAGAGCCTCCGTTTATCGAATAGTAAATATTGTAATAGTTTGACGCTCCCGACATAGCCCAGGTGATGTTGTGTGTTGGACCACCCACTTGCCAAGATTCTCCACCATTAGGCGCAGTTACTATGATTGCGGTGTTTTGAGAAATAGTAAATGGGGCATTACTAACGTCAGTTACTAATAAACCAACATCGGTTACTCTCATCAAACAAGTTGTAGAAGGTGTATTAGGAACTGTCCAAGTGTACGATGTTCCTGTAGTACTATTTGTGATGACATTCCAGGTAGTTCCGTTATCAAGAGAATATTCAAGTTTTACGTTATTGGTAGTACCGTATTTTGCCCAATAAATATACTGACTGGAGCAACCGTTCCAAGTTTCTCCACCGTTTGGAGTAGTTAAAACGACATAAGGGGAGGCAATAGTGAAGTTTACATTCGATACATCATAAGTGGACAAGTTACCTAAATCGCTAACTTTAACCAAACAAGTTGTGGAAGGAGTATTAGGTACTAACCATGTGTAAGAACCCGTATTACTTGTAGAAGCAATAATTGTAGTCCATGTAGTACCATTGTCGATTGAATAATCAATTTTAACAAATGATGAAGAAAGGTAAGCGCTTGACCAAGTGATATTGTAAGAGTTATTAACATAATAGGTGACAGCTGTGTTAGGAGCCGTTACTGTTAATACCGGAGTAGGAGCAGCTATGGTGAATACTGCATTGCTCACATCGAACTGACAGGTATTATAGTAATCTTCTACTTTCACTAAACAGTTGGTGCTTGGAGTGTTTGGAATAGTCCAGCTGTATGAATTAGAAGTGATATATGTGCCCGAAATTATGGTTGTCCATGTAGAGCCTCCATTTGTAGAATAATATATATTGTAATAATTAGATGCACCTACTTGCGCCCAGGTAATATTATGTGTTGGGCCTCCAACCTGCCAACTTTCTCCTCCGTTAGGAGCAGAAACGATTATGGAAAGATTTGGAGAAATGGTAAATGTTGCATTACTTATATCGCTTACCAAAAGTGTAATATCGGTAACTCGCATTAAGCAAGTGGTAGAAGGTGTATTTGGCACAGACCAGGCGTATGAGGTTCCGGATGTACTGTTTGTGATTACGTTCCATGTGGTTCCGTTATCTAAAGAGTATTCCAGTTTAACGTTATTAGTAGTACCATACTTTGCCCAATAAATATACTGACTGCTACAACCTGCCCAGTTTTCTCCTCCATTTGGTGTGGTCATAACCACATAAGGGGAGGCAATGGTAAAGTTAACGTTGCTCACATCAAATGTTGCAGAGTTGCCGTAATCGGAAACTCTTACCAAACAAGTAGTAGATGGAGTATTAGGTACTGTCCAAGTATAACTGCCGGTGTTGTTATAGGCTGAGGTGATGCTTATCCACGAGGAGCCGTTGTTGGTTGAATAATCTAGTGCTACGAATGATGAACTCAAATACGCTGAAGTCCATGTGATATTATATGTATTGTTCACATAATAAACAACCGCAGTATTAGGGGCTGTTACGGTTATTACCGGTGTTGGTGCTGCGATTGTAAACACTGCATTACTTACATCGTACTGACAAGTATTGTAGTAATCTTCTACTTTAATTAAGCAGTTAGTACTTGGGAAATTTGGAATAGTCCATGTGTACGAGTTCGAGGTAATATATGTACCCGAAATAATGGTTGTCCATGAAGAACCTCCATTAGTAGAATAATAGATATTGTAATAATTGGAAGCTCCCGACATAGCCCAGGTTATGTTATGTGTCGCCCCACCAACTTGCCAGGATTCACCTCCGTTTGGCGCAGTTACTATAATTGCTGTATTTAATGATATGGTAAATGTAGCATTGCTTACATCACTTACCAAAAGCGTAATATCAGTAACACGCATCAAACATGTAGTTGAAGGAGTATTCGGAACAGTCCAGTTATAAGAAGTTCCGGAAGTACTATTTGTGATGACGTTCCAAGTAGTACCATTATCTATAGAGTACTCCAGTTTTACGTTATTGGTAGTACCATATTTTGCCCAATAAATATATTGGCTGCTACATCCTGTCCAGTTTTCTCCTCCATTAGGTGTGGAGAGCACCACATAAGCAGCTGCGATGGTAAAGTTAACATTGCTCACGTCAAAAGTGGCAGAGTTTCCAAAGTCAGAAACGCGCACCAAGCATGTGGTAGATGGCGTATTAGGTACTACCCAGGTATAAGAACCTGTATTATTAGAAGAAGCGGAAATAACAGTCCATGTAGTTCCATTATCTATTGAATAATCTATTTTTACGAATGATGAAGAAAGGTAAGCCGAAGTCCAGGTGATATTATATGAATTGGCAACATAATAAGTCACTGCCGTGTTTGGTGCGGTTACTGTGATCACCGGGGTAGGTGCAGCGATGGTAAATGCTGCATTGCTCACATCATACTGACAAGTGTTATAATAATCTTCTACTTTTATTAAACAGTTGGTACTTGGAAAGTTTGGAATAGTCCAGGTATATGTACCTGAAGTTATATAGGTGCCTGAAATGATAGTAGACCATGAGGAACCTCCGTTAGTAGAGTAATAAATATTGTAATAATTAGATGCTCCACCTGAATTTGTCCAAGTTATATTGTGAGTTGCACCTCCAACTTGCCAAGATTCACCTCCATTCGGAGCGGTAACGATAATAGATGTATTTTGAAGAATTGTAAAGTTGGCATTACTTATATCACTTACCAAAAGGGTAATGTCAGTAACACGCATCAAACAAGTAGTTGAAGGAGTATTCGGAACAGTCCAGTTATAAGAAGTTCCTGAAGTACTATTAGTTATTACGTTCCATGTTGTTCCGTTGTCGATAGAATATTCAAGTTTTACATTGTTGGTTGTTCCGTATTTTGCCCAATAAATATACTGGCTGGTACAGCCTGTCCACGATTCACCTCCGTTAGGTGTGGTCATCACTAAATAAGCAGAAGCAATTGTAAAGTTAACATCACTTACATCATAAGTAGAAAGATTTCCCGTGTCGCTTACTTTAACTTTACAAGTTGTGGAAGGAGTGTTAGGTACCACCCAAGTATAAGAACCTGTATTGCTTGTAGAAGAAATTACGTTTAACCATGTTGTACCACCATCAGTAGAGTATTCGATTTTTACATAAGAAGTACTTAAATAAGCTGATGTCCATGTGATGTTATAAGAATTGGCCACATAATAAGTCAGTGCTGTATTGGGCGCTGTTACGGTAATTAATGGGGTTGGAGGAGCAATGGTAAATAAGTTATTACTCACATCGGTCATACAGCTAAGCGAATTGTCAAATATTTTTACCAAACAGTTGGTTGAAGGATTGTTTGGAATAGTCCAAGTGTAAGTTCCACTCGTAGCAACAGCAGTTGTTGTAATTGTATTCCATGTTGCCCCCATGTCAGTAGAGTATTGAATTGTCAGGTAAGTTCCCGTACCCGAAGCTGCCCAAGTGATAGCGTGTGTTGCTCCACCTACTTGCCAGCTCTCACCACCGTTAGGTGCTGTAAGAATTAGTGGGGCATTAATGGTAAATGTACCATTGCTCTGGTCTACAATAGCATTATTCTGAAAGTCCATAACTCTTACCAGACAGGTGGTAGAGGAGGTGTTTGGTACTGTCCACGAATAACTTGTAGAATTCAGATTAGTTGCCAAAGAAGTCCAAGAGGTTCCTCCGTTGGTAGAATAATCCACCGAGTAGAAATTGGATGTTCCGCTACCCGTCCAGGTAATGGAATGAACGGTACAACCCGCCCATATTTCTCCACCATTAGGCGAAGTAACAGTTATTGATTGAGCATTGGCTGAGTTAAAGGCCAACACCGAAAACAATGTAATGGTTAGTAGTTTTAGTAATTTCATGTGATATTTGTTTTATTGTTTGATTTTTTTGAAAAAATTTGTACAATATTACTTGTTTTTTCATTCGCCAACATATGATTGTTAACAACTTTTTGGCGATTGGAGGCAACCATATAAAGATTCATATTTTACTGTCTGAAAATAGGATGTTGTTTTCAGTTTAATCATGAAATCGTAAAGAAAATTTAATGATTGAGCTCAGAGGAAGAGTTGGGTTTTTACGAAATAGTAAATGGTTTTGTTGCTAAACCGCTCACGATTTTTCCAAAACAATTTACTATTTTGGCAAAACCGTTTATTTCCATTCATAATGGTTTGTAACTTTACAATGTGCCAATTGTCTTTATACCAAAGGAATAAGACATTTAATTCGTTCCGTTTTTAACTGCCTGTTGAGGGAGTAGGTTAATGTAATTTGATTAAGATGATGGTAAATGATGAAAGCTCTGTAATACAATTTTTGAATTGTATCCCTATCCGTAGTCGAATTTTCTTTTAGTTGGGCAATCGAATAAAGTATTTCGGCCAGTTTGTCGAGATTAACGTGATTGAATTTCTTGTTCTTGATGATTTCGGAAATGAAATTATCAGAAGGAATATGGAGAAATTCAGTAAGATTTAATTCAATTTCTTCTTGTAGCAAATGATTAACAGTTTCGATATTGTCTTCTGAAAGAGGTTTGTCATGAAAACGAAGCAAATCGGCTAGAATTTTTCCAAGCACCTGACCCAATTGGTCTATTTGTTTTTTATGTAATCTTCTTTTGGCAAAAAAGTATAGTTAGATGGAGTGAAATAGGTTATGCATTACGCAGCATTTTAATGTCAATTTTAACCATTTTCATTAGCGCCAGCATTATTCTATTCGCTTTTGCAGGGTCGGGGTTTTGCATAAGTTGGCCAAGGTTGGAAGGCAAAATTTGCCACGAAATTCCATATTTGTCCTTCAGCCATCCACATTGCTGTGCTTTACCCTCATCAAGCAGTTTTCCCCAATATTCGTCTATTTCTTCCTGATCCTGACAATTGACAACAAATGAAACAGCTTCGGAGAATGTGAACATTGGGCCTCCATTGAGGGCCATTTTTGCCGTAACGTGAAATAGTTCCTGTTTTGAAATTGCGAAAAATAGAAGCGTAAAATTGTACAGCTTCTTCGGCATTGGTATCGAACCAAAGGCAAACAGATACTTTAGATGAATTATCAGAAGTCATGTTTTTTAAGAATTGGATTCAATATAAATTTTGAAATTGTTAAGAATGGCTTGCCATCCTGTTTTCTGCATTTCTACTGGATTCTCCTTTTCTGCATCAAAACTCTCTGAAATATGAGTGCTATCTTGGTTGCCGGAGAAAATAATACTCACCATTCTGTTATCAGCTAATCGATATTCGATGCAGCGATGGAGTTCTACATTGGTGTAAATACCCTCGAAGTCGAAACCGAAACTGCCATCTTTTGCAGCCATGGTAGTTTTGAAGGAGCCTCCTGTGCACAAGTTATTTTCGGCATAAGGAGCGTGCCAAGTATCGGCAGCAAAATACCATTGAGTTATATGTTTGGGTTCGGACCAATACGTCCATGCTTTTTCTATCGAAGCATTCACAGTGGTTTCCACAGTAATTTTAGTTGAGGTTGGTTGTTCCATAAATTGAAAAAATAAAATGAATAAATGTTTAACATCGCTATAGGATTGAAATAGCTAATGAGTTGACAAAAGTAATTATTTTGGATAAATATAATAGGATTGAAGTGACAAAAGAGATTTTACTCAATAGTAATAACGCATTAATTGTACTTTGACTTGTCTAGTTCTTTCCATATTCTGCGGGCACGGGCAGAAAAGGCTGCTGTGTTTTTTGGTAATTGGTCTTCTATCACCGATTTTAATTCGCCTTTGAGTGCCGGGTGTAAACGAGCTATGTTGGCAATAACCTGCATGGCGTGCACTTTCACCACCACCGTTTCTTCAGGAGCAAGCATAAAATCATAACAAATATCAACAAGGCGAGCTTGCAGTTTTTCGGGAATCGCTTGAGATGCCAACACTACCATTATGTTTCGTTTAATTCCATCTATTTGGAAATCTTTCACAGTTTTTACAAACAAACCGATGTAGGGAATAAGTAATTCTGGATGATTAGCGTTAACAGCTGCCAACACCCATGAAGCACGCTGAGGTATTGGGGGAACACCGTTGTATAGAATATGAATCAGCTTTTCGAATTCAGCGTCACTGTTTCCTATAGCTTTGGCTATGGCATCTGTATTTCTGCGGGAATGTTCTTTTAAAAGTTGTGCTCGGTAATTCATTGAGCAAAAGTAAAATATTTTTAATTCTATTTTCAATGTTTTTTTACCTTTGGCCACATGAACACAGCGTACCTCATTTTGGGTGGAAATAAAGGAAACAGAAGTGAAAACCTGAAGAATGCTTTAGAAACATTAGGGAAGCGAGCAGGGGAGGTGTTGAAGAAATCAGAAGTTTATAGTACCAAAGCGTGGGGAAATACGAAACAACCCGATTTTCTGAATCAAGTAATTTGTTTAAGAACATTTCTCACTGCTAGGGAACTGTTGAATATGGCTTTGGCAATTGAAGAAAGTTTGGGGAGAGTGCGAACAGAACAGAAATGGACTGAAAGGACAATGGATATTGATATTTTATATTATAATGATGAAATTATTAATACTGCTGATTTAAAAATTCCTCATCCTTATATTAAAGATAGAAAATTTGTATTAATTCCTTTGGCCGAAATAGCAAAAGAGTTCATTCATCCGGTGACAGGAAATTCAACAGAAAAAATGCTAAAGGAATGCAATGACAATTTGGAAGTTTGGTTATACAATCCTTAAAACATGACAAATTATAACTTTATAGCCATTGAAGGAAATATAGGTGCAGGGAAAACAACCCTCTCTACAGCTATGTCGAAAGAAATGAATACCCGTCTTATTCTGGAAGCATTTGCCGACAATTCTTTTCTTCCAAAGTTCTACGCTGAGCCAGATAAGTATGCTTTTCCATTAGAGCTTTCGTTTTTGGCCGAACGCTATCAGCAGCTAAAAACAGAATTGGTGAAGCAAGACATGTTTCAACCTGTTATTATTTCGGATTACTATTTTTTGAAATGTTTAATTTTTGCAAAAGCTAATTTGGATGAAGATGAATATGCTTTGTATTCAAAATTGTTTCATATTATAAACGATTCCTTACCCAAACCGGATTTGTTCGTATATCTTTATCACAGCATTGAACAGTTGCAGAAAAATATTAAGAAACGCGGGCGGGAATATGAGCAAAACATAACTGACGACTATTTGATAAAAATTCAAACAGCCTATTTCGATTTTATAAAACAGGTAACAGATTTGCGAGTACTCATTATTGATGTCAATTCCCTCGATTTTGCAAATAATCCTGATGATTACAAACAAATAGTGAATTTAATAAACCGCCCTTACGATATAGGAATAACCCGAATAACGGCTTCTCGAACGATTTAGTTTTCTTATTTTGGCTTTATTTAGAGAATAAAAACTTTCATTGTTTGAAAATTTAATTATTTTTGCACACTATTCAGAAAAACGACATTCGAAAAAATTATAATTGAACAAACAAAAACAAAAATGAAAAATCAAAGATTACAATCATTAGCTTTAGCGGTAGCCACTGTTGTTGCATTCTCAGGATGTAACGGATTGGGCAAATTGGTAAAAAATGCCGACAAGATAACTTATAAAGTTACTCCTGACCCTCTTCAAATGCACGGAGACAGTGTAGGACTTAGTATCAGTGGTACATACCCTGCAAAAATATTCCCTAAAAAAGCAACTGTAACTGTTACACCATATATTAAATATGCTGGTGGAGAAAAAGCATTGAAACCAGTTGTTTTGGTTGGTGAAAAATCGGAAGCTAAAGGACAAAAAATAAGTAATGCTAAAGGTGGTTCGTTTAACTACACTTCAGATAAAGTAGCCTATATGCCCGAAATGAAAGTGGCTACTCTCGAATTAAGATGTACAGGTGCTGTGAAATCGAAAACCAAAGATTTGCCTGCTAAAAAAGTTGCAGACGGAACTGTTATTACTCCGCTTTTGGTAAAAAGTGACGAGAAACCAATTTTGGCAAAAGACAATTTTACCAAAACAATTCCTCACTCTGTTAGTGGTTCAATATACTTTGTTATTAATCAGTCTCAGGTTCGTGGAACTGAATTGAAAAGTGACGAGATAAAAGCATTCAGAGAATTTATTTCTAACGGAGTTGAAAAAAACTGGGCTTTCAAACCGATGAATATTTCGGCTTATGCTTCGCCTGACGGAGAATTAGCATTGAACTCTCACTTGGCAGAAGATCGTGCTAAAGAAACAGTAAAATCAATGATGGACTGGGCTAAAGATAAAAAAGCAAGCAAAGACAAAAAAGATAAAAGCATCAACTTTACACCAGGAACTGCAAAAGAATTTTACAACACTGTAACTACAGCTGAAGACTGGGATGGTTTCAAAAAAGCAATGGAAGCATCTTCTTTAAAAGACAAAGATTTAATTTTACGTGTTCTTACTATGTATCCTGATGGCCCAACTCGTCAGAAAGAAATTAAGAACTTAGCTAAAACTTGGGTTGAAGTAGCTGATAAAATTTTACCAAGATTGCGTAGAAGTGTACTTACATTAAATGCTGACGAAAACAGCCGTACAGATGCTCAAATAGCCGCTACATTTAAAACAGCTGCCGACAGTTTATCAGTTGAAGAATTAATTTACGGAGCTACATTAACCAACGACCTTAACACTAAATTGGCTATGTACCAAAAAGCAGAAACAAAATTTGCTGGTGACTGGAGATGTGCTAACAATGTTGGGTATATCTATATTCTTCAAAACAAACTGAACGATGCAGAAGCTGAATTCAAAAAAGCAGATGGTCTTTCGGCAAACAATCCGATTGTAAAAAACAATTTAGGAATATGTGCTCGTTGGAAAGGCGATCGCAAAGCTGCAATGGATTTGTATAAATCTGCTACTGCTGCCGGAACTGAACCAACTTATAACATGGGTATCATCGAAATTCAGAACGGTAACTATGCAGCCGCTGTGTCTGATTTTGGAAGCAACAATACTTTCAACATGGCATTAGCTACATTATTAAATGGTAACAACGAAGGTTGCATGTCTACCATCGATAATTCAACCACAAAAGATGATGCAATTTCTTTCTATTTAAAAGCAGTGGCATCAGCACGTCAGGGTAAAGCTGATGGTGTTACCAACAATTTAAGAACAGCTATCCAAAAAGATGCTTCATTTAAAGCTATGGCTAAAGATGACGCAGAATTTATCAAATTCCGTGATAACGCTGATTTCAAAGGAATGGTGAACTAAGTCTAATCACATATCTTAAAACCGAAAAACGTTTCTCTTAATTGCGGAACGTTTTTTGTTTATATCTATGTTTATATTTTATAAATTGAAAACATTTATTAAGATTTTTAATTAATACATTTGCCTAACGATAAAAAAATAATGTTATGAAAAAAAAACTTCTTTCTGTTCAATTATCTTTACTTTCTGTTTTCTTTTTATTTATTTCATCTAATTCATTTGCTCAGGCTGGCAAGAAGCCTGTTCCATTTGATAGCGCTCAAGCGGCAACCTATTATCTGGAAATGAGAGGAACCATTAACCGATTTGTAGTGGAGGCTGAAAAAGATGCACGATTACCTCCTTTAGGAGGTGCTTCATTGCATGTGTTTTATGGTACTACAGAATACACAACTGCCCTAACAAACGAAAAGGGGAAATGTACATTCCGTTTGCCATTGAACAAAACATTTAAAATTCAAGTGTCTAAATTTGGTTATGTAACCAAATATTTTGAAGTAAATACAAAAGTACCACCTCCAAATATGAGTACTTACACTTTTAATTTTGATGTAGATTTGTTTGAGGATACCAAAAAACTAGATGTGACTGTTTTGAAAAAGCCAATTGCAAAGGTTACCTTTGATGTCATCTACCAAAGATTTCAATATGATGAAGCATATACCGGCCGAATTAATTTTGAGATAAAGAAAATGTATAAACAATACTTCGAACTTCAGAAACAGCAAGCAGATTCAATAGCCGCTTTCAAAAACGGAGGCCCGCCTGCAGGACCTATAGAGGATAAAGATGATAAGAAGAAAAAGTCGCCTCCGGCCAAAGGAACTACTCCTGCTAAAGCTACAACTCCGACTAAAAAGAAATAGTATTAAGAAATTATAAATTATGAATTAAAAAGCCCGTTCCTTATTAGGAACGGGCTTTTATTTTATGTTTGTTTAAGAAAAATCCTCCAAAGTCCAATTCATTCATAATTCATAATTTATAATTCATAATTTATAATCTCCTCCCTATTCCTAATTTCACAGCCAAATCCCAAACCACAATACCAACACTTACAGAAATATTCAGAGAGTGTTTAGTTCCAAGTTGAGGAATCTCTATTACTCCGTCACTCACATCTATCACTTGCTGTTCCACCCCCTTCACCTCATTGCCAAAAACTATAGCCAGCTTAATGTTGGCATCAGGAGTAAATGCATTAAGCATAATGGCATTTTCGGCCTGTTCTATAGCATATACTTTGCATCGTTCCGCTTTGCAATGTTCCACTGCTTCTAAGGTAGTTTTAAAATATTTCCATACCACACTATCAGTGGCACCAAGGGCAGTTTTTTGAATTTCAGTATTAGGCGGACATCCGGTAATCCCACACAGGTAAACAGCTTCTATCAGAAAAGCATCGGCAGTCCTAAATACCGAACCCACATTATTCAAACTTCTCACATTATCGAGCACTATTATAAGTGGTGTTTTATCCGACTTCTTAAATTCGTCTACCGATTTTCTTTCTAATTCTGCGTTCGAGAGTTTTCTCATTGGTTATTTTTTTTGAAAATTATAAATTGCAAAGTTTTCATCTGAATAAATCTCCTTGAACTTTGCCGATAAATCGACAACAGGCATGTAATTTTTATCAATAAATATGTACTTGCATCCTTTTTCTTTCATCGAATTGATGCGAATGGAATCCGAAATTTCCTGATTGCTGCAATTCCACCCCTTGCGGTTTAAGAAGTACATTTCCTGAGGGTTTTGTCCTCCATTTATCGCCACCAAATCATTGCGCGAAGTAAACCGGTTGGCCATTTGTTCCATGTTTAATTTATACTTTTCCGAATCTTTTATTCTGAAATCGTTTTGTTGATTTAGTATTCCTTCCATACTAATAATAAAAAGCAACGCGATTTGCAGTTTTCTGTTTTTGAATTGACCAATACCATAACCCGTAATTAAAGCCATAACGGGCACAAAAGGGATAATGTAATAACTATGGGTTGAGAACACATATCCTGTTTTGCACATAAATATAAAGAAAACAAAACTTGTGATACCAAAAATAAGCAACATCAGTTTTTGCATTTGTTTAATCATAAAAAACAAACCGAAAAGGAAAATTCCAAACGCAACAAAACTCTCGAGCGCTATGAAGTAAAATTTCTCAAATGTATCGGGTGCGTAGGTTATCAAATCGCCCAACCCTTGAAACAACCCTCGAGGATAGTACAACTGGAAGTGAAATGTAGAAAGCAGGATGGGGTCCCAGTAAAAATACCAGGCATACATTATTATAAGCACACATATTCCCGCAAGCGAAAGTTGAATTTTAATTTTTGATTGAATATTTTTATCAAAAAAGGGAATAATGAGTATAGACAATAAATACACAGCCGGAATTTTGCATAGTACTGCCAATGACGAAAGCACTGCAAACAGCAAGAGATACAGTTTTCTGTTTTCGTACATAAACAGAAGTCCATAGTAAATACCAATCATAACAAGCGAGATGCAAAATGTATCGGGCATCGATTTTCTACTGTACGCAAACCAAAGAGAGGATAATAAAATGAGGGTGGAATGAAATGCCAGTTTTTGGTTTATAAATCGCTGAATGGTTTTGTAAAAATAATATGTTCCGATGGTCGAAACAATCAGATTAATCAGTCGTCCGTACCAATGGGCATAACCAAAAATTTTTGAAGTAAGATAAATGAGGTAATTAAAAAACGGAAATTCGGTGGCCATAATTCCTGTGTTATTGCCATCCACATCAGCCCGGGGATAAAGAACATTATTATCCATTTGTAAGAAATTCCGAGCTATCATATTGGTTAAACTTTGGCGCCAGTTATGCCCTATTTCCAATGGAGCATTGGTTATACCATACATACGGAGTAAAAAAAATACAAGTATCCAAAATCGAATATCATTTAGCCACTCTTTTTTGAATACCACCATTTTTGATAGGAAATTCTGTTTCATTGTTTGGCAACAAATCTATAAAACTATTTCGCCCAAAGCAGTGATATTTTCCAAAAAATCGCTTTAAAACGCATTTTGCCTAAACCCGAAAAACACGCAACCTTAAAAATCCTTCGTTTAAACGCATATAATAACTTGGGCTATGGGTAAAACGGAGTTTAAGCCTATACTAAAAACTTAGGATAGGCTTCAAGACTTCTAGAAAAGCATCCTAAAAATTTAGGATAGGCTTCAAGACTTCTAGAAAGGCCTCCTAAAAAGTTAGGATAGGCCTCTAGACTTCTAGAAAGGCATCCTAAAAATTTAGGATAGGCTTCAAGACTTCTAGTAAGGCATCCTAAAAAGTTACAATAGGCTTCAAGACTTCTAGTAAGGCATCCTAAAAAGTTACAATAGGCTTCAAGACTTCTAGTGGGGTATACTAAAAAGTTAGGATAGGCTTCTAGACTTCTAGAAAGGCATCCTAAAAAGTTAGGATAGGCTTCAAGACTTCTAGTAAGGCATCCTAAAAAGTTACAATAGGCTTCAAGACTTCTAGTGGGGTATACTAAAAAGTTAGGATAGGCTTCAAGACTTCTAGTGGGGTATACTAAAAAGTTAGGATAGGCTTCTAAACTTCTTGAAAGGCATCCTAAAAAGTTAGGATTGGTTCGAATTCTTAAAGCTACGCCCTCCAAAAATCGACTTTTCATATTTTTGGTTAAGTATAGAGGTTAGACGATTAAGCTAATTCTAAAAAATGTGCATATAGACAAATAAATGATACAAATTACACAAAAGTGAATTTCGTATCAAAAAAATTGTAATTTTGTAATCGGAATCAAAAAATTCTTCATTTATAAACAAACAAAAATAATAATCATGTTAGACTTACAGAAAATTATTGATGGGTTATTTAGAGATGCATCCATCACACACGAGCGTCTATACAACTTTAGTATAGACAACATTCAAAAAATGACCAACAACAATCCGGGTGGCATTTATGACGACAACATTACTAACACACAAACGGCAGCCGACAATTTGCAAACTGCCATGAGCAAAACCACTGGCGACACAGGCACCCGAATGGGAGGAACCACAGCCAAAGATGCACAACGAACAGCTATTGAAAATTATTTGGCTTTACAAATTCTGAATGCTGCTGTAGTTTTTGGTGGTAAAACAACTGCTAATTACATAGAAACGTATCCAAATGGAATGAATAGTTTTTATGGTGTAAACAAAGAAACCTTTGCTACCAATGTAGAAGCCTTGATTACAAAGGCTATAAAATTTGAATCTACGTTAGGGACTCCTTTTAAAACCGCTATTACCGCTATGTACACCGCTTACTCAACAGCAGACGATAATCAGGTAAATGCCTCGGCCGATGTAAGTACTGATATTACTAACGAAAGCGCTGCTGCCACTGTGCTTGCCGACCAACTTACCGACAATGTGTTCGACATAGCACGCAACAACCGCAGAAGCACTACTGCTTTGACAACATTTTTTACACTATCGCTTTTGGAGCCTCAACATCGCAAACAAATTAAAAAAGGAAATCCAGGCAAACATTCCGAAACCGAAGTTTGCACCATAGAGTACAGTGCCGGAAAACGCACACATATACACAATACCGGAGCCACCAAACTTACCTTTGGTATGAAACTCGGAGGACTAAAAGTAGGCGCAACCATCACTCTGTTGCCCGATGAAAAAGCTAACGAACCATTTAGTTTTTATTTCACCAATGGCGATTCGCTTTATGTAGTAAACGATGAAGATGTACCGGGCATGTATCAGCTCGATATTGTAGCTTAAATTTCAGTTTATATTTCCAACAAAAAAAATCCTGCCTAGTGCAGGATTTTTTTTTGCTGACAATTATCTATTCACTATTCACTATTCACAATTTACTAATCCCCTATTTCCTTCGTCATTCTTTCGATGGCAAAAGCATAAATAACTGCAAAGGTTTCGTCTTGCATATACTTATCCAATTTAGGTTGAAAAGTCTCTGCCTGATGAGTAAGAGCAATCATTTTTTGATGATTCTCCACATCATCAAAATTTACTTTTTGTGCCTTTATAACATGGATAAATTCATCCATCCATTTCTCGTAATGATGCATAAACTCTTGCTGTTCGCTGGTGAGTTTACGAATATCCTCCGGATTAAAGCCACTGGCAATGGCATTTTTACTCACTATTGCGGCACCTGCTGATAGTCCTAAAAGTTGTAAAAACTTTCTACGTGATGATTGGTTTTCTGACATTTTTTGGTTGTTTTTTTTTGATTGATTATTTATTATTGTTTTTTCTCTACTGCTTATTCACTACTCACTTTTCGGTGCTTTCCAAAACACAGCCGGATTGTTAGTTTTGTAATGATTAAATTTTATAGTTTTTGCTTCATCTTCCTGCACTGATTTATCAAGCGATTTATTAAAATATTCTAACGGAACAAGACGCAAATAATCTACCTCTTTTCCTTTCTGCTTGGTTTCTGTGTCAAACTCACTCTCCATAGGAGCTTCAATCATATATAGGTTTTTAGCCATATAATGATACAGATACTCTTCTTTGGTTTGTGTTCCTCTTCTGTTCCAGTTAGCATTCGGATTCAAAAGTAAAGGTTTGTCAGTAATTATTCGCTCTCTCACTTCTTCCACACTCAACGGAATTCCTTGCTCATTCATTACGTAAGCATCGTTGGTAGGATCCATCCACAACCATTTTTTAAGTTCATTACACCACACAATATTTATTACATGGCAATCGTTGTCGGTTCCCAAACTATCTTTTGGCAAACATGTAATAAATCTGCTTTTAAATCCCATGGCCAGATAGCATTCATTAAGCACTGTTGCCAGTCCTCTGCAATTTAGTCCTCGTTTTTCCTTTTTACAAACAGCAATCATAGCCATTGCATTTTTCACTTCCGGATTTCCATGTTCTCCATCGTGAGGAACTAGATTGTGAATCCAGTCCATTAGGTTAATAATCTGATTCACTTCATTACCACTTCCGGCTATCGAGTCCAGATTAAAAGCTATACGAAGTGCTGTCAGATGTGGGTTGTCAGCCGACTGATAAGTGAATTCAGGCAACACTCTTTTTTCTTCTGTATTATATTTTCCTGCTTTCTTCAGTATATATAGATAGTCGCCCGTTTCTCTGATTGTTTGCAACAAGGCCTTAAATTTTACATCATCTCTTATTAAATTCAAATCAGTGTCTACTGTAATATGTCCGTAATCCATATACCCCGATTTTATTGACTTTTCGAAATACTCCAATGCATGTGGTTTATCATTAAGTAAAGCATAAGTGCAACATAAATTGTAATAAACATCCGCACAATATTTCAGAAAATACGCTTTATCTTCTTTTGATAATTTATTGTATTTATCTAAAAATACATCTAATAATTTATGATACGTTTTTACATCTTTTTGCTCGTATGCTTTCACCATCAAACTATCCTGAACCTTTGCAAAGGCTTCAAACTTCGCATCAGGATTGTCTTGTGCGGTTATTTTAAATTGACAAAAAAACAATAAAGTGATAATAACAAAACGCGATTTCATGGCCTGAATGATTAACTATAAATTTAGAATTAATTAATGGTGTAAAAGTAAATAAATAATAATAGGGCAGGAGGGAAGATGTTTTTTTTTCCTTCCTCATTTTATCCAATCCTCAATCCTAATTCCCAAATCCCCTTTCCCAATTGCCGAATTGATTTTAATAGTATATTTGCACCCTTAAAAAAACGACCTGCTCCCAGTTGTATGGGTGTTAGGATAAAAACAACAACTATGATTAAAATTACATTACCCGATGGTTCTGTGCGCGAATACGCTAAAGGAACCTCTTCTATGCAAGTCGCACAGTCCATTTCTGAGGGCCTTGCCCGAAACGTTTTATCTGCAAAAGTAAACGGAGAAGTATGGGATGCCAACCGACCAATCAATCAAGACTCGTCTGTGGTATTGCTTACCATGAACGATGTAGATGGTAAATCTACTTTCTGGCACTCTTCTGCTCACCTTATGGCCGAAGCCTTAGAAGCCATTTATCCTGGAACAAAATTCGGAATCGGGCCTCCTATCGAAAATGGTTTTTATTACGATATCGACTTAGGTGGTAAATCCATTTCTCAAGAAGATTTTGCTGCTATCGAAGAAAAAATGATGACACTTGCTCGTCAAAACAATCCTTTCGTTCGCAAAGAAGTATCAAAGGCTGATGCCATAACATATTTCACCGAAAAAAATGATGAGTACAAACTCGACCTTATCGAAGGTTTGCAGGACGGACAAATTACATTTTACGAAGTAGGTAATTTCACCGATTTATGTCGTGGGCCTCACATCCCGAACACCGGTTATATAAAAGCCATTAAACTAATGAATGTGGCAGGTGCATACTGGCGCGGTGACGAAAAAAACAAAATGCTTACCCGTATTTATGCCATCACTTTTACCAAACAAAAAGACTTAACCGATTACTTGGTTCTTTTGGAAGAAGCCAAAAAACGCGACCATCGTAAGCTTGGAAAAGAACTGGAACTGTTTGCGTTTTCCGAAAAAGTAGGAATGGGATTACCTTTGTGGTTGCCTAAAGGAACTGCTTTGCGCGAACGATTGGTTCAGTTTTTACAAAAAGCTCAGATTAAAGATGGGTATATGCCGGTGGCAACTCCTCACATAGGGAACAAAAATTTATACATCACTTCCGGACATTACGAAAAATATGGTGCCGATTCTTTTCAGCCCATCCGCACTCCTCACGAAGGCGAAGAGTTTTTCTTAAAACCGATGAACTGCCCTCACCACTGCGAAATTTATAAGGTTTCTCCGAAATCGTATAAAGATTTGCCGGTGCGTTATTCCGAATTTGGTACAGTATATCGTTACGAGCAAGCTGGCGAGTTGCATGGCTTAACTCGCGTACGTGGCTTTACACAGGATGATGCTCACTTATTTTGTCGTCCCGACCAGGTAAAAGAAGAATTTTGTAAAGTGATTGATTTGGTGCTGTATGTTTTCAAAGCACTCGATTTTCACGATTTCACCGCACAGATATCCTTGCGCGACCCCGAAAACAAAACAAAATACATTGGTTCTGACGAAAACTGGGCTCTTGCCGAAAGTGCTATTATCGAATCGGCAAAAGAAAAAGGTTTAAACACCGTTGTAGAATTGGGCGAAGCAGCCTTTTATGGCCCTAAGCTTGATTTTATGGTAAAAGATGCCATTGGCCGTAAATGGCAATTGGGAACCATTCAGGTAGATTATAACTTGCCGGAGCGTTTCGAACTCGAATATACCGGAAGCGACAATCAAAAACACCGCCCTGTTATGATTCACCGAGCTCCTTTTGGTTCGCTCGAGCGTTTTGTGGCTGTTTTAATCGAACATTGTGCCGGCAAATTCCCGTTATGGCTCACTCCTGAGCAGTTTGCCATACTACCCATAAGCGAAAAATATAACGATTATGCAAAAAAAGTGTTGGAATTGCTAAAAAATTACGATATTCGCGGCCTTGTTGATGACAGGAACGAGAAAATAGGCAAAAAAATACGCGACACAGAATTACAGAAAGTGCCGTATATGCTGATAGTTGGGGAGAAAGAAGAAGCCGAAAACAAGGTTTCTGTTCGTAAACAAGGCGATGGAGATTTAGGTAGTTTTGCTATCGATGATTTTGTAAAATTGATTCAAACTGAAATCGAAAATCGTTTCAAATAAAAAATAAAGAAAGAACAAACAGAGTATTAACTAATATAGGAGGATCAACAAATAGCAGCACCGATTAACATCAACAGCAATAGCTCTAACGAGTCTATCAACAAGCCGGTAACACCGGCCGGACCACCTCCCGACAGACGTTTTGGAAAAGGCGGACAACGGAGAAAAGAAGATTTGCACAACATCAATGAGCGCATCAGAGCTAAAGAAGTGCGTGTGGTGGGCGAAGGAATAGAAACAGGGGTGTATCCTATTGCTAAAGCTTTAGAGATTGCCAAAGAGGCAGGTCTTGATTTGGTAGAAATATCGCCTACAGCCGAGCCACCCGTTTGTAAAGTTGTTGATTATAAAAAGTTTTTATACGATCAAAAAAAGAAACAAAAAGAACTAAAGGCTAAAGCTGCTAAAACAGTTATTAAAGAAATACGATTCGGGCCGCAAACCGATGACCACGATTTTCAATTTAAAAAAAATCACGCCATCAAGTTTTTACAAGATGGATGTAAGGTAAAAGCTTTCGTGTTTTTTAAAGGTCGTTCGATAGTGTTTAAAGAACAAGGCGAAATTCTTTTACTTCGTTTTGTTAACGAACTCGAAGAATACGGTAAACCGGAACAAATGCCATTGCTCGAAGGTAAAAAAATGATAATGGTAATAGCTCCAAAACGAAAATAAGAACAGATAGTAAACAGTAAATAATAACAATAAATAATTAGAAAAAATGCCGAAAATGAAAACCATGTCAGGGGCTAAGAAGCGATTCAAAGTTACCGGAACAGGAAAAGTAAAAAGAAAACATGCTTTTAAAAGTCACATTCTGACCAAAAAAACTACTAAAGCTAAACGTGCATTATCTCACTCAGGATTGGTGGATAAAACGGATATGCCAAGAGTAAAAGCAATGCTTACTATTGGTAAATAATTAGCCTCACAGCTAATCAGCCAGTAAACAAATTAAAAAAGACAGTTCAATTAAATTAGTATAAACCAGGATTTCAGTAATAAGATTCTTTTAAACTGTAAGAACGCTGAAACCAAAAACCAAAAAATAAAATGCCTAGATCGGTTAACTCGGTGGCTTCAAGAGCCAGAAGAAAAAAAGTCCTCAAACAAACTAAAGGTTATTGGGGTGCAAGAGCAAATGTTCACACAATTGCCAAAAATGTATTAGAAAAAGGTTTAACTTACGCTTACCGCGACCGTAAAACCAAAAAACGTAATTTCCGTGCTATCTGGATTCAGCGTATCAACGCTGGTGTTCGTCCTTACGGATTATCTTACTCTCAGTTTATGGGTAAAGTACATACCAACAACATTAACTTAAATCGTAAAGTTTTGGCGGACTTAGCTATGAACAATCCTGATGCTTTTAAAGCTATTGTGGAGAGTTTAAAATAGAAACAAATTAAATGCTACGACACTTAATCCTGTCTTGATTCGATTCAAGACAGGATTTTTTGTTTTAAGAGAGGGGAGGATTTGGGATTGGGGGTTAGGATTGATGATTGGTGATTGGTGATTGAGGATTGGGTGAAAAAGAAGCCTCTCCTAGAAAAAAAGAAGTAAAAAAAGCTCGTCTTGAAATGAAAAAAGTAAGTCTTGAAGTGGAAAAAGGGAGTCTTGAAGTGAAAAAAGTGCGTCTTGAAGTGGTAAAAGTATATCACGAAGTGGAAAATGGGAGGCTTGAAATGGACAAAGGGAGGCTTGGAATGGACAAATGGAGTCTTGAAATGAACAAATGGAGGCTTGAAATGAACAAAGTGAGGCTTGAAGTGGAAAAAGTAAGTCTTGAAATGAACAAAGGGAGGCTTGAAATGGAAAAAGGGAGGCTTGGAATGAACAAAGGGAGTGTTGAAATGAACAAAGGTTGATGAGAAGCGAGGGGGCGATGCAGTAGAAGGCCCTTTTACAGGGAGTTAGAAAAAAACCTAATTTTAGAGGTGAAATTTGGGGGATTTTGAATGAAAAACTTTACGATATACGAATAGTAGGAATTTACATGAAAAAAGCCCCGCAAATTGCGAGGCTCCATTCCATAATTTTTATTATTCACCAATCAACTGTCACCAATCAACAATCCTAAGTGGTGTTAAACCGTTTGTCTGGCGTAAAACTTCCGTTCTTTCAGATAATACATATTACCTTTTTCCATAACATGCACAATAAGGTTTTCAATCGAAATAGGCGCTCCATCTTCAATATCGGCAATGTTAGAGTGACGAATACTGTGTCCGTCAAAAATCAAAATCAATCCCGAACCAATTGCTTCCATTTTATTTCCTTCGGTTACCAACACACCTGTATCTTCTCCCAAACCTATTCCTATACAACCCGGATTAGCGGCCACAGCCTGTGCCAATCGGCCAAATCGGCCACGTGTTACAAAATGCGAATCGATAATTACATCTTTCATAAACGCCAGCCCTGTAGTAATTTTAACTTCACCTTTAAGCAATGCACCTGTGCTGCTTCCCTGATAAATCATGGTATTGCTCATAGCCATGGCTCCTGCGCTGGTTCCGGCAATCACAAAATTTTCGTTTTGGTATCTGTCGTGAATAATTTCCAGAAACTCTGTGCCTCCGAAAATCATTGTCAACCTAAGTTGATTACCTCCCGTAAACATTACTCCATCCGCCTTTTTTATTCTTTCCAAATATTCCGGATTTAGGGCATCTTCTCTGTTTTTAATGTGAATTACACCTATGTTTTTACATCCCAGTTTTCCGAATGCATGGATATAATTTTCTCCAACTTCTTCTGGTATTTGCGATGCTGTGGTAATAACTTCTACCAACGAATCGTTGCCTTTCATTTCCGAAAGTATGCGTTTTAAAATTCCGAATTCGAAAAAATGCAAATGCGCTTTCGGTTCAAAGTTGGGCTCTATGCCTGTGCCTTTATCTTCGCTTCCCCCTACTGATATTAATTTTCCTTTAGGAATATCCATTCTGTTTTTTTATTGGTTTATGGGGCGCAAATTTAAGGGCTTTATGTGTTGTCAAAAAAATAAATATACTTTTCTATCAACAAAATCAATATAGTTATCAATTTGTTTCGGTATGTAAGATTTATTTTATTACTTTGACTAAAATTTAGACCCGAACAAAATGAAGATAGTAGAGATTAAAGTAATGAGGGGCCCTAACTACTGGTCCATTCGCAGGAAGAAATTAATTGTGATGAAGCTCGACATAGAAGAGCTGGAACACAAGTCAACCAACAAGATTGAAGGGTTTCTGGAAAATCTTCAACTTCTTTTTCCGGGAATGATGTCTCACCGTTGTTCTCCTAATGTAGAAGGTGGTTTTTTTCTGAGGGTAAAAGAAGGAACCTATATGGGCCATGTTATCGAACACATTGCTCTCGAAATTCAAACCCTGGCAGGTATGGAGTGCGGATTTGGCCGTACACGAGGCACTGGTAAAGAAGGTGTATATAATGTAGTGTTTTCGTATATGGAAGAAGCCGTGGGAACATTTGCGGCCAAAGCAGCTGTGCGCATTGCCGAAACATTGATAAAAGGAGAAAAATACGACCTCGATACAGATATTCGTGCCATGCGCGAACTGAGAGAAGATGTTCGTTTCGGGCCAAGTACTGCTTCTATTATAGATGAAGCTGTGGCCAGAGATATTCCTTTCATTCGTTTAGACGGGCAATCGCTTGTGCAATTAGGGTATGGTAAAAATCAGGTTCGTTTCAGAGCTACTATGACCAATCATACCAGTTCTATTGCTGTGGATTTGGCAAGTAATAAAGATGAAACCAAACGTTTGTTGCATGATGCAGCCATTCCAGTGGCCAAAGGTGTTTGTATCTCTCGTGTCGAAGACCTGGATGATGCCGTTGAAAAAATAGGTTTCCCTTTAGTGTTCAAACCTCTGGATGGCAATCATGGTAAGGGGGCTTCTATCAATGTAAAAACAATGGAGGAAGCAGTAGCCGCTTACGAACATGCAAAAAAATATTCCAGAAAAATTATTATCGAACGGTTTATTGTTGGTTACGATTTCAGGGTATTGGTCATCAATCATCAATTTATTGCTGCTGCATTGCGCGAGCCTGCTCATGTAGTAGGCGATGGTGTTTCCACAATTGAACAATTAATCGAAACGGAAAATAAAGATCCGCGCAGAGGCTATGGTCACGAAAATGTGCTTACCGAAATAAGCATAGACCGCGAAACAACCGAACAGCTGGCCAAAGCAAATTATACCCTCGAAACGATATTGAACAAAGGCGAAAAGTGCTACCTGAAAGGAACAGCAAACCTGAGTACCGGAGGAACATCTACCGACATAACAGATATTGTGCATCCTCATAATGTGTTTATCTGCGAACGTATTTCTCGTGTTATCGGATTAGATATTTGCGGTATTGATATTATGGCTTCTAACTTATCAGAACCACTCGAACTTACCGGTGGAGTAGTGCTCGAAGTGAATGCAGCTCCCGGATTCAGGATGCACCTTGCTCCGGCACAAGGCTTGCCTCGCAATGTGGCTGCTCCGGTTATTGATATGTTGTATCCTAACGGAAAGTCGTGTCGTATTCCTATTATTGCGGTAACCGGCACCAACGGAAAAACCACCACCACTCGTTTGATTTCTCATATTGTAAAAAACAATGGATATAAAGTTGGGTTTACTACTTCGGATGGTATATATGTAGGAAACTCCATGCTTACCAAAGGAGATACCACAGGGCCGGTAAGTGCTGAGTTTATTCTCAAAGACCCTACTGTGGAGTTTGCTGTGCTCGAAACAGCAAGAGGAGGAATACTACGTGCCGGTTTGGGATTCGGAAGATGCGATGTGGCTGTGGTTACTAATATTCAAGCCGACCACATGGGACTTTCGGATATCAATACATTGGAAGAAATGGCCAAGGTAAAAGGTGTGGTGGTGCAAGCGGTAAAACGCGATGGCTATGCTGTGCTCAATGCCGATAATCCCCACTGTGTGGCGATAGGCAAAGAAGCCGATTGCAAATTGGCCTATTTCAGTATGGACGAAAATAATCCGGTAATTGTTGAACATTGCAAAAACAGAGGCATTGCCTGTATTTATGAAAATGGTTACATCACCATTAAAAAAGGCGACTGGAAATTCAGAGTAGAAAAAGTTACTACCATTCCATTAACTTTCGGAGGGCGGGTTTCGTTTATGATTTATAATGTTATGGCCGCTACTCTTGCTTCGTTTGTTTACGGTTTTACCATCGAAGACATACGTATGAGTCTCGAAACATTTATTCCATCTTCGGCTCAAACTCCCGGCCGAATGAATATTTTTGATTTTAAAGATTACAAAGTGATGATAGATTTTGCTCATAATGCCGATGGTTTTAACGGTATCAGAGAGTTTTTATCTACTGTTGAATCGCCTTATAAAGTGGGAATAATTACGGGCACGGGCGACAGAAGAGATGACGATATTCGCGATTTAGGACGCATTTCGGCTCGTATGTTCGACCATATTATTATTCGTCAGGATAAATTTTTGAGAGGACGACAAGCCGAAGAAATAGTGAAACTACTGGTAGAAGGGATTAAAGAAGTAAACCCTAACCAATCGTACGAATACATACCGAAAGAAGTGGAAGCTCTGAAACATGCTTTAACACTGGCCAAACCCGGAGCATTTATTACTGCCTTGAGCGATGTGATAGATAACGCCATTGATGTGGTACAATCGTATCTGGATAAAGAAAGAGGGATGTAAACCTTCAAGAAGATGAAAAATTAAAAAGCGGGAAGTAAATTTTACTTCCCGCTTTTTTTATCAAAAAAACTGTTGAATGTTTATTTTCTTGGTCCCAGATTTTCCATTACATCTTTACTTGCACCGGTAGAAGAATAACCTCCATCGTGGAAAAGATTTTGCATTGTAACCATACGTGTAAGGTCCGAAAACAAAGTGATGCAGTAATCTGCGCAAGCAGCAGCCGAAGCATTTCCAAGCGGAGCAACACGGTCAGCAAAATCATAAAAATCGTCAAAGCCTTTAATACCGCTTCCTGCAGTGGTTTTGGTTGGCGATTGTGAAACGGTATTGATACGTACTTTTTTCTCTAATCCGTATTGATATCCAAAACTACGAGCTATCGATTCGAGCATAGCTTTAATATCGGCCATGTCGGTATAAAACGGATAGGTACGTTGAGCAGCCATATACGTAAGTGCAACCACAGAGCCCCATTCGTTGATGGCATCCATTTTTTTGGCAACACTTAGCATTTTGTGTAACGACATAGCCGAAACATCAATCCCTTTCATAAAGTAGTCATAGTTGAGGTCGGTGTAAGGAATGTTTTTTCTGATATTTACACTCATTCCGATAGAATGCAAAACAAAATCAATTTTACCACCTAAAATTTCCTGAGATTTGGTAAACAAATTAGTCAAATCATCCACATTAGTTGCGTCTGCAAGTATAATTTGCGAATTGGTTTTTTCGGCTAATATATCAATATCGCCCATTCGTTTAGCAATAGGGGCATTTGTTAAAACAAATACAGCTCCCTGTTCGTGCGCTTTTTCAGCCACTTTCCATGCAATTGAATTTTCATCCAATGCTCCGGTAATAATTCCTCGTTTTCCTTTTAGTAAATTGTATGACATAATTTTTCCTTTGTTTTGGGGATACAAATATAGTAAATTGTTTAAGTTCTCAGAAGTTCTTTTGCGTTACTTATTGCCGCTGCTGTTGGAGTGCCTGCACTGAGCATTTTAGCTATTTCCTGAATTCGTTCGTCTGCAGTTAGTTTTTTTACAGCACTAAATGTTTTATTGTTTTTTTCTTCTTTGTAAACAAATAAATGATTTTGACCCTTGCCTGCTATCTGCGGCAAGTGAGTAATGGTAATCACCTGCATGGCTTTTGCCATCTGGGTCATTATACTTCCTACTTTATCGGCTATTTCGCCCGATACACCCGTGTCTATCTCATCAAAAATAATGGTAGGCAACGAAGTCATTTGCGCTATCAGCGATTTGATGCATAACATCAGTCGCGATAATTCTCCACCCGAAGCCACTTTGTTTAATTCCTTAAAGTCGCTGCCTTTATTGGCTGAGAAAAGGAAATTAATTTTATCCATACCGTTTTTACCTAACGTATTTAGTTCGGTTTGCTCAATTTTTAATTGTGCATTTTGCATCGATAGAGCCGATAGGAGGGCAGCTACTTCTTTTTCTATTTTCGGAATTACTTTTTTACGGTCGGCCGATATCTTCTTAGCCTGAGTTTGCAGTGTTTTTTCTGCACCACTGAGTTCCTTTTTTACTTTTTCTATTTCTGTTTCCAACGATGAAAAATCCTGAAGTTTACTACTCAGTTCATCTTTTATGGCAATTAATTCATCAATTGTTTTTACCTGATGTTTCTGTTCCAGTCGGTAAATTTCGTCCAGTCGGGCAGTAAGATATTCAATGCGTTTTGGGTCGAAAATTATTTCCTGTTCTTGGTTTTCCAGTTCGTTGGCTATATCTTTTAGTTCAATATATGAGCTATTAAATCTGCTTCTGAGTTCTTCAATCTCCGGTTTAAATTTAGAAATAGAAGCAATAAGTATTTTCAGTTCGTTGAGCGATGACAGAATATTTTGTTCACTTCCGTTCAATCCAAACGCGGCTTTCGAAAGATTGAGTTTTATTTCTTCTGCATTGTTAAGTGTTTCTAATTCCTGCTCTGTGAGCTGCTGTTCGTCCGATTTAAGTCGGGCTTCTTCCAGTTCGTCAAACTGAAATTGAAAATAATCCAATTCTTTTTTTGCCTGAATTTCTTTTTCAGTCAACTCGGTTAATTTTTTTTCGAGCAGTTTGAATTGTTTAAAATTGCCTTCATATTCATTCAGCAAATCATCGTGTGCAGCAAATGCATCAATCACCGACAACTGAAATTCGCTACCGTTAAGCGATAGTGTTTCGTGCTGAGAATGGATGTCTATTAAGTAAGCAGTCAGTTCTTTTAATTGAGCCAGGGTAACAGGTGTGTCGTTAATAAATGCTCTCGATTTTCCTTCCGGATTTATTTCTCTTCTTAATGTAGTGGTGTTTTCGTAATCCAGTTCATGCTCATCAAAAAAATCTTTTAATGCGTAACCTTTGATATTAAACGTTACTTCGACAATGCATTTTTTTGTTTTATCCAGCAATGTTTGCGCATCCGAACGACTTCCGGCAATAAGAGCCAGAGCACCCAGTAATATTGATTTTCCTGCTCCTGTTTCACCGGTAATAATAGTTAAACCATTCGAAAAATCAATTTCGAGTTTGTCTATTAATGCGTAATTCTGAACGGATAAATGATTGAGCATAGTTCCTGTTTTCTGAGTCGCTAAATTAAATATTTAACAGGCTGTGATGAATGAAGTGATATGAAAAAGTTACGAACTGAATTAATTGCCGATAATCTTTTGATATTTATTACTGTTTGTGGGATCTATTTCGTTTAAAGTAGCCACCATTTTGGCTTTTTCATCAGGAAATCCTCCTGAAAAAATATTGATGATTTCTTCTGACTTGGCAATAAAAAATACTTGCAAACTAAATGAAAGAGGTTTTATTTCATGAATTTTTTTGAGGTTATCTATACTTTCGAGTATAGTAGCTCTTCCGGTTTCTTTATTATCCACCATCATGTCTAATCCTTTGCGGTGATAGTTATACAAACATTCGCGCAGAGGAATAAACGATGCATCCAGCATGTTATTTACTAACCAGTATCTGTTTTTAGTTCCGTCAAAAGCTTTCCATCCTTTATCTTCTGTGCTTTGAGCATTGTTTACTACACTCAGTGCTTTTTGTAAATAAGCAGTACCACCATTCATCGAAAAAGTATCGTATTGCATACCAATGATGAAGTAAGCATAAAACCCAAGTACCGATGTAAGGTTAGTACTATAGGCGTTTTCAGAAAAATCGAGAGATTGATTTTCGATATAGGTAAAAGTAAATTCTTTGTCGTTATAATTAAATAAAGGCGAATTATAAGATGATTTATAAATAGGGCGGTTGGCCGCTACCTGTATACTAGCAGTGAATTTATCTGCTGACGGACGATCGGAAATGTTGATTAGAATATTGCATTCGATGCGCTCTTCTGCTTTAAACACTTCGCTGGTCCATTTGCGGTTATTCATAAATTCAAAAATAGCTGTTTTCAGCGTTTCGTAAATATGCTTGTCCGAACCCTGTATCTGGTCGGAGTTAACCGTTACTTTACAGTTTAGTTCCTGAGCTAACGAGGCATTTACTAAGGCAATTAATACGAGTATTAAACTTATTTTGCGCACCACTTATGTTGTCTTTTTGGTTTTAGTTTTTATAATATAAGCCACTATATCTTTAGCCACTTCTTTCTTATTCTTTAATCCAAAAGTAGTAATTTTATTGTATTTATCAATTATAGAAATTTTATTTGTGTCTGTTTTAAAACCGGCACCTTTATCATTCAGCGAATTTAAAACAATAAAATCTAAATTTTTTCTTTTGATTTTACTTTTTGCATTTTCCACTTCATGCTCTGTTTCCAATGCAAATCCAATGAGCATTTGTTTTGCTTTTTTCAGTTTGCCTAGTTCGGCAAGGGTATCTTTGGTAGGAACCAATTCTATGCTTTTTGAAGCTGTGGTTTTCTTAATTTTCTGTGCAGCCACATCAGCAGGTTTGTAATCTGCCACAGCAGCCGAAAGGATGGCTATGTCGCAGGATTGAAAATGACGAACAGCATTCTGAAATAATTCTTCGGCTGTAGTGACATCTATTCTATTTATGTTTTTGTTAATCGTGTTTAAACTATTGGGACCACAGATAAGTGTTACATCTGCACCTTTATCGGCAAGTACTTCTGCAATGGCAAATCCCATTTTTCCGGAAGAATAATTACCTATAAAACGAACCGGGTCTATTGGTTCGTAAGTGGGGCCTGCCGTTACCATCACTTTTTTCCCGATTAGCGGAAGGTTATTAGAAAGTTCTTTTTTTAGAAAATCAACTATTTCTTCTGGCTCAGCCATACGTCCTTCTCCATAAAGGCCACTGGCCAGTTCACCGTTTCCTGGATTAATTATTTTATTTCCACGAGAAGCAAGCTTTTTCAGATTGTCTGTTGTTGCAGCATGCTTGTACATATCCAAATCCATGGCTGGTGCAAGATACACCTCACAACGAGCTGAAAGATAAACAGCAAGTAATAGATTATCGCAAATGCCGTTTGCCATTTTGGCTATTGTATTGGCCGATGCTGGAGCTATCACCAAAGCATCTGCCCATAAGCCAAGTTCCACATGATTATTCCATTCGCCCGAATCGGGTTTAGCAAAATCAAGAAGTACATGGTTTTTGGAAAGTGTGGAAAGGGTAAGTGGGGTGATGAACTGTGTGGCTGCTGATGTCATCAGAACTTTGACATTTGCGCCTTCTTTAACAAGCTGGCGTATTAGCAATGCTGACTTGTAAGCAGCGATACTGCCTGTTACACCAACAATGATATTTTTATTTCGCAGCATCGTTAAAAAATTTAGGATTCAGAATTAAAGATGAATGCAATTGGTTTTACTCTTCTTTAATCCTGAATCCAGAATCAAATAATCCGAAATTCTTATTTTTGTCCTTCTGTAGAAGGGTTACGAGAATAGATTTTGTTTTCGTAAAATTCCTGAATAGCAATAAGCGATGGTTTTGGCATACGCTCATAGAATTTAGAAATTTCAATTTGTTCACGGTTTTCAAAAATCTCTTCTAAATTGTCTGTTGTAGAAGCAAATTCAGCCAGCTTGTTAGTCAACTCTTCTTTTATTTCAGAACTGATTTGGTTGGCACGTTTAGATATGATAGCAATACTTTCGTAAATGTTACCTGTTTTGCCATCCAGATTTCTTAAATCTCTTGTAGTGGTTGTTAAATCGGCTGTTGTTTTTTTGTAATCCATTATTGTATTTATTATTAATTATTAGTGATTCTGTTTTATTTTTTCCCTAACCTTATTACGATTGAGGTTTGTTAAACTTTTCAAGGCTTTTCAGAGCACTTGTGTAAACCGTTTCGGCTTCTTTTAAATAAGTACTTTTTGGAAATGTATCCACAAATTTTAAATAGGCATCGCAGGCAGCTTTAAAACGTTCCTGTTTTTTCGATTCAATACTGTTTAGCGCAAGCAAGTAATACGATTTGATGATTTTATAATGTACTTCTTCTGTATGTTTTGTCTCCGGAAAATCTTTTGAATAGTTTCCCATGGCTGTAATAGCTGCTTTATAATCACCCATGTTGTAATACAAGACAGCATTTTCGTATGTTTTACGTTCCAGCTTACCTCTTAGTTTATCCAGCAAATCATTGCACTGAGCAATACGAGTGCTTTTAGGATATTGATTGGTGAATCGTTGAAACTCTTTAATAGCAAGCTTAGTGTCTATCTGATCCAGGCTATACTCAGGCGAATTGATATAAAAACAATAAGCATTCATAAAAGCACATTCTTCGGTATGCACACTGTTGGGATAGTTCTTAGCGAAGTTACGAAACTGATATCCGGCCAAAATATAATCTTCTAAATTATAGTTACAGTAAGCATAATAATAATGCACTTCTTCCCCTTTTTCGGTACCTCTGTACACACTCATCAACTCTTCGAAAAGGGTTAAAGCTTTGGTATAATCTTCGTCTTTAAAGTACTTAACAGCAGCTGTATATTTAGCTTCCATATCCGAACTTTTTACCAACTTGTTAAACTTACCAAGTGTTATATCAAAACGCTTGTGTTTCCCACCGGTACTAGTAGATTCGTACACCTTTTCCTGACGATGACACGACAGTAAAGTGAATGTTGCCATCACCAATAATGATATGTAAATTATTTTTTTCTGCATAAAACGGGTGCAAAGATAAGTTTTTTGGTTGAAATACAACACAGTTTATTATTTTATTGAATTTTACAAAGAAATTTATTGACAATAAGCTACAATAGATTAATTTTGCGCCTCAACTTTATAAAAAAGCTATTACAACGTATTATGAAAGATTTATTTGAAAAGATTAAAGAAAACCGTGGTCCGATAGGGATGCATGCCAAAGAATCGCATGGTTATTTCACATTTCCAAAACTCGAAGGGGATATCGCCCCTCGCATGATTTTCAGAGGAAAGTCGAGATTAAACTGGAGTTTGAATAATTATCTGGGATTGGCCAATCATCCCGAAGTGAGAAAAGCCGATGCCGATGCAGCTGCACAGTTTGGTTTTGCTCAGCCTATGGGTGCTCGTATGATGAGTGGTAACACCGATTATCACGAACAACTGGAGCGCGAACTTTCAGCTTTTGTGGGTAAAGAAAGTACTATTCTTTGTAATTTTGGTTATCAGGCTATGGTGTCTGCTATCGACTGCCTGGTGGATAGACGTGATGTTATAGTTTACGATGCCGAAGCTCATGCTTGTATTTTGGATGGGGTTCGTTTGCACATGGGTAAACGTTATGTTTACAAACACAACGATATTGAAGATTGCGAAAAACAATTGCAACGTGCCACCAAACTGGCCGAAGAACAAAATGGTTCTATACTGGTTATTACCGAAGGTGTTTTCGGAATGAGCGGACGTCAGGGAAGATTGAAAGAAATAGTAGAATTAAAGAAAAAATACAAGTTTCGTTTGTTTGTTGACGATGCACATGGTATCGGAACAATGGGAGCTACAGGAGGAGGAACAGGGCAGGAGCAAGGTTGTCAGGATGGAATAGATATTTATTTCGGAACGTTTGCCAAATCGTTTGCCTTGATAGGTGGTTTTATTTCGTGCGAAGAACATATTATAGAATATTTGCGTTACAATATGCGTTCTCAGATTTTCGCTAAATCATTGCCTACTCCGCTTGTTATTGGAGCACTTAAGCGTATTGAGTTGATGCGTAATCATCCGGAATACAAAGCTAAATTGTGGGAAATTACTCATGCTTTACAAAACGGATTGCGTTCAGCCGGTTTTGAAATAGGACTTACCAATTCTCCGGTAACGCCTGTATTTATGAATGGTTCGATACCCGAAGCAACTAATCTTATTCTCGACCTGCGCGAAAATTTCAATATTTTCTGCTCTATGGTGGTTTATCCGGTGGTGCCAAAAGGTGTTATCATACTTCGTATTATCCCTACAGCAGTGCATACAATGGATGATGTTAATTACACTATCGATGCATTCTCTAAAATTGTTGGCAAATTAAAAAGCGGTCAGTATATGTCCGAAAAAATTGCAGCATTTTAATTAATAAAATAAGTAATGAATACCCGAATAATAATAGTGGCAATCGTGTTTACGGTTGCCTCTTTTTGTTCCTGCGCCAGCGGCAAAAAAGATTGTCAGGGACACCGCCACCACGTTAAAACCGATATGGGAGGCTATTTGTAGTTTACAAAAGTAAATGCGGCTATTTCACTTCTCCGAATTGCTCTTTTCCCCTTTTGTGTATCCTAGCGCTTCACTAAATTTAGGATGATTATCCAACCATATTTTTAATTCTTGCAAGTTTTTGAAATCATTACTTCCTCTTCTGTGGTTGGTTACATAGTGTATTTGTAGTCCTATTGTTTTTACTTCTTCTTCCATAGTTTCTGATTTTTTTTACAAAATTACATTTTAATAAAACAGTATTCTGCCAAGTAATTTAGCAAAATCAAAATTGCTGATATTTTTTATTAAAGAATAAATACAAAGCGGCAATCCTTTTTTCTCTAATTGTTCTCTATCCTTCTTGTCAATTATTTCAATTCGTCCTCGCTGCCTGAAAACTTCCTTTTTCGTCTACTTTTCTGTAGTTAATTTCCTTATTTCCTTATTTCTCATCACCAATTTCTGATTCTTTATAGATAATTAGCTGTTGACCTCCTATGATAACCACTAGCACTTCAGTACATACTGCTGACCCGCCAGTGCGCACTACCGACTCTCCAGTAAGTACTGCTGACTCTCTAGTACGTATTGCTGACCCTCTTTTTCGGATTTCTAACCGTTGCACATGTGCTTCCTAAATGTTTTTACATCTTATTTTATAAGTATATACTTTAATTGTCCATCTTTGATGCAAAGTAGGGGAAGAGTTTTTCGGGAAGGATGTGAATCTTGGATTACCGTTCGCCTTTCTTGGATTACCGTCCTCCTTTCTTGGATTACCGTCTTCCTTTCCAAGATTAGCGTCCTCCCCGATTTTTTCGGAAACCCGAAACTTTGAACTTTAAACTTTATGCAATGAAGTAAATTTAATTAGATTTGCGGTCGAAATAAAAAAGAATGAAAAAAGAGCAGGAAGGAGTTTATAGTTTGCCGGTGTTGTTGTATCATCGGGTGGTTAATAAAGAAATGCCTCGCGGAAACCATAAGATACATGTATGGGAAAAGGATTTTGATGCGCAGATGAATTACCTGAAAACGGAAGGTTTCGAAACCATAACGTTTGCCCAATTGCACGATAATCCGAAAATGGATTTGAACAAAAAAGTGATTATAACGTTTGATGACGGGTATGAGGATAATTACACGCTGATGTTTCCGATACTTAAAAAATATGGTTTTAAGGCGGTGATTTATTTGGTAACTCATGCCGACCATAATGCCTGGGGTGTGAAAGAAGGGGAGCCTAAACTAAAGATGATGACCGAAAGTATGAAAGAGGCCATGAGCCGATATGGGATAGAAATGGGAGGGCATACACGGTCGCATGTGGATTTGAGCAAATGCACCGAAAAGGAGAGAAGAGAAGAGATAAAAGGATGCCGGGAGGATGTGGAAAGACTGACAGGGAAAAAGGCACTTAGTTTTGCTTATCCGTTTGGAGGAATAAACGAAGAGGTTAAAAAAGCTACGCGTGATGCGGGTTTTTTGTATGCCGTAAGCACCAGCACAGGGCCTAAAGAGTTTGGTGCAGATATGTTTCAGATAAGACGCATAGAGGTTACTCCGCGAACTACATTGAGAAGTTTTAAAAATAAAGTGAGTGGTTTTTATTTTTATCCAACTACTTTTTTACAAAAATTGCTTTCGAGTAAACAAGCTAAGTAAGGAGGGAAGAGGCGCAAATAGATACCATATTAGATAAATTGAAAACCAGAAATAAATAAACAATAGACTTCACAAAACTGTTCTCTCCCTTTTGGAGAGAGGGCAGGGGTGAGGCTATAACAACTAAAAACTAAATGAAAGTATCGGGATTTTCGTTTATAAAAAACGCATTAAAATTTGATTACCCTGTTATAGAAGCCATCACTTCTATATTACCGGTATGCGATGAGTTTGTGGTGGCTGTGGGCAAGTCGGATGACGACACACTGAATTATATAAAGTCTATTAATTCGCCCAAGTTGCGCATTATCGAAACTGTTTGGGACGAAACGCTGAGAGAAGGAGGAAGGGTGTTGTCGGACGAAACGAATAAGGCTTTCAGAGCTATTTCGGCCGATACAGACTGGTGTTTTTATATTCAGGGAGATGAAGTAATTCACGAAAAATACCTTGATAATATAAAACAAGCCATGATAAAGTATAAGGACGACAAAGATGTGGATGGTTTGTTGTTTGAGCATATTAATTTTTATGGTTCGTACGATTACGTGGCCGATTCGCGCAACTGGAACAAAAAGGAAATTAGGGTAATAAAAAATAATCCCGATTTTTATTCTTACAAAGATGCCATGAGTTTTAGAAAAGGCAAGGATGTAAAGCTAGATGTGGTGTTTGTGGATGCCTGTATTTATCACTACGGATGGGTGAAACAACCGGAAGCTATGCAGAAAAAACAACTGGAGTTTCATAAGCTATGGCACGATGATAAATGGGTGGAAGAAAATATTCCAAAGGTAGACGAGTTCGATTATTCTCAGATAGACTCGGTGGCCAAATTTAAGGGCACACATCCCAAAGTGATGGAACAACGACTGAAACGCCTTAACTGGACTTTTTCGTTCGACCCTACAAAAGGGAAAAAGCAAAGTTTGCGCAAACGCATTTTGAATTATATTTATCAAAACACAGGTGTGCACATTGGAGAGTTTAAAAATTACAATTTGATAAAAAAATAAGTGAGGAATAAGTAATAAACTTATTCCATTAAGATATCTAAAAAATTGACACATGTTACTCAACGACTTTTTTAAAATTACCAATATAGAAAGTGGAGAAAAATATACGGTAAGCATTGAAATGAATGCCGCACATAAAATATACAACGGCCACTTTCCGGGAAATCCGATAGCTCCGGGAGTATGTTTAACTCAGATGGTAAAAGAAACGGTGGAGCGCATTACCGGTAAACAACTGACCATGGTAACGGGAGATAATATAAAATTTGTGGCTGTTCTTAATCCGGTTACCAACCCTCAGGTTGTAATGTCTCTGGTTATTAAAACCAAAGAAAATGGCCACCTTCATGCCGACAGTACGATAGGAGCAGAGGGTGTTAATTTCTTTTCGTTTAAAGGGAGTTTTAAGGAGAACGGATAAATTTTTAATTTATTCAGTATTTTTGGCGCAAAAATTGTTAGGAAGGCGGGTTAACTCGTAAAAAAATTAATAAAATAATATTTATGAATTCAGTATTTACTAAAACATTCATCACATTTACAATGTTCTCATCGGCCATTGCGATGGCAGGCAATACAGATGGGTATACCATTAAAATTACCGCCAAAGGATTGAAAGAAGGCGATAAGTGTCTTTTAGCAAATTATTATGGCGATAAACAATACATCAAAGATTCGGTAAAAGTGGACGCCAAAGGTGTGGCCATTTTTAAGGGAATAGAAAAACTTCCGGAAGGAATTTATCTCTTTGTTCCGCCCAACAAAAACAAGTATTTTGATTTTGTAATGGATGCCAATCAGAATTTTTCGTTAGAAACCGATACTCTTGATTTTATCAAGAACATGAAGCCAAAAGGTTCGGAAGAAAATAAGTTCTTTTACGACTATCAGAATTACATGTCGGGTATGCAAAAAAAGGTGGAGCCTTTGCACAACAAAATGACATCATTTAAAAAAGGTGATGATTCGATAAAAATTTATCAGGATAAATTGGTAGCCATCGACAGTGATGTTAAAAACTACAAATTGAGTTTTATCAAAAACAATCCAAAGTCGTTTGTTGCAAAACTATTTAAAGCAATGGAAGAAACCGAAATTCCTGAAGCACCAATCTTATCAAACGGACGTAAAGACTCTACATTTGCGTATCGCTATTTCAAAACACATTTCTGGGATAACTTCGATTTTAGTGACGACCGCCTGTTGCGTACTCCTATTTTCGGGAACAAAATGAAACAATACATGGAGAAATTAACTCCACAAACACCTGATTCTATTAATATTTCTTGTGATTATTTGGTAACAAAAGCAAGAGCCAACAAAGAAGTGTTTAAATATGTGGTGTATTGGCTAACCTATACCTACGAAGATTCGAAAATAATGGGCTTTGATGCTGTATTCTATCACATGGTGGTAAAATACCTTAAAGAATCGGATTGGGTAGATTCTACACATCGTTATAAAATGAATGATAGGATCAATACCATTGGGCCACTTTTGTTGGGCAAAAAAGCACCGGGGATAAATATGCCAGATTCGTTAGGGAAAAGCATGTCGCTGTATGATGTAAAAGCAAAATACACGGTGGTTATTTTCTGGGATCATGGTTGTTCTCACTGCAAAAAAGAAGTTCCTAAACTAGTGGATATTTATAATTCTAAACTTAAGGCTAAAGGAGTGGAAGTATACGCTGTGGAAACAGAGGATAAGCCCGAAGAATGGCGAAAGTTTATGCGAGAAAATAAAATGCATTGGATAAATGTTCATCAGCCTGACGAATACAGCCGAGCTGTGACCAAGAAGATTTATGACATTTACAGTACTCCTGTTATCTATTTATTGGATGAAAATAAGATAATAAAAGCAAAACGAATAGACAGCGATCAGTTGGATGGATTTATTGATATGCTGGAAAAAGAAAAGGAAAAAGATAAAAATAAAAAGTAAGGTTTGTGAAGTGTTAGTACAAAAATGCCGGAGTTGATTATCAACTCCGGCATTTTAATTTTATTTAACTCGATTAATCATTATTGTATTCCCTCCCGAGTAATCAAATTTCCATTCGTTATTGAAAATGTCAGGCAAGTATCGTTTGTATAAATTAATGCGAGCCGTTAATTTATGCTCCGGCTCATCTGCTTTGGCAAGACCGGTAAATTCGTAAGTAACCATTTTTGGATGATGTTCCATAAACATTTTAACCACTTCCACTATGGTATGCATTACTCGGTATAACTCGCCTTTGTTGGTAAGAGAATATTCTTCACCATCGTACTCCTCATTGCGCACACCGAAAACGATAGTTGCATGAAGAATATTGTCCTGTCTCCGCCCAAAACGAACTTCATATTCCACCCCGCTATCTGTTACAAAATAATAAACACCGGCTGTAATAATGGGAGGAGGAATTATTTTATATATATCAATTGGATGCTCGTACATATCATTCTTAAAATTGCAGGTCAAAATTAGAAAATAAAACAATAAAAACGGGGTTTAATTAAAGTTTAGCAATTGGAATAATAAATACCTTTGGACCGAATCATTAATTCTTTTTTTTTGAAAAGTAAAACCTTCTTTTATTTCAGTATAGTTCTTTTACTTGCCATGGCCTGTAATTCCGATAGCCTTGCTCAGCAAGTGAGTGTTATTAAAATTACCGATTTGGAAAAACGAATGAACACTAATTCGGATACTACCTTTATTATTAATTTCTGGGCCACCTGGTGTTCTCCCTGTGTTAAAGAACTTCCGGAGTTCGATAGTATAGGTAAAGTGTATATCAGTGCTAAAGTGAAAGTATTGCTGGTAAGTATGGATTTTAAAGAAGATTTAGCAACTAAACTTTTGCCTTTTATGAATAAAAGAAAAGTACAGTCCGAAGTGGTTTTACTTGACGAAACCAATGGGAATTATTTTATCCCTAAAATTTCGGAACAGTGGAGCGGGGCACTTCCTGCTACTTTAATTCTAAATAATAAACTTAAAGTAAAACGTTTTTACGAAAAGAAACTTACTTTCGCGTTTCTTAAAAGTGAAATTGAAAGTATAAAATGATTCAACATATTTATAGCGCATATACCAGTTATAACCTTCAACATTTGTAATTATGAAAATGAAATATTTCAACATGTTTTTATTACTAACAGCTTGCACCATTTTTGTGTATCTTTATTTTGTAAACAACAAAAACAAGCCTCTTCGTTATCTTCCTATTTATGGAGAAAAGGTATACGAAGCCAAAGAAAAAGGAAGCGATACCACTTATCACAAAATCGGTAATTTCAGTTTTACTAATCAGGATGGAAAAACAATTACGGAAAAAGATTATAACGGTAGTGTTTATGTTGCCGATTTCTTTTTTACTACTTGTCATACCATTTGCCCTATCATGAGTAATCAGATGGAGAGAGTGTATGAAAAATTTAAGGGAAATACCAAAGTGAAATTCTTATCTCATACTGTCGACCCGGAAATAGATACAGTTGCACAATTGAAACTTTATGCCATAAAACATAATGCAGATGCCTGTCAGTGGAACTTTGTTACAGGAAGTAAAAAAGAATTGTATGCCATTACACGCACCGGATATTTACTTACTGCCGAGCAGGGAGACGGAGGCCCGGATGATTTTATTCATACTCAAAATTTCGCCTTAATTGATATGGACAAACGAATCAGAGGTTTTTATGATGGAACTGATTCTAGAGATATGAATCAATTGATGAAAGATATTGATTTACTTTTGATGGAATACGAATATAAAAGCAAGAAATAGAAACAAAAAAATCCCTTTAGCGAATTCACTAAAGGGATTTTTTTTGTATCTACTTTTATTAATGTAATGTGATAGTATATGTATTACCGTTGATGGTAACAGTTGCCTGATCATCGCAAGCACCATTTCCGTAGTCGATGTAACGGGTAGCTTTTCCGCTTGGTGTTATTTGGAACGAACCGCTTACAAAATGACGACAGCTCAATTCTCTGCGCAATGGTGTGTTGATTGAAGCGGTGTAAGAATTACCTAATGCATTAGTTCCATTTGCAGAACCTGTAATTAAATATACATCATCTGACCATATTGCCGTATTTTCTCCAGCTATCCATTCACGGGTGCGAGTAGAGTTCCAAGTGATGGTTCCTCCATTGTTTGCTTTTATTATCGTTCCGTTAACTTGAATACCAAAAGTTAAGTGTCCTGACTGATTGTATCCATTGTTGGTAACAGTTTTGGTGCCCATAATCTGGTTGTCGTTCACATAATAATCTGTGAAAATAATACTATGTACTGAACCCGGGTCACGGTAATGTCCTTGCCAAGTTACATTAATAGTTCCTCTGCGGTATCTTCCGTCTGCACATAAACAGTTTACCGTACTAACTGTGTTTCCAAACGTAATGTGCATGGTGTGAGATAAACCACTAGTCGTATCAATTACTATACTCAATACGCATGAGCTGCATATTCCTTTTTCTCCGTTACTACTTACCGGCATATAGGATGTTAAGTTCATATTTATTGCTTGATCGGCAATGTTATGAACATCATTGTACGTTCCTTCTGCCAATGCATTATCACCAGCGGCAGAAGTGTCTTTGTCTGTTTCATCTTGCGTTTTTTTCTTACAAGCTGTAAAAAGAATACCTACTGTAGCTACTACTGCAAGGTATTTAACCAGGTTTTTTACTTTCATTGTTTTGTTGTTTTAAGTTAATTGTTATAAATTGATTTGTTGGTATGACGTTACTGAAATGATAAAGTTTAATGCAAATGTAAATATTTTTTCAAATAAATATATTTTTCCGATTAAGGTATCTTGGTCGACTGCCAGTTTACCAATTGCCATTTGTTTTTATTCCTTTTATACACTTCCGTAAATCTTAACATCAGTTTGAATTCTGTGCCGTTCAGTTTGCCTGTTACTTCCACAATTCCGTTGTTTATGTCTGTCTCATTATAATGTTTGGAGCTTTGCTCTTTTATATCCATTTTTAAATAAATGATTTTACCACTCATTATATTTCTAATATGCTCTTTCTTATTTTCAAGAATCCCGTTCGAATGAATATAAGTTAAATCATCTGCTAATAATGCATCCAGCTTAACCGAATCTCTGTTTATCATAGCCTGAAATCTTTCAAGAGTTATTGTTTGCTTTTGTTCCTGAGCATAGGCCGGAAGAAAACATACTGACTGAATGAGCAGAGTAAATAAAACAGGAAATAGAATTCTTTTAAATCTCATTTTCTAATAACTAACAGCAAATAACTATTTTCCTTTTCTGATTGAAATTAATTTACGCATGGACGACAATGTACTTCCCGGACTTTCCGTAAATACTCCCTGACTTGCATTTCTAACATCTTCGATAGAATAAAAAGCAGAAGGATTGTGCTCCTGAATAAGCTTCACTACAGATTGAACATTTTTTCTTTTGATAATCGTAAATATCATTTTAACTGGACCTACACTGCCTTGTCCGTCAAAAACTGTTACACCGTGATTCTCTTTTTTCAAGGCTTCCAACAATGTTTCGCAGCTTTGGTTGGTGATAATACGTATAACTTGTAATCCAAGTGCCAGCCTTTCTTCTATTTGCAAACCCACAAAGGTTCCGGTAGCAAATCCTCCCGCCCAGGCGAGATAACAAGCAAAGTTATTCAGGTTTTTCATAACCTGAGCCACAACAACTATCCATATCAGAACTTCGAAGAAACCTAATAATGGAACAATCTTTCTGAAGCCTTTTGAAATAAATACATGACGGATGGTACCAATACTCACATCGCATATTCGCGAACAGAAAATGATAAGAGGTAAAACTATCCAACTATAATAATCAAACGTCATGAACTTATATTATTTAAATGATGCTTCCATCTCCTTTTCCGGAAATTGCTTTCTCTTTAATTATTTCACTAAAACTAGTTTCTTTGTCTTTCGGTTATTATCTGCAGTCAAACTGTAATAATAGATTCCGGCTTGTAGATTTTTTCGGTCGAAAACTACTGAATGTTTACCTTCACTCATGTTTTCATCTGCTAAGGTTTCTACTATTCGTCCACATTCATCCCAGATTTCCAAATTAACTTTCGATTTTTTATTAATTGTAAACTCTATGGTTGATGACAAATTCATAGGGTTTGGATAAGCAGAAAGTTGCATTTCTTTTTTATTTCCAGCCAAATCTTGAACTCCTAAAATATCATTTACGGAAGTAACATGTGTTGAATAAATACCGTTTGCATGAGTTGCAATTACTACTAAGCCATCGGAAGTACGGTAGTCAATCATGTCGCAAACTGCATTGCCAATTGAGTTTGTTCCTTGCTGCACCCAAGTCGTGGAGATACCTGTTAGTGTATCGGTGGCGTATAATCCTGTACTTGTAGCTACCATATATACTGTTCCGTCAGCAACGGGAATAATACTAGCCCAACGAATCGATGGACTCACCGCCCCTGACACTTCAAGATTTCCACCTGCTTTTGCCCATGAGGTTCCTCCGTCAGTTGAATAAAATATGCTGTATACACTATAGTTCGAAAATATTGCCATCAACTTGTTTCCATCCCTAGGGTCGGTAGCAATACAACTTACATAACCACCAGCTGGGAATACTGCACTAGTAGCCGTAGATGTTATATCCACAGGGGTTGGAGTTCCCGCATTGGCGTTGTCAACACGATAAATACGTTTGTTGTCTGTACCGTAGTAAACTCTGTTGGCTGGTATTTTACAAACGGTAACGGCAGTAACTACTGAGCTAACAGTTGGAACGGAATCATTAAATCTAGTCCAATTGGTATTAATCGAATCCCAGTTATTAATCATTGGTATACCTGCTAAATTGCTGTTTCTCCACAAATATTTTCCTCCTGCCAAATACATAATATCATTATTATTCGGGTCAAGAGTATAGGGATTAATAAATTCAGGTTTCTTTAAATCTTGAGGGTCTATACGTGCATAAGAGGTAATATTACCACTCCCATCAAGGGTAGCTTTCATCATTTTTCCTTGTTGGATAGAAAAGTAATAGTTACTTTGATTATCGGCAATAGCACAATACGAACCGTCTCCACTTCGAGGTGTTACCCATGGTACTTGAGGATTGCTAGAGTTGGTATACCAGCTTCCTTGGTCTTGAGCCCCTCCAATAATAATATCGTTATTAGGAGTAGCATGGTCGATAGCTACAGTGTAAAACATTGTGGTTAGGTATCCGTTGTTAAGCGATTGCCAGCTAACAGCAACCGCTGTGTCGTTTGTTGTTTTAAATACACCTCCATCATTTGCACTGAACATTACATCTGGATTTGAAGGAAGAAATTCCATACAATGCTGATCGGGATGATGGTTAAGATAGGTATTGATAACCGGTAAATGAGAATTTTGTTCATATCCTCCAATAAATGTAGTATGTGTCGAATCTTGAAAGGCTGATGTAGACCTATACACATTAGTTCCACCTAAATAAACTACATTAGAGTTACCAGGTTTTACTTTTACGACCATATCATACGAATCTTGAGTCTGAAAATGGTCGAATATTGAACCTGTTTTAGGAAGGTTTATTGATAAATCTTGCCACACACCTCCGGCACTGTCGCCATTACCCGAAAGATAAGTGTATTTCCAAAGGCTGTTCCAGTGCGGTTTTCCTAAATAATCGAAAACTTCTTTTCCTGAACCAGGAGTATTGGCCATAAAATATACTTCGTTCCTATTGTTTGGATTTATTCCTGAAACAATCCGATTATATGCTGTTGGGAAATTTGGAGGTGTAATTTTTGTAAATGTTGTTCCATTGGCCGAACGCCAAATTCCCTTTCCTGAACCTCCGTCATCCGACATAGTTATATATACAACTCCGGCAGTATCAACTTCCACATTGGTAAAATACGAGCCTCCTGTTTTTACAGCAGCCCAAGAAGTCCCTCCATTTGAGGTTTTGTAGACCCCGCCATAAATTGCTGCATACACTACAGATGAAGTGTCAGGAGCGGAAACATCGTTTGCTAATCCCCACACTAATTGCCAGCCTGTAGTAAATCCTCCTGGATTACCGCCTGAAGTGGTTGTTATGGGTTGCCACGAAACTCCTCCGTCAATCGATTTAAATAAACCATCTCCTAAATAATATGAATTACTTCCGCTACCCGAAGCAGAAGCACCGTATGCTTCTCCGCTTCCGTAATACCATACATTGGTGTGATTCGGGCGTTTGTCCTGAACTAAGCAACTTGCATTTTTTAGTTGTCCTGCAGTATTACTCATATTCCAGGTTGTACCTCCATCTGTAGAAAGCCACATTCCTCCAGAGCAGGAACCGGCAAGCAATCTGTTTTCATTACTTACATCCACACCAAAAGCACGAGTACGTCCACCTACATTCCATGGGCCTCGGTTAACAAACACAAGTGGGTTGGATCTACTTCCTTCCGCATCATTGGGTAATGTAGCCGCAAAAGCAAGCTCTTTCTGACGCACATTATCCGGTATTTTACCAGTTGCAGGGTCGGCATAACGCCTCAATTCATAGTTCATACGCTCGTTCGCATCATCTTCCATTCCTTCATGTCGAGCTTCCTTTTCTTTTAAGCCTTTTTTTGAAATGTATTGTGCCGACATATACGCAACTGCCAAAAACGACAGGGCAACAGCCGATATTAATGTAGTTTTAAATTTCATCTTTAGAGAGATTATTCTGTTTATTTAGCTTCCAAAGGTAGTGTTTTTTCGGGTGATTGTTTTTTTAAAGAAAGGGGAATAGTATAAGGCAACGGACAATAATTAACATCGAATAGAAGAAAGGGAATAGAAAATGGGGATAAAGAGCAGAAAATAGGGAGTAGTAAAGAGTTGAAATTGACCTTTTTTTATTTGAACTAAAATAAATGGATTAAGAACTCAAGTTAGTGGTCTAAGAACTCATGTATTTGGAGCAAGAACTCAAGTATTTGATTAAAGAACCTAAGTTAATAGTCTAAGAACTCAAGTTATTGGTCTAATAACTCAATTGTTACAATTTTTTTACGTATTCTGTCATTAAGGAATAAGCTCGTAAGCACCAATGTCTGGGTATGAATCTCTCATGTTGATGTTCAAATCTAGAGGAACGTTGATGCTGGTATTACCATTATTAATGGCCTGAGAAGTGGACGAGAGGTTATAATTATTGGTATTGGCGTCTTTAAAAGCGGGGTTGGCATTTTGCATATTGCCGGAAAGATAATGAGCGGGGTTGCTTATGTCTAATGCTGTTTTTAGAATACAGTGGTCGAAGGTGTAATGAAAAGGGACAGTGGCAACGGAGTCGAAGAGAAGTTCATCGGCCAAATCGCCAGAAATAATACAATTGCCAAAGTAAGCCGAAACGAGGGCATTAGGATGAACGACATCGTTGGCATCTTTATAGAAATTATTGATGGCAATGGAAGGGGTGGCTCGAGAGGAGGCGTTAGAACTATTGCTTGCGTTATTAGGGTTGGCATCCCAGTAATTGGCAAAGGTACATTGTTCAAAATGGTAAGCACCGCCATTGGTAAGGGCAGCCACATATTGTCCGCAATTAGCAAACACACAATTATTACTTGTTATATGTCCGCCTACGGAATAAATGGCTGCGGCTTTCTGATTTTTAATGATGGTATTGGTCATGGTAAGCGAAGGTTGAGGGTAGGTGGAGTTATCGCCTACCTTAACACCAATAGCACCGTTTTTAATTTTAGCCCAGTTAATATTGTTGTTCAAACTTCCGTTCATTAGCCAAATGTATCCCCACTGTCCGGGTACTTCTTTGTAATCGGCCTCCAAACGGTCGCCTTCGAAGGTAACTTCGTTGTTATGTTCTCCTCGTATTTGCAACGAGCCATAGGCATAGACCCACAGAATAGCATTTTTGTGTAAATACACTTTGGTTCCGGGCAACATGGTTAATCTGCAACCGGAATCTACAACTGCCAATCCGAAAATAAGGTGGGGCTTGTCGTTTTTCCATGCTCCATCTCGTGATTCGTTGCAATGAATGATGGAGTAAGGTGGTAAACCGTTGGTAGGAAAATGGTCTGGTTTGTGAAGGTAAACATCCTGACCAATGGCTGTAAGGTAAACTGATTGAACATTTCCGTTGGTTTCGAAAAGTACTTCATCGGTAATAAGCAATGGAGAATTTTGATTGGTAGGGTTGACAGTAACTTGTACAAAAGCATACAAACTATCGCCAGCTAATATTTCCATATCTTTTAACAAAACGCCACTATTCCCGTCTACATTTAAACGAAAAGGAGAAGCAGCGCCAGCTGCCAAACGAATGTTCGAAATATTTAAAGGTTGGGATTCGTTATTGTAAACTTTGAAAACTTTGGTAACCGAACCAACATGAGTAAAGACAGTATCAAACAACACCGAGTCGGTGGAGAAAGCCAACTTAGCATTAGGGTCGTTGAGTATTTTATCTTTCTTGCAAGACGAGAGCAATAAAAAAGGTATCAGCAGCAAAAAGAAATATTTCATTGGACAAAGATATTTAAAGAAATTTAATGACCATTAATAAACGCATTAAATGAAGAAATATTGTGATGAATGAAAAAAAAGAATGAATAGTTCGGATGTTTTGATGCCTTTAATTTGAAACAAAAGTATGGAAATGATAAAAAGCAGAAAAAAGGGAAAGAATGTGTTATAAAAAATTAACAGTTGATTGTTTATGGAATTTGAGAAGAATATGCATCAATTAATAAAAAAGTATAAATTTGCTGATTATAAAAACCGGTAGGCGGCTCTTTTCTAAAACCTCAATTTCTATCTTAAAAGAAATTGACAGAGCAGCACCGATTGATAAAAATGAAAAAAGGGATTAAGTATATTTTCGGTATTTTGTTCATCATAGCTTTTAGCAGCACTGCTGTTAGGGGGCAGCAGAATTTTGCCAATGAAGCCGAAATGAAAAAAGAAGCTAATCGATTGTTCGAAGAGGATGATTTTGCAAAGGCATTTCCTCTTTTCTCCCAACTTGCCAGCGTTTACCCCAAAGACCCCGATTACAATTACCGATTAGGAGTGTGTATGCTTTTTTCGTTTGACGACAAGGAAAAGCCCATTCGATTTCTGGAATATGCCTCCAGCAAACCGGAAGTAGAAAAAGAGGTGTTGTATTATTTGGCCAAAGCTTATCACTTGAACTATCGTTTTGATGATGCCATAGCAAAATACAAAGAGTATAAAAAAGTGGCCTCGTCAGCAAAAGCACAAAAGCTACAGGTGGACCGACAAATTGAAATGTGTAAAAACGGAAAATTGTTGTTGCGCAACTTGTCGGACCTGATGGTGACCGATAAAAAGGAAATGAGCAGGGAAGACTTTTTTAGAGCTTATGATGTTACCGGACTGAGCGGGAAATTGCTAGTTAAACCTGAAGACAAGCCTTTTAAAACATCTCTGGATAAAAAGAAAAAAGAATCGTCAGTAATATTTAGTGCTACTACCAATACTCAGATTTTCTTTTCTAGTTATGGCGATGATGCAAGTAAAGGTAAAGACATTTACACCATAAAAAGAAAAGACAATGGAGAATGGACCACACCGCAATCGGTAGGTGCGCCTATTAATACGGAATATGATGAAGACTTTCCATTCCTTCATCCAAATGGAAAAGTGCTTTATTTTTGTTCGAAGGGGCATAACTCAATGGGAGGATATGATATTTTCAAATCAGCATGGAACGAAACAACCTTTACCTGGGGCACTCCTGTTAACATGGATTTTCCGATTAATACTCCTGATGATGACATTTTATACGTTACCGATTTTTATGAAAAACAAGCCTACTTTGCTTCGGCTCGTTCCAGTACCACCGGAAAGATAGAAGTATATCACATCAATGTGGACCGAAAACCGATTGACTTAACTTTTATCAACGGTACAGTAATAAAGGCTCCTGAAGACCGTACATTGGATTTAAAGATTGTTGTAAAAGATTTGAATAATAATTCTATTGTTGGTATTTATAATTCTTCGCCAACTGATGGAACATATTCGATGAAATTGCCTAATGGAGGAAAATATTTGTTCACTATTGAATCGCCTAGTTTAGCAACACAATCAGAGGTAATTGTTCTCCCTATACAGCATGAATTTAAACCAATAGCCCAGGAAATAAGCCTTGCTCCCAAAAAGGATAAACTGATTGTGAAAACCATCCTGGAAGGAGGCGGAGACGATTCGAATATAATGTTGGCAAGTAATTTCTTTAAAGAAAAAGCAAGAATGGAAGTAAATGCTTCTGAATCTAATTTCGGAACCACTTCTAAACAATACGGTACTACAGATCAGGTACAAAATTTATATCCTACAGGTTCGGCAATGGCAACTAATGCTCCAAAAAGCACAACACCCACGGCAGCAAAACCACCTAAACCAAAACTATCCAATATTGATTTGGTACGAATTGCTAAGGAAGATACAAAGGATATTCTGAATGCTGCAAAAGATGCAAAAGAGCAAGCAGACATTGCACTTAACCATGCGAATCAGAAAAATCAAATGGCAGAAACCAAAACAAAAGAGGTTTCGCAATTGCTACTAGATGCCAGTAAAGCTTCGGACATTTCGAAGAAACAAGCGATCATCGCTCAGGCCAATGAAAAAAATGCGGTTGCTCAACAACTGAATGAGGAGACAGTGGCAGCATTTAATTTGGCAAAAAAACTAGAACTTTCTGCTGCTTCTAAACAAAAGGAAGCGGACCTTTCGAAACTATATGCAGCAGACCTTGAAGCCGCGGTAAATTCACCTAACGCTGAAGAGGCTATTTCGAAACTGGAAGCACAACAGAAAAAAATGGAAACAATGAGCAAAGAGAATTCGGAAAAAGGTTCGATTACCGAAAGCTTAAAACGGGATCAGGAAAATAAAGAAAAAGAGTTGGCAAAAGCTCAGAGAGCTGTGACGGACAAAAAACAGGAGATGGCTGATAATGAAACCATATTAACTAGTTTGAAAGCAGATTTAGCAAAAGCAAAAAAAGATGATTTAAAACAAGGCTTGACAAAACAAATTGCTGAACTTACGGACGACAATAAAAATCTGGAAAAGGAACTCTCGCAGAAAGTGGCACGTGCTGACCAACTGGATAAAGAGAATGAAGGAATAAAAAGTCAGATGGCGCTTGTGAAAACAGTATTAGCCGAATCGAAAACCAGCACCAGCGAATCTGCTGCAGCAACTGTTGCTAATATTGACAAGACCAAACTAGAACAAAAAGTTAGTGACTTAGCCAAAACCACAACAGAAAATACCAATACCATAACTGTGGTAACGAATAATCCTAACGCAGTAATTACACCACCTTCCAATATGGCTAATAACACAGTTGTAAACAATACTGTAAATAAAACAGAAGTTGTGGCACCGCCTGTTACTAACAAAACAGAAACGATACCTGTGAACAATACAAACATAACACCTGTGGCTACCAACAATGCTGCTAAAATCATATCAACCGAATCGTTTAATAAAAAGTATCAGGACGAACTGTCCGCCACTGCTAAAATAACAGTGGAACTTGAACGTGAACAAGCGAAAGCTGATGTGTTGAAAAACTGGACGAAGGCATTGGACGGATATGTAACTGAACAGAAAGATGGATTAAAGAACACGACTGTGGAGCAGGAAAAAATAGTTTACACAAAAAACATTGCAGATGCAGAAGTGGTTTCGAAAGATTTGAAAACTCAAAACGAAACAGCAATTGCAAAAGTGGATACCATCAAAAAACAACAAGCTGCCTTGGCAGCCGCAAGTGCAGCTTCAGCTTCCAACCCAACAGCAGCAAACGTTCAGCCTAATACGAATCAGACAACAGTTAAAAACAATTCGAATACTGTAACTATAGCAAATATTAGTAAAAAATATGAGGACGATTTGATTAGTAAAAATAAAATAACAGCTGAAATAGAAAGAGAACAAGCCAAGTCAGAGGTTTATAAAGCATGGAATATTGCCGTAGGTGATTACATTGTAAAACAAAAAGAGTACTTAGGCAAAACTACAGATGCTCAAGAAAAAACTCAGGCAACGAAAAACATTGCAGATGCACAAAAAGTGTCGGACGATGTGAAAGCAAAAACTGAATCGTCATTGGCAAAAGTAGAGTTGTTGAAAAAACAACAAGCAGATATGTTAGCTGCCAAAAATGCAGCTACGAATGCAACAACAAATCCTGAAGTTAAGAACACAAACTCAACTCAGCCTGCGGTGGCGAACAATACAACACCTATGGTTACTGCAAATTCTTCCAAGCCTGTAGCTGTTGAAACAATCAATAAGAAGTATCAGGATGAGTTGGCTGAGAAAAATAAAATTACCAACGAACTGGAAAGAGAGCAGGCTAAAACTGAAGTACTCAAATCTTGGAATAAGGCAGTTGATGATAACTTAGCCAAACAAAATGAAATATTAAAAACCACTTCGAACCCAGAAGAGAAAAAACTATACGCTAAGAGTATTGAAGATGCTGCAGCCATTTCTAAAGATTTAAAATCGCAAACCACAGCTTCTGTTGCTAAGGTGGAAACTTTGAAAAATAATAATACATCAGGTACCATTGCTGCAAGCAACGAAAAAACTACTTCAAATACAATTGAACCGAAAACAAATACAACAGTGGTGACACCTGCGGTAGAAAAACCAAAACCAACTGCTGTAGCACTTTCATATATTTCTTCGAAGTATGAAGAACAACTTTCGGTTTCAAATAAAATTGATGATGAACTAAAACGAGAGCAATCTAAATTGGAAATTTACAAGAACTGGAAAAAAGAGATTGATGCAAATTTGATTAAACAAAGGGCCGACCTTGCTGTTATTACTGACATTAAAGAGAAAAACACTTGTTCGGAAAACATTAAAAATGCAGAAAAGAAATCAGGAGAACTAGCTAATCAAACCAATCAGTCTGTTGCAAAATGTGATGAACTAAAGAAACAGCAGGACGCGATTGCTTTAGTAAATTTAGCTAAAGCTGCTAATGCAACCAAACAACCAGAAACAGCTAACAACAATCCGAATACAAATGCAACTCAACCGGTAAAAACAACAGAAAATTCGCTTGCGGTGTTAAACAAAAAGTACTCGGATGAATTAAGTTCTGCAGACAAGATAATGGATGAGTTGAAAAAAGAAGAGGCCAAAACAGAAGTGCTTAGTAACTGGAATAAGGCTGTAAAAGATGATATCGCAAAGCAGAAGACTGATTTAAATACAACTTCTAACCCTGATGACAAGAAAATAGCTACTCAGATTATTGCAGATGCTGAAAAATTTTCGAAGGAATTAACTGAGCAAACTAAACAGAAGAATGCAAAAGTGGAAACTTTGAAAAAAGAGCAGAACGCGGTGGCAACAACTAATGTGAACAAAAACAAATCAGAGAATCCGTCTTCTGCTAACAAGACAGAAAACAACAACTCTACAGCTTCTCAACCCGGAAATGGAAGTAATGCAGTAGTAAGCGCACCTGCAGTAAACGATGTTTTTGAAACAAAAAAATCGGCAACATATACGGAAAACAAACCTATTCCATTGGATGAAAAAATTCCTGAAGGACTTGTATATAAAGTGCAGATTGGAGCGTTTGCAAAGCCAATACCTCAGGGATTGTTCGAAGGGATTAAACCTATAACAGGTGAAACAACCAAAAATGGTTACATACGTTATTCAGCTGGTATGTTTGCTAAATTAAGTTCAGCTCAGGGAGCGAAAGACCAGATAGTAGGATGCGGTTATAAAGATGCTTTTGTGGTGGCTTTCTATAATGGAAAAAGGATTACCATGGCTGAAGCATTTACTATAAATAACGCTCAGCATGGAACTGAAAACACTCCTGTGGTGGCATCTGATGCAAATGTAAAATCTGAAAACAGTAATGTTGCAAGCGAAAATGCAACATCAGCTAATCATTCAGAAAATGCGTCAACAAATATTATTTCTTCCGTAAATTCGAGCCAACCGGTGGTGAACAACGTGCAACCAACTGTTACGAACATGAAATCTGCTGTTGCCGCTAATCAATCCGTAAATGCTCAACCACCTCTTGCGAACAATCAGCCAGTAAAAGAAAAAGAACCTGTGGCTGTGGTAAACAATAAACAAACAGAAGTCAACAACAAGCAAACAGAGGTTAATATCAAACAAACAGAGGTTACAACTGCCAAGGAAAAAGGAAGTCAACCGAGTGTTGCTGCCGTAGCTGTATATTACACTGTACAGGTAGGTGTTTTCTCTCAGGCATTAGCACCGGCAAAAGTAAAGAGTTTATCAGAAGTTTCGACAGAAACCACTCCGAATGGTTATCTGCGTTATAATTCCGGAAACTATTCGAATTTTAAACAAGCTGAGAAAGCCAGAGGTTCTGTTTCTGATGCAGGTTTTAAAGATGCATTTGTAACTGCTTACCGCGATGGGAAGCGAATCTCTATGACAGAAGCTCGTCAGGCAGAACTTCCGGGAAGCAACATTGCGTTATCGCCTGCTGTTTCTCAGGTGAGCCCTGCTGTGGCGACTACCGAACAAAAACAAATGACCATTACTGAAATGGTTAAAGACAATAAACAAGCGAATGCAACTGTTCAACCACCGGTGGCAACCAATGCTACTCCAACCGTTGTTAAGGAGCAACCTGTAGTCGTAAAAGAACCAACTATTGCTCCAAATGAACAACGTGTTGAAGTAAAAGAGCAGCCTCCAGTAACTAAAGAACAATCTGTAGCAGCTAATACTGAAAAGTCTAATCCTGAAGTAATACAGGAGAAAATAAATACTGCGCCTCCAGTAAACAAATCGGAAACCGTAGTTGTTGATTCGGTAGAGGAGCCTAATACACGCGAACCTGTTGTAACTAATACCACTCCTGTTGTTCCTGTTTCTGTGAAGCCAACTGTTAAACCGGTTATTAAACCGGAACCTGGAAATACAGACCAGACACCGGTAGCAAATTATATTGAATCGAATCCGGTGATAGAACCTGTGCCACCGCTTGCTGATTCATCTAAACAAAAACTGATAAGCGCTATAGTAAAATATAATGAAATTAAGCCAGACTCCGGAGTGGTCTTTAAAGTGCAATTAGGGGTGTTTAAAGAGAAGGTTCCTATGAATATTGCAAACAGCTTATTAAAAATTGCTAAACAAGGTATAAAGAATTACAAAGACGAAAACGGATATACTGTTTACATTTTGGGAAGTTTCAAAACCTACGAAGAAGCTGGAGAAACGAAAGACAAAATTGAAAATGACAATTTAAAAGATGCATTTGTGGTGGCATTTAACGGAGGTAAAAAAATATCTGTGGAAGAAGCAAATAAACTTATCAATAAATAGTGAATAACTATTATATGTCACAATGTCACTTCTTGAATTTTGGCAAAAGGTTTGAGTAAAGAAGGAACAATTAAAAAATAAGTATAAATAAAAAATAATTAAAAGCTATGGCAATAGAAATTACAGATGCTAACTTCGAGGAGTTGGTAGAAAAAGCAACAAAACCGGTATTATTAGATTTTTGGGCAGAATGGTGCGGACCATGCAGAATGGTAGGACCAGTTGTAGAAGAGTTATCGAAAGATTATGCTGATACAGCAGTGGTAGGTAAAGTGGATGTAGACAGCAATGCTGCTATTTCTGCAAAGTTTGGTATTCGTAACATCCCAACAATTTTGTTTTTTAAAGGAGGACAAGTGGTGGACAAACAAGTAGGAGCCGTTCCTAAATCGGTACTTGATGCTAAATTAAAAGCATTGATGTAAATTTAAGTATGTATTCCAAAGTCCGGATTACCGAGTAATCGGTTACGGACTTTGGCAATTATACGCTTTACTATACAAATGGAAACAATCAACCAACAACCACTTCAGCAGTTTACCCATCTGGAGTTAATTGCCCGACAAGTGGTGGAAGGATTTATCACAGGCCTTCACAAAAGTCCGTTTCATGGCTTTAGTGTTGAGTTTGCGGAGCACCGTTTGTATAACAAAGGAGAATCGACCCGTCATATCGATTGGAAACTTTTTGGTCGTACGGACAGGCTTTTTGTAAAAAGGTATGAAGAAGAAACCAATCTGAGATGTCAGATTATTATTGATAACTCTTCTTCCATGTACTTTCCTTTACCTGATGCCAAAAATGGAAAGAAAAACAAAATCACTTTCTCTGTTTATTGTGCAGCTGCTATAATTGCTCTACTCAAAAACCAAAGAGATGCTGTTGGGTTGAGTGTTTTTTCAGAAGAAGTAGAGTTACACACACCAGCCAAATCAAATTCATTGCATCATAAAATGCTGTATCACCAGTTGGAAAAGCTGATACAACCTTATGATGTAAAAGTGCATAAATCAAGCATGGTTACCGATTCGCTTCATGAGATAGCAGATGCAATACACAAACGTTCGCTGGTGGTTATTTTCAGTGATATGATGGAATCTAAATCGGATGCTGACAAATTATTTTCGGCATTGCAACACCTCAAACACAACAAAAATGAAGTGGTGCTGTTTCATGTGGTGGATAAAGAAAAAGAAATGGATTTTGATTTTGAGAATCGTCCTTATCGCTTTATTGACATGGAAACAGGAGAGGAAGTAAAACTTCATCCTAATCAGATAAAAGAAAATTATCTCACCCAAATGGCCGAATATAAAAAAGAACTCATGCTGAAATGCGGACAGTATAAAATAGATTTTGTGGAAGCTGATATCAATCTTGGTTTTGAGCAGGTACTCATGCCATATTTGGTAAAGCGAACCAAAATGATGTAAGAAAAAGATAATTCAAATGAATCAAAAACTCAAAACTATCTTAAAAAGAATTATTCCATCTGCATTAATAATTCGCCCCTCAGATATTTTACTTAAAGTAAAAATAAATCGGGTCAAAACTACTTTCAATCGCTCTGCGACTAAGCCTGAATTTTTGGAACAGCAAGCGCTTTTTGATCTTCAGAAACTGTATCCTCCCCGTACTTCTTACAAGTATAGTGAAGATAGTTTATTAGAAAGGGGTGAAGAGAGAGTAGAGAAATTATCGAAATTGATAACAGATAAATCGATAAACAAATACTTGGAGTTAGCTTGTTGGGACGGTATGGTGAGTTATGTATTGAAACAAAACGGAAAGGAAACCACCGCTGTAGATTATAGAGATATTGGATTTGATATTAGAGCAAAAGATGCAGGAGTTAATTTGTTGCAAATGGATGCTGCCAATTTGAAATTTGAAGACAATTCTTTTGATGCTGTTATTTCTTATGACGCTTTCGAACATTTTGCAAATCCTGATAAAGTGTTGAGTGAAGCCTTACGTGTGGTTCGAAAAAACGGATATGTGTTTCTTGAATTTGGGCCGCTCTATTTTTCAGCTTTGGGTTTGCATATTTACAGAGACATTACGGTGCCGTATTGTCAGTTTTTATTTACCAAAGAAGTTATGGATGATTTTTTAGTAAATGAGGGAAAACCTAAAGTGGATTACACTCACTGCAATGGTTGGACATTGATTCAGTTTCGTGAAATGTTTAAGAAATATTCTCAACATTTTGAAACAATTATTTACAATGAGATACCCAACTACCAATTTATTGATTTGATTGAAAAGCATCCTAGATGTTTCAAAAGCAAAACAGATAATTTCGAGAACCTTACCATCTCTTCCATAACTGTTTTACTCCAAAAAAAATAAAATACTTTTGGGGTTAACATCCCGTTAAGCAATCAACAATTATTTTAGGTTAATCACTGTAGTTTTTTGATCCGAACAATACTGTTTGGAGGGCAAACAGTATTGTTTGACCAATTGAGAGTACTCTCCGGTGGCTTGCGAGTACTAACCGTGTATTTTTAAGTATACTTATTATATATGTGTAAATTTAAGAAAAGTTACTCACCATCAAAAAAACTCCCTGAGCGTCAATTGCAGGGAGTTTTTGGGATTAACTCAGTCTTTCGAACTTACTAGTAAAATGCCTTAAAAATAAAGGCTCCTCAGTAATTTTAAGTCCTTTTGTATTGGCCTTGTTTTTTAGCAATTTTTCAAAAACCTCCACCACATATTCAATGTGGCTTTGGGTGTATACTCTTCGAGGGATAGCCAAACGTACGAGTTCCATAGGAGCAGGAATAAGTTTGCCGTTTTCGTCATATTTACCAAACATAACAGAGCCAATCTCCACCGCACGAATTCCTCCTGTCAAATAAAGCTCGCATACCAGCGCTTGTCCGGGGTATTCGTGAACGGGAATATGCGAATACAATTCTTTGGCATCTATGTACACAGCATGTCCTCCAATAGGCCAGATAAGAGGCACACCCATTTCTTTGAGTTTTTCGCCCAAAAAGGTGGTGCTTGTAATACGGTAATGCAAGTAATCGGGCTCAAATACCTCGCGTAAACCAATAGCTATGGCTTCCATATCTCTGCCCGAAAGTCCGCCATATGTGGCAAACCCTTCGGTGATGATAAGCAAATTTTTGCAGGCATTGGCAAGTTCTTCGTTTCTTAAAGATAAAAAACCTCCCATATTAACCAGAGCATCTTTTTTAGCACTCATTACGGCACCATCTGTAAGTGCAAACATTTCCTGTGCTATCTGTTTGTACGTTTTGTTTTCGTATCCTTTTTCTCGAAGCTTAATGAAATAAGCATTTTCGGCAACACGGCAGCAATCGAGGAAATATTTTATGTTATGTTTTTTGCAGACAGCGCCCACTGCTTTTGCATTTTCCATACTCACCGGTTGGCCTCCTCCGCTATTGTTGGTAACAGTCAGAATAACCCCTGCAATGTTGGCAGCACCTTTTTCCTTAATCAATTCTTCCAATTTTTTCACATCCATATTTCCTTTAAACGGATGATATGTTTTTGGGTCATGGCCTTCCTCGCAAGGAATGTCGATGGCATCGGCACCCGAAAACTCAATATTGGCACGGGTAGTATCGAAGTGAGTATTGCTGATAAATATTTTGCCTTTCCCCCCCAAATGTCCGTACAAAATTCGTTCACCGGCACGGCCCTGGTGAGTAGGTAAAATAAATTCATGTCCGGTTAAATCGAGAATAGCATCTCTCATTTTGTGCCAACTGCTGGCTCCTGCGTACGATTCATCACCCTGCATAATACCTGCCCATTGTTCCGAACTCATGGCCGAAGTACCGCTGTCGGTAAGAAAATCAATAATTACCTTATCAGAATCAAGCGCAAATGGATTAAAATTTGCTTCTTTCAGATATTGTTTTCGTTGTGCCAACGTGCTTAAATGAATGGGTTCAACCATTTTAATCTTAAACGGTTCGATAATAGTTTTAAAGTCTTCCATAATAAATTTAAAGTGTGAATAAATAAAATTGTTGTAAAAAAATGAATGAAAAGGTTATCTTGAAATAGTTTTTTTGTTAAATACATTTCGTCTGAAATACGCATTCAGTAAGTCGATGGCAAGAGCCACAATGGAAATCATAAGCAAACTTCCGGAAATAACAAAAAGCATAAACCATCCGTGCATATTACTCATCATGGTGGTAAAAGTATAAGTCTGATTACTCATTTGCCATGAACCTTTGGTAAGCCCAATAATTATAAGAGTGACCCAAAATATAAGATTGGAAATTTGAAGCATCCAGAAAAAGAAATTAGAAAGTTTGGAATAATTACCTTCTTTGTTATCGTCTGTTTTCAAAAACTCGAAGCAGGCACCCAAAACAATCATCGTGTTGATACCAATAGTTGTACCCATCGCATGTGCTACTGTAATGTGAGTTCCGTGTGTATACAAGTTAAGAACCGGAATTGACATTAGAATAGCAAGCGCAAGATTGAAGAACACCCATACTTCGGAGGCAATTAAAAAACGGAAAGGGAAATAATGAAAAAACTTTTGAGCATCTGTAATTGTTTTGCGGAACAAATAAATAATACGGGCAAGAATAATCCACTCGGTCATACTTACAATGTAACTAACATAACGCACATAACTATCGGTAGGCAATGTGTAAATATGATGCCCCCAATTAAACATCAGATTAAATAAACCGAGGAAATACATACGGAAAGCGAGGTGAGAACCTGCATATTTATTGCCTTTGCTTATTTTTTCCATCAAAAAGAAAGCAGTACCATATATCATCTGATTCCATGCACCTACCAGAGCACCGTTGGCTTTCCACTGAATGGTCATGTCTTTAACAAAGTGTTCGCGGAAGTAAGGAAATTCCCAAAGATAATTTTCGGTAAAAGTGAGGAGAAAGAAAAAGATGCCGGTCATCCACATCCACATGTACACTCTCCAATGTTTGATATTTAAAACGGCTTTTAAAAAATTGACAATAAAGAGCAACCATGCAATGACAATAATAATGGCGTATTGGGGAGGAAATTCCCAGTATTCTCTTCCTCCAAATTGCATATTTACATAAGAAAAGAACACCACAAATATGGCGCAAATCCACAAAGCCAACTGTACATAAGCTATGGGGGAACTTATTTTGTTCGGAGCAATAAAATGAATACAACTGTAAACACAGCCACTTGCTCCTATCAAAAGGAAAAACATAATGCTGGAAACATGCAAAGGGCGAAGCTGTATAAAACCAAGCCAAGCTTTGGAATAGCCCGGTGCCACATAATTAATAGATGCAATTACTCCGAATACAGACCCCACCAGCAACATTACCAATGCTACGGCCAGAAAAGATTTCCCAATTTTATTTTCGTTTTCAGTTACCATTTTTTGAAATCATTCCGTTACGTTCTTTTGTATATGTTCTCGGGTCGGCTATTCCGCTTGCATTGGTAGAGCGCAAAAATTCTATTAATGCTGTTTTTTCTTCATCACTTAAATTAAATGCAGGCATTTGGGCATTTCCCGATTGGGTGATGGCTAAAATATAAAGAGAATCTTTACCCTGAACAGAAACAATATTGGTTAAATCAGGCCCAAGATATCCACCTAAACCATACATTTGATGACAACTCTGACAATTGTATTTTTGCCAAACCATCTGACCTTTTAATGCTAAAGGAGAATCGTATTTTTTTGAATAGGTAAAATTTTGTGAAGTATATAATAAGTATGAATAAGCGAAAAAGCTTAACAGTAAAAGGGTAATCATATACTTCGGCCAACTGTGTTTCATGCGTTCGCTTCGTTTAGTATTTTGTTTTTATATTGACTGGTAACAAATAAAACCAGACCTGTAAATATAATAAGTGCTGCCAAAAGTAATAATTCATTTGAATATGGAATGTAGACGTATTCCATTCCTTCGGCTCCCTGCATAAGCAGCATTATTTCGTTAAATATCATACCTGTCACAAAAATAATAATTCCAGTAACAGCAGTTTTACCTAATGAAATAAATTTGCTGGAAGCCATGTAGCCTAAAATGCCTAAGGTAATAACTCCGAATAATACTAGATGCAAATATCCGATAACGATGGGACGGAATCCGAAAGCTAAATCGCTGATGGGTGGATACACGGAGATAGTTTGCAACAATACTTTGACAGTGCAGGCAAACGCAGATAACATAAGCAGAACTTTTCCTGTTTTGGATGTAGCATTATTTAAAATGGCTTTATTGGAAACAATTATTTTTAAAAACATAAACCAACCCACAACCTGAGCCAATGCCGCTACTATTACCAAAACATACAACCAAACGGGCAAAGGCATCCAAAGTGTGGAAAGAAAGTAAGCCGGAAAACAAGCCAGGAAGAATATGTAGAATATAGCTTTACTCCATTTGTGATTTATTTGCAGCAGTTCAAGTTTGTCGGCTATTAAACCCATGCAGGCAAAAAAGAACCAACCGTTGTATTGAAAATGCAGGTAATAGTAATTTGAAGATAGATACCAATTTTGATGAATAACATGAGCGGCCATCATAAAAGATAAAGCAAAAGCACCAAGGGATGAAATGACACTAAACAAACAGGCAGCATTAAACCAATACCTACTGATGGAAGTAAGTTGAAGCCGTTTGGCATCTTTCCAGAAATATACGGCAAAAACATAAGACACCGCAACCGAAAGTGTGGAAAAGGAAATAGAAAACAAACCATAGCCTTCTACCGGAAAACTCAGCACCATACCATAGGCAGAAATTAAATTAGTAATAAGTAACCATCGGTATCGTTTAAAGGCATCGGTAAGTCCTTTGATGTATAAAAATGCCACCATAAGTGCCATAAGCGCAGCTGTAACCCAACCGGTAAACGCAAAATGCGAATGCCCGTGGAGCAATTGTTTTTGGTCGATAAAGGGTAGCGAAAATGCAATTTTATACCTTAGAATTATTCCAATAAATGAAACAATAGTTAGGTTAAGAATGGCTATTCGAAGCCATTTATGTAAATAAAATTGCATACGCTAAATGAATGAAAATTACCGCAAAAGTGATGTTACACTAACGCAAAACCTTAATAGGTTTTAAAAGTTGTATTCTGCGGGTGCTTTTAAAAACATCCCTCCAATACTCTACTTTATTCGTTTCAAAATGTGAAAATCGATGGCAAAAATAGGTTTTATTTCCTCAATTTTCCATTTGATATAAATCATTTGTGATTATTTCCATTTTTCGTTTACATTTGCAACCGTTTTATTTCAAGAATAATTATTCTGATTACAACAAAAAAAAGAACTTGAGGAAACAAGTTAACCAACTTAAAATTGTAACTAAAATCATCAACCCTTAAAAAAAATAAGTATGAAAAAACTTTTTACGATTAGTACATTCATTTCGTTCGCTTTTATAATTGCATCGTGTGGTGAAGCAAGCAAAACACCTACTGCAGCTGTTGACCCTAATTATAACCCACAAATAGGTGAAGGGAAATTTAAAGATTTTGTGATGCCTGAAACGCTTGACCCAACTAAAACTGAAACTGGTCAAAAAGTATTTAAAGTAAAATGCTCAGCATGCCATAAACTTACTGATGAAAAACTAGTAGGCCCGGGATGGAAAGGGGTTACTGCTAAACGTAAAGCAGCTTGGATTATGAACTTTATAACCAATACAGACGAAATGATTAATAAAGATCCGGAAGCACAGGCACAGCTTTCTATTTGTTTGGTTCGTATGCCTAATCAGGCGTTGAGCGATGATGAAGCACAGGGATTGGTTCAGTTTATGCGTCAAAACGACATTTCTAAATAAGTTATCAGACATTCGAATTCCATATTCGATTGGTGAGATAATTTAGTTTACTTTTGGAAAAATTAAATTGGTAACCACAACGGAATTATTGAAATTGCTGTTGACATTTTGTCAGCAACAAAAGGTACAGAAAAAATAAAATAACACTATATATACATTATGAATTTACACGAGTATCAAGGAAAAACGGTTTTGAAGTCGTTTGGTGTGGCGGTGCAAGAAGGCATAGTAGCCGAATCGCCTGAAAAAGCAGTAGACGCTGCTAAGTTATTAAAAATACAAACCGGAACCGGATGGTGGGTTGTAAAAGCCCAGATACATGCTGGAGGAAGAGGAAAAGGAAAAATAAAAGGTACGGAACAACGCGGTGTGGCTTTGGCTAAATCGTTGGAAGATGTTCTTTCTATTTCTACTAATATTCTTGGAAACGACCTTGTAACAGCTCAAACAGGCGAAAAAGGCAAACGAGTTAGCAAAGTGCTCATTGCTCAGGATGTTTATTATCCGGGCGAATCGCCAACCAAGGAGTTTTATGTTTCGGTGTTACTGGACAGAGCTAAAGGACGTAATACTATTATGTATTCTACCGAAGGTGGAATGGATATAGAAACAGTTGCTCACAATACTCCTCACCTTATTTTTAAAGAAGAAATAGACCCTAAAGTAGGACTTAGAGATTTTCAATGCCGCAAAGTGGCTTTTAATCTTGGCCTTACAGGCGAGGCTTTTAAACAAATGACTAAGTTTATTTCTGCCCTTTATAAAGCTTACGAAGCTACCGATTCTTCTATGTTCGAAATTAATCCGGTACTTAAAACATCCGACAATAAAATTATTGCTGTCGATTCGAAAGTTACTTTGGATAACAATTCGCTTTTCCGTCATCCTGATTTATTGGCGCTTCGCGATGTTACCGAAGAAGACCCAACTGAAGTGGAAGCAGGTGAAAACGATTTGAACTATGTAAAACTGGATGGTAATGTAGGTTGTATGGTAAACGGAGCTGGACTGGCTATGGCTACCATGGATATTATTAAACTTTCGGGAGGCGACCCTGCTAATTTCCTTGATGTGGGAGGTACTGCCAATGCTGCCCGTGTGGAGCAAGCATTCCGCATTATTTTAAAAGATAAAAATGTAAAAGCTATATTGGTTAATATTTTTGGAGGTATTGTGCGTTGCGACAGAGTGGCACAAGGAATTGTGGATGCTTATAAAAATATGGGAAACATTACTGTTCCTATCATTATTCGTTTGCAAGGAACCAATGCTGTAGAGGCTAAAAAAATAATTGACGAATCAGGTCTTAAAGTTTATTCGGCTATTACCTTGCAAGAAGCTGCTGATTTGGTAAAAAAAGTGGTTGCTTAGGGTAAAGTTGTAAATTATTTGTTGTTGAAAGGATAGACATTCATTTTTTTGTTCGATTCCTTGGTTGTTGGCAAGAGGCCGTCTGAAAAGACGGCCTTTTTGTTTTTGGGATTATAGTTCAAAGTTAGAAAGTTTAAAGTTCAAAGTTGGAGGGGCAGGAAGTTAGCCACAGATTCACAGATTAAGGTTTCTTTTGCTCAATTGCCTATTGATTAATTGAAAAATTGCTTGTTTTTTAGCATTATCAATTTCTTTCCGATGCGGTAGCCCTTCTTGCAAATGCGCAAACCTCTCTTGCAGATGTGCAAGCCCCTCTTGCAGATGCGCAAGCCTCTCTTGCATATGCGCAAGCCTCTCTTGCATATGTGCAAGCCCCTCTTGCATATGTGCAAGCCCCTCTTGCATATGTGCAAGCCCCTCTTGCAGATGCGCAAGCCTCTCTTGCAGCTACGCAAGCCCCTCTTGCATATGTGCAAGCCTCTTTTGCAGATGCGCAAGCCTCTTTTGCAGATACGCAAGCCATTTTTGGTATAAAAAACAACGAACCGCTATTATAAATAGCCATTGACAACTCTCTTTTACAACAAAACAAAACAGTAAAGGATTTTAAAACTCCGAGCAGAGACGCTCAGGACTTTTTTGTACTTAATAACTAAACCGAAAAAACGATATACTTATCGTAACTTATCAACCACCTGACCTTTTTATTTTTTTTGTTAGAATAAATCTCTTTACTTCACAGAAAATTTCATATTAATTTAACTTAAATGCTACAAAAAATGAAAAAGAAAAATTTACTTATGATTATGTTTATTCTGCTGCAGGTGTCGGTATTTGCTCAAAGCAGGGTTGTTAAAGGAACTATTAAAGATTCTAAATCGAAAGAAACAATTCCCGGGGTAACGGTATTGGTGGAAGGCACAACCAATGGTACAGTTACCGATATGAACGGAATGTTCAGTATAACTGTGGATGGAGCAGGCAAACGATTAATCGTATCTTATGTTGGATATGCCACTCAAATGGTTTCGGCCGATAAGGACAATTTTGATGTAATGCTCGAAATGAGTGTAACCCTTTTAAAAGAGACAGTAATTACAGCGTTGGGAGTTTCGAAAGAAAAGAAATCGCTCGGTTACTCAGTTTCGGAGGTAAGCGGAGATGATGTTCGCAAATCGGGAGAATCTAATATTATCGAAGCTTTGGCTGCAAAAGCACCGGGTATAGAGGTTATCGGTTCGGGAGGAACCCCGGGAGCATCAACAAAAATCACATTGCGTGGCCCTACTTCGTTTTCGGGCGACAATCAGCCTATCATTGTTATTGATGGAGTTATTATGGACAACTCTACCAATGTGCCTACTGCGGGTGATGCGCCGTTTAACGTAAACTTGGCAGGAATTAACGAATCTAATAGGGCGCTGGATATAAATCCGGACGACATTGAATCGGTAAGTATATTAAAAGGGCCAGCTGCAGCAGCTATTTATGGTTCAGCTGCCGGTAACGGTGCCATAGTTTACACCACCAAGAGAGGTAAAGGCGGTAAAGCGTTTGGTGCTACTTTCAGTTCTTCTGTAGGTATTGATAAGGTAAGTAACTTGCCAAAATTACAGCAAACGTATTCGCAAGGTTATGATGGAGCTACTTTTTCCGATCAAACTTCGCAAAGCTGGGGAGCTCCTATAACTTCTTTAGCCGGAATGCAGGCTCACGATGTGTATAAAGATTTTTTCAGAACAGGATATACCTATAATAACAGTGTGTCGGTGTTTGGTGGTAATGATAATTCATCGCTTCGTTTATCTGCCGGTAACACCAGCCAAACCGGTATTGTTCCAAATTCGAACTTGAAGCGTTCTACCGTTAGAATGACAGACGATACAAAAATTACAGATAAAATTACAGCAGGAGGAACCGTAGATTATACCAATACCGCAGCACAGCGCGTTCAGAACGGAAGTAACCTAGCCGGAACAATGCTTACACTAACGCGTACTCCTGCTGAATTTGATATTTCTAATTGGCAAAATGCTGATGGTACACAGCGTCAGTATTACGCCTATTACGACAATCCGCTTTACTCGGCTAATAAAAACACGTATAACGACCAAACGAACCGTATGATTGGAAACGTGTATTTAAATTATAAACCTTTAGAGTTTTTGGATGTAAACTGGAAAGTGGGAACAGATAATTACAATACCAAAACACAACAGGTGTATGCCATTTCCTCGTTCGGTAACGATAATTCTGACGGAAGCGGACAAATAAATAATACATTTCTTCAATACCGAAATATCAACTCCGATTTATTAGTAAAGTTTAATAAACAAATAGCTAAAAACTTTGGGTTAGATGCCTTGCTTGGTTTCAATTTTAAATACACCGAGTCGCAATCAGTATTCGCAAGAGGACGCAACCTAACAGTACCGGGATATTATAACTTGAATAATGCTTCGGAATTATACAGCAGCAATTCGGATTCGTATCAAAAACAACAAGCCGTTTTCTTAGATGTAACAGCTAATTTTAAACGAATGTTATATCTTAACTTAACCGGCAGAAATGAATGGAACTCTGCATTTGGTAAAAATGGTAAGAGTTTCTTTTATCCGAAAGCAGATTTATCGTGGGTTTTCTCAGAAGCGTTTAAAATGCCAAAATGGTTTAGTTTTGGTAAAGTTAGAGTGGCGTATGCAAATACGGGTATTGCACCACCATTGTATTCTACACAAACCTATTATTCTGTTCCGTTTTATACAGACGGATATACCAACGGAAACACATTGCCTTACTTAAATCAGGCAGGATTGGCTCAATCTACAACACTGGGTAACCCGGATATTAAACCCGAAAGAGTTTCGGATATAGAAGGAGGAACTAATTTAAGTTTCTTTACCAATAGAATTACCGTTGATTTTACTTACTACAGCGAAACATCAAAAGATTTATTGATTTCAAAACCTGTAGCGGCATCATCGGGTTATCTTGCCAAAACAGTAAACGCAGGAACAATGACCAATAAAGGTATTGAGTTAGCTTTAGGCGGAGAGCCTGTTAAAACTAAAAACTTTGCTTGGGATATTAGCGTTGGTTGGTCGCAAAACAAAAATGTTGTTACAGCATTGGCTGACGGTGTAAAACAATTTCAACCAGAAATTGGTTTTGGAGGATTAAATAACTTTGCTATTGTTGGCGAATCGTATGGAGTATTTTATGGTTCAGCTTGGAAACGTAATGGAAACGGAGATTTGTTATTAGATGCTAACGGACTTCCTCAGGTAACTTCTACAGCACAGGTATTAGGAAATCCATATCCTAAATGGATATTGAATGTGAACAATACATTTACCTATAAAAATTTAACCTTTGGTTTCTTATGGGATTTCCGTCAAGGAGGAGATATATGGAACGGTACCGAACAAAGTTTGAATACGAAAGGAAAGTCAGCTCAATCGGTAGACAGAAACCAAACGTATGCAATAGATGGAGTGTTTGATGCCGGAACACCTAATGCTGGGCAACACACCACTACTCATCTTCCGGGATATGATGGAAGCGGAGCAGATTACTGGACCTATTTTAAAGGACAAAACGGAGCTGACGAAAGCGCTGTTCAAGATGGAGGTTGGATTCGTTTGCGTTCTGTTAGTTTAAGCTACCGATTTGATTTAACTAAAGGAACAAAGAAATATGTTTTCAAATATCTTGATCTTGGAGTGAGTGGAAGAAATTTATGGTTAAAAACCAAGTATACCGGTGTTGACCCTGAAACCAGTTTAACAGGAGCCGGTTCGAACATAAAAGGAATGGATTATTTCAATAATCCCGGAACCAAATCATATTTCTTTAGTCTAAAAGTAGGAATTTAATTAAAATATAAAATTATAATAAAATGAAAAAGATAATATATATATCAATTATTACTGGATTTGTTCTTTCGGGATTAAACTCTTGTAAAAAGGGAGACGACCTTTACGTTAATCCCAATCAACCTATAACTGCAACTCCAGCGTCAATGTTATCGGCCTGCGAAGTGGGAACTTTTAACAGTTTAGAAAGTGGTTCAGTTCGAATTGCTGGTATTTTTATGCAGAACATTTCGGGAGTTGCTGGCCAAATGGTGCAGCCCGAACAATATCAGCCAATAGAAAGCGATATGGATAACTATTGGAATTCTATTTATCCTACAATGCTTAACTGTAAACTAATCGGAGATAATTATGGTGATAAAGATCCTGTATATCGCGGAATAGGAAAAGTGCTATTAGCAATGAATCTTGGGTTGGCTACTGATATGTGGGGAGATGTTCCCTATTCAGAAGCGTTTCAAGGAGCTTCCGGCAACCTTACTCCTCATTTCGATCCTCAACAGAGTGTTTTAAATTCTATTCAAACATTGCTTGATGAAGCTATTACTGATTTAGCAAGCACTTCAAATAATGTAACTCCATTGAGTGATGATTATATTTTCGGAGGAAATACTGATGCGTGGACTAAAGTAGCGTGGACATTAAAAGCAAGGTATTACATGAGATTAAGTAAAAAAACAGGATTCGACCCTAATGTTGTGCTTACTGATTTGGTAAATGGTATTGCTTCAAATGCTGACAATTGTTATGCTGTTCACGGAAATGGCGGGGCTGAAGGCAATCAGTGGACTTCATTTTTCAATAATAGAAATGGATATGTAGTGGCAAATCAAACACTGATTGATTCGATGGGTAATATGTCTGACCCTCGTACTCCTTATTATTTTGATACCACAGGTCTAGGAAACATTGCTGTCGGAAACTTAATTGGTAATTTAAATCCAGCTGTTTCGAATTGGGGGCCTTATTTAGGAGGTTTGGATGCAAGCGGAAATGTTAATCAGGCAAAAAGTATTGTCCTTGTGTCGTATGCTGAAGCATTATTTTTGAAAGCTGAAGCCGAAGCAAGATTATCAAACTCGGCTGCAATTACCGATTTGAATGCTGCAATAACAGCTTCCATGTCCGAAGTTACAGGTGTGCCATTTACAGGAACATTGCCGATAACATACACAGCAGCCAACACAACCATTCATACTGTAATTTTAGAAAAATGGAAAGCTATGTTTGCTAATCCGGTGGAATCGTATTCAGATTATAGAAGAACAGGATATCCTGTTTTGAAGATGAATCCAATAGGGTTATTACCATACATACCAAAACGATTACCAACACCAGAACAAGAAAGAACGACTAATCCAAATGCACCAACACCTTCTTTAGGGACTCCTGTTTGGTATGCGCAATAAGGATTAAGCATTTTATTCCAATTCAAAAAAACCGACACCTTTAAGGGTCGGTTTTTTTATTATTAATAGAGTAGATTATTGAAATTCTTTAATGAAAAATTATCGTTTCCCCTTATCCATAAATGGTTTTTCGATAAACCGATACCCCAGAAAACTGATGATAACCACCACAGGAGTGAGTATAAATATGGAGATGCAAAACTGAAAAGGTGAGAGAAGAAATGATTTGTCCATACCTAAAAGTAAATAGAAAAGGATAAAAAGCAAAATGCCATGAAGCAGATAGGTGCTGTAACATATTTCGCCCAGGAATTTAAGTGTGTTGTTTTTTAATAGGCCCAAAAGAGTGCCACCTAAAGCCACACAATTAAACAAGATAACGATACAGAGCATGCACCATTCGTTTTGTGTGGTGTAAAACTGCCCGATAAAGGCCAGTGCAACTACTATTATTATGCTTAGATAAATGTCTTTTATTTTCTGAAAAAAAGAAAACTTAAGTAAAACAGGAGGTATGGCTCCGCCAAAAAAAGCATAGAGATAATAGTGTACAATGCCATGTTCTAAATAAAAAAAGACGATAAACGAGGCACTAATAAGGAGGAAAATAATGTTTGGCTTTTTGCGAAGAATAAAAATAGCAATAAGGGGCAAACTGAAATAAAACAACCATTCGTAAGCCAGCGACCATACCACAGCAGAGTTAACAAAGGCAGTGAATTCGAAGTTGTTTATTTTGTAAGTGCCGTTGATGGTGAAAAATATCCAATGAGTAATGGATGTAAACAGTTCTCCCCAGCTTGTGAGCAACTGAAACTGTGAGGCAATAAATACAAGCAGAATGGTTATTAGCAAAGAAAAATAATACATGGGGGCAATACGGAAAATACGGGAACGAAAAAACTTCACCCAATCGAATTCTTTTTCAGCCGAATTGATAAGCTTGGAAACAAACAGAAAACTTGTAATCATAAAAAAGAGATTCACACTGGTTTCGCCCAAATGATAATACAAATTTGACTCAGGAGTTACCCATTGCCCTGTGTGAAGTAATACATACCAAATAGTAGCATGATGAATAAAAACGCCCAAGGCAAGGAACCCTCTGAGCCCGTCAATACTTTCATAACGCGATGCAGTGACGGTTGGTTTGTATTTTAAACGGATTAGATATGCAGTGCCGAATGCAATGATAAAAACAATAATGCAAAACAACGGGTGTGTAGGATACATAAAGGTTCTGTGCTTAGGCTGATGCCGATACTAAAGATGATTAACGTTAAACAATTTTTCCAAAGGTAATTTTTTTTTGACATTGATAAATGAAAGGAATAAAGATTACAAAATCACTTAAAAGTTCTTAGGAGACATTTTTAATAGAAATGATAACACCAATAAGTGAATGTTTTTTATTTTTTAATTTGATCTCCTCATTTTCCTGCTGAAAAGTAACTAACTAGTCATCTGATTTCAGAAAGGAATAATTTTTCCAAACACTTGTTACAGGATGCGATAATTATGTACTTTTACCGCTATTTAAAATTAATATAAATAACAAAAGAGGAAGTTTTAATAAATTTCCTGAACCGAAAATCAACCTAAATCAACACTATGAAAAGAAAGATACTATTTACATTAACAATCTCATTATTTATCTCACAGCTGATAAATGCTCAGGATAGACAGTTTGTAAGAACCTATCAAAGTGCTAACATGTCGAAAGGGGCAAGAGACCTGGAATTATGGACAACATTGAGAACAGGTAAAGAATCGTTTTACAGAGGCTTGGACGAACGTCTGGAGTTTGAAGTAGGACTAACTGACCGATTGCAGACCTCAATATATCTTAACGCCACTCATCAGTCGTTTGTAGATAAAAGTGATTCAACTGGTACTATTCAGTCTCAATCTGATTTCTCCATTTCGAGTGAATGGAAATTTAAAATGTCGGATGCGAATATTAATTTTCTGGGTTCGGCAGTGTATGCCGAGGCAACCGTTTCGGGAACGGGATTGGAACTGGAAGGAAAACTGATATTGGACAAGCGAATAGGTAACCATCTGATTGCTCTAAATGCATTAGGGGAGTGGGAATGGGAACAGGAAATAACCTCGAAGGAGGTAAACAATAAAGTGGAGCAAACAAGTAAATCAAAGTTGATGGCAACTCCTTTTGAGCTCGATTTGGGATATATGTATAATTTCAAACCTCACATTGGATTGGGGGTTGAGGCTAGGAACCAATATGAAATTACTACTGCCAACGGTTTGGAACATTCGGCATTATTGCTTGGCCCAACCTTGTACTGGAGTCCGAAAGAAGGTAATTATAATATCATCTTGAGTTTTATGCCACAGATAACCAACTTGCGTAAGTCTGCTGAAGAACCAAATGCTCTGGATTTGGATGAATACGAAAAATACGATTTCCGCATATTACTTGATTTCTCATTCTAACCCAACTATCAAAATGAATTTTATAAATAAAAAATACGTCATCATTATTCTTTCATGTGTTTCCTTTTGTTGCACCAATGCGCTTTACAAACCTACATTGGCAGATGTGGAAGAAGGGAAAAAAGTGTTTCCCGACTTAACCATTAAGCAATTGAACAAAGCGGTAGTATTATATGGTAACCGATGCGGGTCGTGTCATAAATTGTATGTGCCGAGTAATGTAACTTCGGCTAAGTGGGACGAAATGTTGCCAAAGATGCAAGTGAGAGCCAAACTCAATGATACCGAATTTGATTTGATAAAGAAATACGTTAAATCAAAATCGGGGCACAGTAATTAGGGGTGATAATTAATTGTTAATTTAGCATCCTATATAAACTAAGATGATTTTAATTGCAGACAGCGGGTCCACCAAAACATCATGGAGACTGATTGATGATTCGAAACAAATACATCAATGCGCTACTCAGGGCTTCAATCCTTATTTTCAATCTTCAGAAGATTTGATTGAAATTCTCAAAAATGAAGTTTTGAATTCCTTCACACTTATCAATGCTCAATTGCCCATTCGTATTTATTATTACGGGGCGGGTTGTGGTGCCCAAGCTAAAAAGCAAATAGTAGCACATGCATTTCAATCGATATTTCCGAAAGCCATTACAGAGGTTCATACAGATATGTTAGGGGCTTGCAGAGCCACATGTGGGCATCAGGCCGGAATAGTGGCTATACTCGGAACAGGCGCCAACACCTGCTATTACAACGGAAAAGAAATAATCGAAAATACTCCGTCACTTGGTTATGTGCTGGGGGATGAAGGAAGCGGAGCTTATATAGGAAAAACATTTGTTCAGGCTTATCTTAACAACGAAATGCCGGAAGAGTTATCCAAACGGTTTTTCGCCCGCTTTAAACTTGGAAAAGATGAGATATTAAATGTGGTGTATACTCAACCTAATCCCAATAGATTTCTGGCATCGTTCAGCAAATTTGTATATCAAAACTTGAAGGAACAATTTGTAAAAGATCTTGTGGCAGGGTGCTTCCAGCAGTTTTTCGACAAACATATTTGCAAATACAAAATGCACAAAGATGTAAAATTGAGTTGCGTGGGTTCTGTGGCTTATTATTACAGTAATATACTACGTGCAGTGGCCGTTAACAAAGGGGTTAACATAGATACTATCATCGAAACTCCTATAGCCGGATTAACGTTGTTTCACGAATCGGAGACAGTGTAATGTGTTGAAGTAAAAAAGAAATGGAGAATTAAGCTAAACCTAATTCTCCATTTCTTTATTGTAAAAACGTGTGCTTTATTTCATGTTATGATATACCGTTTGTACATCATCATCCTCTTCCAGTTTACTTACTAAAATCATTACTTCTTCCACCTGAGCGTCTGTTAACTCAACAGTGGAGGTTGGGATACGTTCCAACTCGGAACTGATGATGTTTAGTTTTTTTGCTTCAAGGGCTTTTTGCATCTTACCAAAATCGGTGAAAGCAGTATAGATTACAATTTCTTCTTCATCGCTTTCTATTTCTTCAGCACCATAATCAATCATTTCGAATTCGAGTTCTTCCAGATTAATGTTTTCGTTTTTAAGTTTAAACACACCTTTGCGTTCGAACAAATAATCGAGTGAGCCGGTTTTGCCCAATTCGCCATGATGACGATTAAAATTCATACGTACATTGGCTACAGTACGGGTAGGATTATCAGTAGCGCATTCGATAAGAATACCAATACCATGTGCTGCTTTTCCTTCGTAAACTACTTCCTCTAAATTCGATTCGTCTTTAGAAGAAGCACGTTTGATGGCTGCATCAATACGGTCTTTGGGCATGTTTAATCCTTTAGCATTTTGAACGGCCACACGCAAACGGGCATTTCCCTGAGGGTCGGCTCCGCCTAGTTTTACTGCTATTGCTATCTCTTTTCCTGCACGGGTAAAGCCTTTCGCCATTTTGTCGTATCTAGCAAACATTTTATACTTCCGCTTTTCGAATACACGTCCCATAAATGATATTGTAAATTATTAATTTGTTTTTTTTATTTGAGGTGCAAATGTATAAATTTATTGGTGAATAGCGAATTCTTGGTCAGAATGTGAAATTAAGAAGTCTTTGCGGTAGCAGGAACTATAAAATAAGATACAAATGCTTTAAAGAAGAATTGAAACCTCATTCGTTTTTCTTACAAGTGCATGTTTTTAAGGTAAGAAGTTATTAATAAAATAATTTACCCCACGTGTGCGGGTATCTATGTTTTGATATTCGTATTCAATCGGGGACATTGGTGGTTAACTCAAATCCTAAAAGTTGGTAATACTCTATTGTTTTGTTTAAATCGGTAACAAAAATGTTGGGAGAAACGCTTTCCATAGTTTTACATTTGATAATTTATGCGGATTGTAAAGATTCGTTATAAACCTTGTTGAGAAGTTGCAAAAAAGTGTCGCTTTCCTGAGCACCCGAGATGGCGTATTGGCGATTGACAACAAAAAAAGGAACGTCTGTAACACCCAGTGCGGAGGCCTGGGCTATGTCGGCTGTTACATCGGGAGCAAACTGCCGGCTCAGCAGCATGGATGCTACAAGTTCGGAAGGCAGGCCAATGTGGGTGCCAAGCTGGATGAGTGTTTGATGGTCGGCTGTGTTTTGCCCATCGGTAAAATAAGCTTTGAAAAGGGCTTCTTCGGCCTCGTTTTGCAGGTTATGCTGTTTGGCCAAATGGGAGAAACGGTGAGCATCGAATGAATTGGCCACAACAGCTTTTTCGAAATGAAAGGAAAGTCCAACTTTTTGAGCAAGGGAGGTTACATACTCGTTCATCTCTTTTGCTTTTTCTAAGGTAAATCCTTTTCGCTCGGCCAAAAACTGATGTATGGATTTGCCGGGCTGGGTAACGATGGAGGGGTCTAACTGAAAACTTTTCCATTCTATCTGCACTGTGTCGCGGTGAGGAAATTCGGCAAGTGCTTTTTCGAACTTGCGTTTTCCGATGTAACAAAACGGACACATTACATCGCTCCAGATTTCTATTTTCATTGATTTGTAATTTTAGTGTTGATGATTTATGATTGGTTTATAATTCTGAGCAAAAATAGTCAAAATAGTTTTGGGCAAAAGAATTAACGTGTTGGAGAGGATAAAGACGTTGGGCATGATAAGGAATTATCATTTTTTGGTAAAAGGGCAAACCAGTTGTGCCTGGAAATTTTAGTACTTTTGTACGTTATTAGATGCAACGGTGTATTGAAATTATGGTACGGTGTATCTTTTTAAAGAAAATGCGTTATTAAAATTAAAAGGTTATTTATGAAGATAGGTTGGATTATCTCCGCATTCATTATCGTGTTTCAAACGGCAGCTATTGCTCAGGATGCACCCAATAAAACAGATGCATCGGGCAAAAAGCAAGGCCATTGGGTAAAATATAATGAGAAACACAAAAAGGTGTATGACGGGAATTTTGTGGACAATATTCCGGTAGGAAAGTTTACTTATTTCTACGATTCGGGAATTCCGTTTGGAATAACTTATTTTTCGGAAAAAGGAACGGTGGCTAGGGCTAAGACTTTTGATGTGGGAGGAAATATTACGGGCGAAGGGAAATATATAAATCAGAAAAAGGATAGTATTTGGAAGTTTTACAATGTGGATGGTAAAGTAATTTCGGAAGAAATTTATAAAAATGGTTTGAAAGATGGTAAATGCAAAGTTTACTTTGCTGATGGAAGTTTGGCAGAAGAAAAGGTATGGAAAGATGGAAAGGCAAACGGGCCTTGGAAAAAGTACTTTCAGGGCGGGCAATTGAGATATAACGGGCAAACGATAAACGATAAACTGGAGGGCAAAGTGACATTTTATTATTCGAATGGAAAGATAGATGCAGAAGGAGAGTATGTGGGGGATTTGAAAAACGGGGATTGGAAAAATTATGACGAAGAAGGAACGTTGAAGCGAGTGGATAAATACGTTCACGGAGTGGATCAGAATCCGGATAAGAATGTAATACCAAAAGGAGAAATTGAAAAAGAGAAGAAGAAATATGAGAATACCGAACAGCAAGTTACCCCGGTTAATCAAGATGAAATTCCACGTTAGATGAGTAAGAAAGGAAAAGTTTTATTGGCCATGAGCGGGGGCATAGATAGTTCTATAGCTGCCTTATTATTGCACGAACAAGGATATGAAGTGGTGGGAATAACCATGAAGACGTGGGATTATGCTTCTTCAGGAGGGTCGACAAAAGAAACAGGTTGTTGCAGTCTGGATTCGATAAACGATGCGCGAATGCTGGCCGTTAACTTAGGGTTTCCGCACTTTATACTGGATATAAGAACTGAATTTGGAAATTATATAATCGACAATTTTGTAGAAGAGTATTTGGCCGGACGAACGCCCAACCCTTGTGTGCTTTGCAATACACATATTAAATGGGAGGCCTTACTGAAACGAGCAGATATGCTGGGTTGTGAGTTTATAGCCACAGGGCATTATGCAAGAATAAGAGAAGAAAATAATCGATATGTTATTTCGAGAGGACTGGATACCACCAAAGATCAAAGTTATGTTTTATGGGGGCTTACGCAGGAAAGTTTGAAACGTACTCTTTTTCCTTTGCAAAATTTTACAAAGAAGGAAATAAAACAAATGGCTATTGAGAATGGATATCACGACCTGGCAAGCAAAAGCGAGAGTTATGAAATTTGTTTTGTGCCGGATAATGATTACCGAGGTTTTTTGAAACGCAAAGTTGAAGGACTTGAGGAAAGAGTGGATGGGGGAAACTTTGTGGACAGAACAGGGAAAATACTTGGACAACACAAGGGGTATCCATTTTACACCATAGGACAAAGAAAAGGATTGGTAATAGCAGTAGGAGAGCCTCTTCATGTTCTGGAGATAGATGCAGCTACCAATACTGTGGTGCTAGGTTCGAAGCAGGAACTGGAACAACAGGAAATGACAGTGGGTAAAATGAACCTGATTAAATATGCTTCTTTGCCCGATAATTATGAAGCACTGACAAAGATAAGATATAAAGATCCCGGAACTATAGCGAGTATTTCTCATGCTGGTGATAAACTAAAGGTGTTGTTTCATTCGCCTGTATCAGCTATTGCTCCCGGACAGTCGGCTGTGTTTTATGAAGGAGATGATTTAGTAGGAGGGGGGATAATAGAGCGTAAAGTATTTTGATAGTCGCTACATTTCCTATTCTAAACGATTCTGTTGATAGTAATTTCATTTATTTATATAATTTAGCGGTGTAATAAAGTCACCAAAATGAAGAATACGCTTTACATTCTTTTTAGTTTTTTTGTTGTATCACTTTTCTTTTCGTGTAAAAAAGAAAAAGATGTGGTGATTGATATTGGGTATAATTATTTCCCAGATCAGGTAGGGCGCTTTGTGGTGTATGATGTAGATTCGACTTATTATGATGACAGCAACATTGATGTAATAACCCATACTGCACCAAAATATGTTTACAAGTTTCAGATTAAGGAAAAGATAGAATCGATATTTAATGATAATCTTAACCGACCTACGATTCGATTGGAACGTTATGTTAAGTATTACAATAGTGCAATTCCCTACAATCAGATGACATGGACTTTGCGAAATGTTTGGACAGAAAATAAAACCAAAACAACAGCAGAAAAAGTAGAAGAGAATATCAGGTTTGTAAAACTTGCTTTTCCAGTAAATTCAAGTCAAAACTGGAACGGTAATGCACAGAACACTAATGCTGCACTTAATTATAGTTATTCATCTATAGATGTACCTTTAACTTTAGGTTTATTGGCGTTCGATTCCACTTTGCAAGTAAATCAGCAGGATGAAACAACGTTGATTGATAAAAAATTAAGCATAGAAAAGTATGCACGTAAAGCCGGATTAATATATAAACAGATAATTGATGTGGGTTCTCAACCAACAGGACTTACCGGGCAGAGCCTTACGGATTTTTTAAATTTGCCCGTTATGCAAAGAGTTACCATTGGTAATCAATACACCATGACGGTTAGTTATTACGGAACAGAATAAATAAATATGAAAAAAAATACCCTTATCTTAGCTTTTGCATTACTTATTGAGGTAGCATTTTCGCAGGCAACGAAAACGTATCTGGTAACTTTTAAAGACAAAAACAATAGTCCTTTCTCGTTGAATCGACCTACTGAGTTTTTGTCTGAGAAATCTATCGAACGCAGGAAAAAACAAAATGTGGCACTTGATATGTCCGATTTACCTGTTAATGCTAGTTACTTAAACGGAGTAAAATCTAAGGGCGTTGAAGTTTTAAATCAATCGAAGTGGATGAACGCAGCAGTTGTTTCGACCACGGATGACACGAAAATAGATGCAATAAAGAATTTATCGTACGTAAAAGAAGTGCAAATTCTGTCATCATCGGCTTCTGTGAAATTACCTTCTAAATACGAAAACAATAATACAGCTATTAACCCACCAGCAGAAAATGAATTATTAAAATCAATCAACTCGGATTATTATAATTACGGTACATCCTATTCTCAATCGCATCAGATAGGAGTAGATTGTTTGCACAACCTAGGATACCATGGGGAAGGAATGACAATAGCTTTTTTAGATGCAGGTTTTTATAAAGTAGATTCTTTACCGGCTTTTGATAGTTTGAGAGTGAACAATCAGATTTTGGGTACTTATGATTTTGTGGCACATAATACATCTGTTTATGAAGATTACACTCATGGAATGGCTACCTTATCTTGTATTGGCGGAAATATGCCTGGACAGTTGATAGGGACTGCACCTAAAGCTAAATTTTGGTTATTACGAACCGAAGATGCGTATAGCGAAACGTTACAAGAAGAAACCAACTGGCTTATGGGAGCTGAATTTGCTGATAGTGTAGGGGTGGATGTTATAAATTCATCATTGGGATACAGTTTATTTGACGGAGGAATTGGAAATCATACCTACGCAGATATGAATGGACATACAACCATCGTTTCGAAAGCTGCTGAATGGGCTGCCCGAAAAGGGATATTTGTGAATTCGAGTGCAGGAAACTCTGCAGGCCCTCCTTGGTTTAAAATTACTGCACCTGCTGATGCTGATAGTATTTTAACCGTTGGTGCTGTTGATTCAACCGGGAATACAGCGTCATTTAGTTCTAGGGGGCCTTCGTACGATGGGAGGGTTAAACCTAATACAGCAGCCAGAGGTTGGGCGGCAGTTGTAGAATCTCCTTTCGGTTATATTGAATGGCAAAGCGGAACATCTTTTTCTTCACCAATAACAGCAGGTGCTGTTACTTGTTTGTGGCAGGCGCATCCGACAGCCACAAATTTACAATTGATAACTGCCATACAACAAAGTGCGTCTCAGTATTTCTTTCCTGATTCGTTACAGGGTTATGGCATACCTAATTTCTGTATAGCAAGTGCTATCTTAACAGATATATTAGGGGTTGACAACATGAGTAACGAATATGAGCAATTACTTGTTTTTCCAAATCCAACATCAGCTACATTTTCAGTATCGTTTTATTCCAACAAAAAGCAATCAGCAAAAATTACGTTAACAGATATTTCGGGAAGAGAAATTTGGAGCGAAGTAAAATCAGTGTATGAAAAGAATAACTTTTTTCAGATACCCGATATTGGAATATCGAGTGGATTGTATATTCTAAATTTAACCACCGCTGAAAAGACATACTTCAAAAAGTTGGTTAAAGAATAAAATTGTTTATAATCAAATTTAATTATGCAGGCAGAGATAATCACCATAGGTGATGAAATTTTAATTGGACAAATAGTAGATACTAATTCCGCATTTATTGCCACCTTGCTTAATGAAAACGGAATTGGTGTAAAACAGATTTCGTCCGTTTCGGATAATCGTGAACATATATTGAAGGCTTTAGATGAGGCAAAAGAACGTGCTGATATAATTCTAATAACAGGAGGATTGGGGCCAACAAAAGATGATATCACAAAGAAGACATTGTGCGAATATTTTAACACAACCATGCGATTTGATGAGAATGCATATCAAGATGTAGTTAATTTGTTTGCTCAATATGAAAAAGAAGTTACACCTACCAATAGACTTCAAGCTGAAGTGCCGGCCATTTGTGAAGTAATTCGAAATTATAATGGTACTGCACCTTGTATGTGGTTTGATGTAGATAATAAGATATATGTATCTATGCCTGGTGTGCCATACGAAATGAAAGCTTTGATGAAAAACCAGATAGTTCCGAAACTCAAATCTAGATTTCATTTTCCTGTCATTTTTCATAAAACAGTACTTACTCAGGGAATCGGAGAGTCGGCTCTTTCGGATATGGTTAGCGAATGGGAAGATAGTTTGGCCTCTGTTAATATAAAACTCGCCTATCTTCCTGCTCCAGGTATGGTCAGATTGCGATTAAGCACAAAAGGAGAGGATAAAGACAAACTAATGTTAGCAGTAGAAAAAAAGATTGAAGAGTTAAAAACCATAATAGGCGAAGCCATATACGGGTATGACACATTTGGTGAAGATAACGAAACATTAGAACAAATAATAGGGAAATTATTAAAGGGGAAAGGTAAAACCATTTCTACAGCTGAAAGCTGCACAGGGGGCTATATTTCTCATCTTATAACGAAAGTTCCGGGTAGTTCTGATTACTATGTTGGTTCTGTTATTTCATATTCCTACGATATTAAAGAAACCGAACTGAATGTTTCGTCAGCAATATTAAATGATCAGGGGGCGGTGAGTCAGCTGGTGGTAGAGCAAATGGCTAAAGCCATCCGAATAAAATACAAAACTGATTATTCAATTGCAGCTTCAGGAATTGCGGGGCCTGCCGGAGGTACCAAAGATAAACCTGTGGGAACGGTATGGATTGCTATCGCTACACCGGATAATGTAATTTCAGAAAGATTTCAATTCGGTAATCATAGGGAGCGCAATATTCAGAAAACAGCAAATGCTGCATTAAATATGCTTAGAAAAGAATTGGAGCGTATGAGATTTCTGAAATTTGTTTCATAAATTCTAAATAAATTCAAATTACTCCAAAATTTGTATTTTTGCCCATGCTAAAAAAACACCCTATATCAATTATCGGTTTCGCATTCCTAGTCTTATTTGCTTCCTGCGGAGGAAATGGAAAAAAACAAGAAATAAACAAGGCCGATACCACTACAGTAAAAACTCCGGCAGAGTTGACGGAACTGAACACACAGTTGCTGGCTAACCCTGATAATTCGGATTTGCTCAACAAACGAGCAAAATACTATTTTAAAAAAAATGATTTTAATTCGAGTATGACAGATATTTCGAAGGCTCTTAAAATCGATTCTACTAAATCGGATTATTATATTACCCTTTCTAATATTTACTTTGTCACCAATCAAACCGGAAAATCGAAGGCTGCGTTGGAGAAATCAATAAAGTTAAATGATAAAAACATAGATGCGATTTTAAAGTTAGCTGAATTATATTTGTACGTAAAGAAAAATAAGGAATCTATTGAATATATAAATAAGGCGCTGATGATAGATAAGTTTAATGCCAAGGGATACTTTATGAAAGGAATGAATTTTAAAGAAATGCATGACACAGCTAAAGCAATATCGAGTATGCAAACAGCCGTTGAACAGGATCAGAAGTATTATAATGCCTATATTCAACTTGGACTTTTATGTGCAGCTAAACATAATCCGTTGGCTTCTCAATATTATAAAAATGCATTACAAATAAACCCCAAAAGTACAGAAGCCTATTACGACCTCGGTAAATATTATCAAGACGAAGCGAAGTGGGATAATGCACTGGAAACATACAGCACATTGCTAAAAGTAAATCCTCAGTACAAATATGCTTGTTATAATATGGGCGTTATTTATTTTTCTGCCTTAAAAAAATATCCAGAGGCAGTTGAGCATTATACACAAGCTATTACAATCGAACCGAAATATGTGGAAGCTTATTTTGCAAGGGGTCTTTGCTACCAAGCTATGGGTAATAAGAAAAAAGCAAAAGACGACTATAATTCTTGTTTTGCATTGGTTCCCGATTATGAGCCAGCAATTGCAGCTTTAAAGGAATTGAAGTAAATTATTTCATCGCAAACTTACCAAAACTAAAAAGGCCCTGCATTTCTGCAGGACCTCGTTAGTCAATAACCAAATCTAAACCTACTTTCAATAAATTTAGGTTACAAATATATTCGTAGAAAATTACCTTCAAAACTTATTGCGATATAATCCCATGATGTTGCGACAAAACAGAAAAAATTATTGACGAGACCTGCTCAATTTAGAATTACCCAAAAAATTAAAGAAATATTTTTTTGCTAATTACTTTGTTTCCTCCGGTAATGTTTAAAAGATAAATACCACTACTCAATTGATCAGATGGGATAATAATTTTGGAGTAAGTTTCAGAAAGTTTGAAATTGGAAGTATAAATTAATTTACCTAATTCATCAAATAAATCAACTTTCAAATCACTTTGTGAAGAGCCTGTGATCGTTATCTCAATTGTATTTTCAGAGAGAAGAGAAACAACATTCGTTACTTCGAAATCATTTCCGTTTTCAATCAAAACACTTTTAGTGTTACTGTATTTGTAATCTCCGTTATAATCGGTTTGTTTTAGTCGGTAATAAGTAACTCCATTCAAAGGTTGCTTATCAATTGTTGAATATTGAATGGTTTGATTGCTGTTACCAGCCCCTCTTATTTTATTAATTTCAGAAAAATGAATCGCATCCGAACTTCTTTCAATAGTAAAGTAATCATTATTTGTTTCGCTTGCTGTCTCCCAATTGATATTTACTGCATTTACGCCATTATATGAAACTGTAAAATTCAACAATTCGATTGGTAATGGATTGGTGGCAGCATTTATTGAAGCGAGTGTAAACGGACTGAATGAAGTTACGAGTGCGCTCGTTTTTATAGTTCCGACAGTTGTGTTACCTGTAGTACCTCCATTTCCATGGTCTTTCCACATGGTACCATCCCAACGTGCTACCCTTAAATCAGAAAGAGATGTGACCCCTCCGCTGTAAGTATCCCAGCTAAGTTTTACAAAAGCATTTGCGGTTCCAGCCCTATTCAGAATCCAATACTCAGCATCGCTTACACGATTAATAGTCGGATCGTGCAAACTACTGTCATAAGTGGGGTAGGGGGAGTTATGAAAATACTCGGCAGTAAAAGTTCCGTACCAAGTAAGTGCAGAGTCTGCTATTGGTCTGTATTCTGCGTCTTTTCCAACGGGAAAGACAAATCCTGTATTACCAAATTTGGCAACTGGCCCATTAACAAAACTAGAATTGCTAACTCCTGCAACGGAAGAATAGAGATTCATGGTTAACAAACCCGAGGAGTTTGATGTGTATACATAGCCACTTGTTAATGTTAGTAAACTATCCACGTATTCATTCGTTTGTAAGGTTACTCCACCGGAAGTATTGTTTATGGTTAGCCTATTAAAAGTGGTTAAGGAAGTTCCAGTCATGAACTGTGCAGAGTTTCCGTTAAAAGTAACTTTATTCGAGTTAAAGCTCTGAAAAGTGCCATTATTATTCCAATTTCCGGTTAAAGAAATATCGTAAACATCATAAATATCAATAAAGTGAGTTGCGTTGTCGTAACTATTATTTAAAGTAGCACCAGCACCTATTGTAATATTTCCTATTACTGTTAAATTGTGATACAACTGAACTATAGGGTTTAAACCAGATGTATTATCTATAACAATTGAGGGTAAATTACACCAACTATTAATAAAGAAGCCAGTTAAGTTAATATGTGTCGAAAATGCATCTCCGAATTGTATAGTCCCTCCCGTCACATTTCCTGTAGCATAGTTATACAATTCAACTGCTGTTGCCTGATTTCGAAAAACGATTAGTCCGCCCGACATAATAAAGTTATCACCCGTAAGGTCCAATTCCAGACCGGAAAGGGTTGCGGATCCGGATCCAACTGTTATAAGGTTAACAGTGCCACCACTTTGATTATAGGTAACCCCGGTCACTGGACTAACAGCTTGTATTCGCCCGGCAACATTAACTGTCCCTCCTTCAATTATGATAGAAGAACTATTCTGCATAATAATAGAATTTCCTGATACGTTTCCAACATTGAAAATACCAGAAGTGATTCGTAAAAAACCAGAGACAGTGTAGTTATAATTAAACGGAGTGATTGTAACATTAGGGTTATTGAGCCATATACCTGTAGATGTAGAAATAGTGGGAGCAACTGTATTGAAGAGTCTGTTAGCAAACGTATAATTATTCGAAAATTTGATTGTGCCATTCAAAAGAGTATACGCTCCTGAACTATTAACAAGTAAATTGGTAGAACTACTGAAATTAGTTGAGTTAATATCGAGTACGTTTCCATTTGTTCCTCCCATATTTAATCCTATACTATAAAAATCGGTAACTGGTCCAGTTCCAGTAATGCTTTGATTTCCATTTTTTGTAAAGACCACATCAACAGCTTTTGTTGAATTTAACATTTCTATACTACCATTATTGATAATATTACCGGTTTCAAAAAAGGTAACAAATGTAGTATTGTTTGCCTGCAACGTTCCTCCTGCATCAATCGTCAAATCGGGAGAAGAAGAATTTGCGTCAATAGTAACTGTATTTCCGTTTAAAATATCTACAGCAGCGGAAGCGCTGGTAGGCGCAGAGCAGGCTGGTGTCCATCCTGTACTTCCATTTGAAGATACTTCCCAAGTAGAAGGATTGCTCCAATTTCCTGAAGTTGCAGAACGGTAAAAATACGTTGCTGTATTGCAACAATTTACAGAAAAATTATCAATTCCCAATCCTTGTCCATTGGTACTGCCCCCGGTTCCTGTATATGCCCATCTCAGATAATAGTTTGAACCATTGGCAATAGTTAAACCTGATAATGAGAATGCTTTGTTTATTGCAATCGGAGCGTTGTATATAGTGGCATTGTTTGCATCATTTGGAAAATTTTGGTCTCCTGCTGGTACAGATGTCCAAGTAATTCCATCAGGACTTGTAAAAAAGAATACGTTAAAAATTCTCGAACCACTTCTGTATTTCTCAAGATCAAAAGAAATATTAAGATTGTTTATTATACTTCCTGTATTATTAGTCATCAGAACAAAAAGACTTCGAGGGCTAGAAAATGAGCCTGAAGAAATAAATCCAACAGCCCGGTCGGTAGAAGATGCTGTGATTCCGTTTGCAAAATTGTAGGTTCCTCCAGATGAAACACTAGTTAAAACACCCGCACCGGTAGTACCACCAGCCTGAGTTGTTAGGTTGGTTGCAGTGCTAAATGTAGTTGCAGAATTCACTTTCCATCCACTTGGAAGAGTTGCTGTAGCTGAAGCTCCTATACCGTCAAAATTTTCGGAATAAGTGGCTGTTAGAGACAGTATACTTATTTGCGCCCTTAAATGAAAGGACGATAAAACAAAAAGGGTGAATATTAAAGCATATTTGTGTTTATATTTCATTAATCGAAATCATAATACACAGTGGTTTCGTCCTTCAATTATCTAGGAGTATAGGGTGCTCACTGTTGGTTTTTTGTTTGTTTGTCAAAAATAATAATTATTATTCTATTCAGAGCACAAAAATAGGTAGAAAGCGGAGATATTAAGTTAAAGAGATGTTAACAAACAGCTAACTTTTATTGCCGTCAATATTAGTTTATACTAATTTACTTTTATTCCGATTACAAGAATATCATCGGTTTGTTCCATATCACCTCTCCAGTTTTCGATAAATGTATCAAGAAACTCCTTCTGTTCCTTCATGGTTTTATCTTGAATGGAAAGTAAGAGTTCCTTGAATTTTTTTGTCATTAACTTTTTGTCTTCAGGGCTGTATTGGTCGGAATAACCATCGGTAAAAAGATAAACTGCATCGTTTTTGTTTAGCTTAACGGTATGTTTAACAAAATCCTGTTCGTCAGCAGTAAGTCCCCCCACAGCGGTTTTGGTAGCTTTTATTTCTTCTAGTTGATAAGTTGTATTAGCCTCCGAAGTAATTGGAGCACGAATAATCCAAAGCGGACGATTAGCTCCGGCATATTCCAAAGTAGCCATCGATTTATCGAAAGCGCAAAGCACTATGTCCATTCCATCGCGTGTAGAATCATCTTCGCTGGACTGATGCAATACCTTTTTCATTCTTCGGTTGGCCGAGTTGAGAATAGACGAAACATCATCATTAGCCATGGCAGCTTCGTTCAGTTTTTCGTTACCAATGGTACTCATAAATGCACCTGGCACACCATGACCAGTACAATCGGCTGCGGCAATTAAGGTGGTGTTATTACTTTTGAACATCCAGAAAAAATCTCCGCTTACAATATCTTTGGGTTTGTAAAGCACAAACGACTGAGGAAATACACTATTAATATCGGACAAAGAAGGCAACAAAGAGTTTTGAATGCGCTGAGCATAACTGATGCTATCTAATATTTCCTGATTTTTAACTTCTACAATTTCTTTCTGACGGAGCAACTCGGAAGTACGTTGGTTTACTTTCAGCTCGAGTTCTTCGTTTTGTGTTTCCAGTATTTTTTTCTTTTCTATTTCTTGTTCAAGCATTTTTTGCGACAACACATCATTTTCGGCTATCTGTCTTTTGAGTCCCATATTGGTTTTGGTTACCTGACGAGCCAAAAAGACCGACATGAACACCGAAAAATTAAGATAAGTAAAACAGAAAGTAAGTCCCAGAAAATAAAAATATGTCGAAGAAATGGAGAACGTTTTAGAAGTGGTCATATCGATAATGATAAGAACGATGAGGGCGAAAATAAGCACGAACAAGGATAAGGAAATCCACATCCATACTCCAAACAGACCTGCACCTTCGGCTTTGAGTCGTTTGGCTTTTACTACCACACGTACCATTTCTATCAAAGCTGTTATCGAAAACAGTATATAAAAGATGGTGCTGAGCGATTCGCTGATAAAATACAAACCTAAATAAAGAATGAGTGCACCGGCTATAAAGCGGAACATCACAGGAGGTTTTGGAAAGAACAAGGAGTAAAAAAACAGTAATAAAGAAAGCGAAGCCAGAGAACCAATAACCGAACTAACAATGGATGCGTTCAGAAAAACCGAATCGGTATCGATGTAAGCAAAATTAAGAAATACAAGAAAGAGACTAATGGCCGAAAAGAGAGCGTAAATGCTATAGTAAATATTAGATTTGTTGGAGCGCTGAAAGAGAAATAAAAACAGATGAAGAATACTCAAAGAAAAAAGGAAGCCCGCCAAAAGCCCTACAAAGCCAGCAATAACAGCAAAATCGGAATTCAATTCTTTTTGAATTTTCTGAATTCCTGCAGATGATACATGAGGTAAACCTTTATCAGGATTGGTTTCGTTGTCGTTCAGAAATTTAATGCCTCCATAGAAATAATAAAATGCCGTTAAGCGATTCGATTTGGAATTATACACATTACCCATCATCAAATAAGCATTGCCTATGCCTTTTTCGCTATTAACTTTATAAAACGATTCGAGTGCGAAATGATAGTTTTTTAACGCCTCCGGATAATTTTCCATAACGTGATACTGATTACCAATGGAACCATACGCCTTTCCTATTCGTTCAAAGTCTTCCGATTCCAAACTTGCTTTTAACGACAGGAAGCTATAGTCGAGTGCTTTTTGTTTGTTTTTATCTTCCTGATTGTAATAGTAAACAGCATACACCAGATAATCGGCCTTGTGTTTCAGAATTTCTAATCGCTTTTGTCTGTCGATGGTTTCGGATAAAAGTTTATCTGCAAAACTAACCGCTTGTTGTGAAAATTTAAGATTATCTTTCATATCACACACATCCAGTATTTTTTGAAAGACGTTTAACTTAACCGTATCTTGACAATCTGTTTTGAGAATAGTCTGCAACGAATCGATGGACAATTCTTTGGCTTGCAGGGAAACCTTACAAGTGAAAATAAAGAGGAAAGCAAGCACAACAAAACGTTTGAAACTCGAATTAGTAAAAAACGAGGTGAGCCTTTTACTATTAAGCGAATATTTATGTGCCTGACAAGGATGTGCATTCATTCGACAAATGTAAAAAAATAATCAAACAACAAACATATAGTTCATTGGTTCAGTTCTTCATTGGTTCAATAATCTTTAATCAACTTGATAAATAACCTAAATAATTATTTCAGGAAAATCCCGAAAGTTTACATGGAATAATGCAAACATTTTATCGTTTCGCTGGAAGTTTTATTCTAAAAAATAATTATTTTTGGGTTTTTAGTAAAAGTTTAAACATTCGTTAATAGTTTTGGAGGAAAGTAGTTGAAGGTTTTACAAAAGTTGGAGAAAGTTCTCCATAAGTTGGAGAAAGTTCTTCGTAAGTTGCAGAAAGTTCTTCGTAAGTTTGAGAAAGTTATCCGTAAGTTGGAGAAGGTTCTCTATAAGTTGTAGAAAGTTCTTCGTAGGTTGTAGAAAGTTCTTCGAAAGTTGGAGAAAGTTCTTCAGAAGTCCACAAAGTGAATTCAGAAATCGTAAAATGCATGTAATTAGCAAATAACATTAAATACACTTCCTTTGGACAGCATGAGTTTTGTTCGTTCAGGTTGATTGATGGTACTATAATAAAGCGAAAGAAACACGAGCTAAAAAAGTTCGTGTTTGAGGGGGAAAAAGATTACCTGCCGGCAATTTATTTATCCAACCAAAGTTTAAAATCATTCACCCTTTCGCGGCTTACAATGCTGTCGTCAGAGGTTAGGTAAGGAGACGTAATTATTAATCGGCTGTTGAAATACGAACCTACCTTAGTAATGGCGTTAATATTTACCATTACTTTACGATTGATTCGGAAAAATAATTCGGGAGACACAAGGGTTTCCAGCTGATCGAGGGTATAATCGATGACATAACGTTTGCCAGTGGAACCCGAAAGAATAACTGTTCCATCTTCCGCAATAAAATGAAAAATATCTTCGGCCTTAACAGAGGCAATAGAATCGCCCATTTTAACCATAAATCTATTTTTGTTTTGTTTAACTGCTCCGGCATACGATTGAGCAATATTTTCTAAAACATTCGCTTTTTGCTGATAATTAAACTTGTTAAATTTATTTACAGCACTTCGCAAATCGTCTATTCCTATTGGTTTTAGAAGATAATCCACACTGTTTACTTTAAATGCATTGATGGCATACTCATCATAAGCCGTAGTAAAAATAACAGGCGTTTCGATATTAATTTTTGAAAAGATTTCGAAACTCAATCCGTCTGCTAGATGAATATCTACAAACAACAAATCGGCTTTCACCCCATCTGCAAAGGTTTCGAGGGATTTTTTGACAGAAGAAATGATATTCACTACATCAATAGTTGGGTCAATTCTTTTTAAAAGATTAGACAAATGCTCTGCCGACAGCTTTTCGTCTTCTATAATAATAACTTTCATCAGGCTACAATCAATGGAATTTTGACTACAAAAGAAGATTCAGATTGGATTACTTCAACTTCTTTATCGGTATAAAACTTATAACGTTCTTTAATATTTTGCAAACCGGTATTGGAGCCAGGTTCGCTAACGGTGCGCAATTGAAGATTATTACTCACCTCCAGCATTTGATTGTTGGCAGTAATAGAAACTGTCAGTGGCAATTCAGCTGAAATTTCGTTGTGCTTAATGGCATTTTCTATCAGCATTTGCAAAGCCATTGGAGGAACCATTAATTTAAGATGATTAGCCGAAACTGCAAACTCGAAATGAATGGTGGTATCAAATCGAATCTGTAACAAATAAGTATACGACTTTATAAACTCAAGTTCCGTTTCCAAACTCACCAACTCACTGTTTTTATTATCGAGTAAATAACGATATACTTTTGATAGCTGATTAATAAAATCAACTGCTTTGTCTTGGTCTTTATAAACCAAAGAAGACAGGACACTCATATTATTAAACAAAAAATGAGGATTGATTTGACTTTTCAGATTCTGCAATTGTGCTTGCACACTCTCTGTTTTGTATTTCTCCACTTCTATCAATGAATTTTTCCATTGTAAAAAAAACTGAGTACTGATTTCGATGGAAAGAATAATAAATGTAACCATAATGCCTACAAGAATGGAAGAAACCATTAATTCCATTTTGTTTGTTGGATTGAGTTGACAGATATAACTATTGAAAGCCATCATGGGTCCAAAAATGGCGACAGCACTGTAGGTAAGCGAAGTTAATCCGTGAATTACGATTCGTTTTCCGGGTTTTTCTACCCACGGAAATTTTATATTCATCCAGGTATCAATCCATAGATTGCCTTCCCAAACAATCATGGTGATGATTATAGACGAGAGGTGATCCAACAATCTATTGTGTGCATGCATTGGAAAAGGCACAATGGCACTCAAAAGCAGGGAAACAATTATCCCTGCTATTATCATGTACAATACCCTCGACTTTTTGTTTTTCATTGCGCGAAATTAATAATTATTACTCTTGAAATCCGTTTTGGCCCTGTCTGCGTGTAAACGCTGACAGGGAAATTGTATTAACTAAAACTGAACTTTGTAAACAAAATTAGGGAAGAATCCAATCTGATAAGCTGTGTTTATCTGGTTATTTACCGGATTGTATCGGTCGGCAAACACGTTTTTATTATTGGTTACGTTTTGCACATCGAACATATACGATTGAGAAAGCTTGTGTTTTTTACTGTTTAAAGTTACACCCACTTTTGCATCCATACGGAAGAAATCAGAATTATGTTCAGAAAACGCATAAGCATCTCCTTTGAGCACCTGCTGATGTATTGCTCTCGAAGCTTCCAAATCAACAGGCGTGTAGTATCTACCTCCGGCTTGAGTCATTTTGATATCAAAGGTAATAGCCGTACGTTTCTCTTTTCCAATTTTGAATTCTTTTCCTAATAAAACGTTGTACACGTAATTTCCGTTGAAAGCAGTGTTGTGCTCCACACCATCACTTCCCTTGTATTTCGAGTCGTAAATCGTACCGGTTATTAATCCATAATAACCTTTGCTGAAAAATTTCTCTAACGTTAATTCCACTCCGTAGTTTGTTCCGGTGCCCGAATTAACTAAATAACCTTGTTCAGTAGGCATAAAGCTTGCTCCGGAATTGAGTATAGAAAAACTGCTTGGAGCCACGGTTACAGGAATATTGGAGAGCATTTGATAATACGTTTCCACTTTCACTCTCCAGTCTTGTGCCGGAAGTAAGTCGTAACCTAAAACAAAATGCTGGCTGCGGGTGAAATCTAAATTTTTATTGCTTTGGTCGTAGGTTCCGTCAGGTTGAAGCTTTCTGTAAAAATATACATCTGTTGGTTGCATTTGGCTATGCATTCCATATCCAAAACTAAGTGCGTTTTTTGGATTCAATTGATATTTTACACCTGCACGAGGCTCTACCGAATAAGAATTATTAAGAGTAAGGAACTGACTATGCAAACCAACATTGAGTGCAAACTTATCTGTAAAATTGTATTTAGCCTGCGCATAAGCCTGTATCAAATACGTGTAATCATTAAAATTCCAAATTTGTGTCCATGTATTATTACGCTCCAAATTTTTGTAGAACAAATCAAGACCTATCATTTCGCCAATAGCACCAATCTTAACAAATAGTTTTGAATTTATTTTTGAATTAAAAGAAGTACTTGCAGAGTAGTGAATCTGTTTGGTTGTGTTTACCACTGATCGTACGATTGAACCATCTGAATGAGTGATGGTATCGAGCAAATAATTACTTGCTGAATAGGTTGCACCAATTACTGAATTGAAATACGAATTGTTTCCTACACGAATGAAATGTTTTAAACCAACTACACCGATATCGCTGGTAAAATAGCTGTCTTTTGTAGGGTCGGCAAACAAATCGGTACTGTCGGTTTTTGTATGAAGAAAATCAATTTTGCTTTTTCCTCCAAGTCCGAACAATGTAAAACGTCCAAGTTTGGAATAACCGCTGTTTACTTTAAAGGTTAAATCTTGATAAAAGGGAGTTGCAGTGGTCCCCACTTTCATACCCAATGCCTGCGCAAACCCGGTAAACGAATATCGATATGCAATAACATAAGACGAACCTTTTGATTTACGTATAGGACCTTCTGTCATAGCCTCCAATCCGGTTAAAGCGCCAAACTGAAAGGTATGCTCAAATTTTTCAGCATTACCTGTTCGGAAGCCTAAATCGAAAACACCCGCATTGGCATTACCATATTCAGAGGGAAATGCAGAAGTGAAAAAGTCGGAGTTTTTTAGCATATTTGTATTTAATGCACTCACAGGTCCACCTGTTGTGCCAATGGTTGCAAAGTGATTTGGGTTGGGAACATTCAAGCCATCAATACGCCAAAGCACACCAGCAGGCGAATTGCCCCGGATAACAATATCATTACGGGAGTCGTCCGGAGAACTCACACCAGCAAAATTGGCCGCCAGCCGCGATGCATCCGACCTTCCGCCAGCATATCGATTTACTTCTTCCATCGAAAACGACCTGCCACTTACTGTAGTCATTTCATTCGATGTTTCGTTTTTCTTGGTTCCCGAAATCACCACTTCCTGCAGCGTATTCACGTTTTCCTCAATTCCGATATCAACGGCTACCTCTTTTCCTGTTGTCACCTCCACATTCGGAATCATCACTTCTTTATAACCCACAAAGGTTACCTTTAAATCATAACGACCCGGAAGCACCTCTGTAATTTTATACTTTCCATCCATGTCGGTTACCGTACCATTCACAGGGTTGGAGCCTACTATAATAACATTGGCTCCCGGAATGGTTGCCTGACTTTGTTTGTCAACCACCACTCCTTTTATTGTCTGTGTTTGTGCTCCTGCTCTTTGTGTACATACGGCAAGTGCCATCATTAATGCGAATACAATTCTTTTTTTCATAACTTTGTTTTTATTATTTATGGCACAAAAGTATCTGCGATAAACTAGGTGCTAAAATCAAAAATCAATGAGTTGTTGAATTTTTGGCCTGAGTTGTCAAAAAAAGTTAATGAGTTGAATTTTGATTCTTTAACAAAATCGTTTTATATCCCTGTTTATTCTGTATTCATTAGGAAAAACCGCACAAACAGAACTCTTACTCTTCAAAATAACAATCTTTAAAGTATTTAATATGAAAGAATTTTAAATCTTTTTTTGTCAGTTTGAGAAATAATGCGATATTTGCACTCCAAAATTTTAAAAAAAAGTAAATAAATAATAAAAAAAACGATGTCAAGAGTTTGTGAAATAACAGGAAAAAAGGCGATTGTAGGGAACAAAGTTTCTCACTCAAATGCAAAAACCAAACGTAAATTTAACGTTAATCTGAAGGTTAAAAAGTTTTTTTTACCGGAAGAAAACAAATGGATTACATTACGTTTATCTACTTCAGCATTGCGTACCATCAACAAAAACGGTATTGATGCAGTATTAAAAGAAGCAAGAGAAAAAGGACATTTGAAGAAATAATTTTTCAAAACAAAATTTAGAACAGAACAATTCAATAATAAAACAATGGCAAAAAAAGGCAACAGAATACAGGTGATTATGGAGTGTACAGAGCACAAAGACAGCGGGAAACCGGGAACGTCTCGCTACATCACTACCAAAAATAAAAAGAATACCACCGAAAGATTGGAGTTGAAAAAATACAACAAAATCTTGAAAAAAGTAACCGTTCATAAAGAAATTAAATAATCAATTAGATAATTAGACGATTTGGAATTGGCATTTGCTGTTTTCAAATACTCAGATTCTCAAATTTTCAAATTAAAACAACATGGCAAAGAAAGTAGTTGCAACATTAAAATCAGGTAAAGGAAAAGACTTTACAAAAGTTATTAAAATGGTGAGATCTCCTAAAACTGGAGCTTACATGTTTAAAGAAGAGATTGTACACAACGATCACATCAAAGATTTTTTAGCTAATAAATAGTTATTGATTTTCTTATTTGAATAAGAGCTTCCTCAAAAAAGGGAGCTTTTATTGTTTAATCTCATATCATCATTTCTCATCACTAATCATTAACTTCTGCAGTGGGTATTTTCAGTTTTTTTAGCAAGGAAAAAAAAGAAAGTTTAAATAAAGGTCTGTTTGTTACCAAGCAGAGTTTTTTCAGCAAACTTGCCAGTGCCATCATGGGCAAAGCCACAATTGATGATGAAGTTCTCGAAAATCTGGAGGAGATATTAATTACCTCCGATGTTGGAGTAGATACATCTATACGCATTATTGAACGTATAAAGAAACGTGTTGGTAAGGAACGTAAAATGGAATCCTCAAAGTTGAATGAATTATTAAGAGAAGAAATTGCCGAATTACTTGTTTCAAACGGCTCAGAAGACAAAGAAGATTTTTGGATTCCGGTTGATAAAAAGCCTTATGTAATAATGGTTGTAGGCGTTAACGGGGTGGGGAAAACAACGACTATAGGCAAGCTAGCTTATCAGTTCAAGAAAACCGGTAAAAGTGTGGTAATAGGAGCTGCCGATACGTTCAGAGCTGCGGCAGTTGATCAGATAAAAATATGGGGAGAACGCACAGGTGTACCTATTGTTTCGCAGGGAATGAATGCCGACCCCGCTTCGGTTGCTTTCGATACTCTTAGTTCTGCTAAAGCGAAATCCACAGACATTGTGATTATAGATACCGCAGGCAGGCTGCATAATAAAGTAGGACTCATGAATGAGCTTACTAAAATTAAAAATGTGATGCGTAAAATCGTTCCTGATGCACCTCACGAAATTCTATTGGTACTCGATGCTTCAACAGGACAAAATGCAATAGAACAATGTAAACAGTTTACCGCTGCTACTGATGTAAATGCCCTCGCACTTACCAAGCTTGACGGAACAGCTAAAGGTGGTGTCGCTATCGGAATTTCAGATTCGTTTCAGATCCCGGTTAAATATATTGGTGTTGGAGAGAAAATGGAAGACCTGCAAGTGTTTAACAAGAATGAATTTGTTGACAGCTTGTTTAAACAGTAAATTATTTTTTGCGGAACTTATCGAATAACCGAACAATCATCACTTCCGTAAGTTTAATCAGCATACCCGAAAGTTTATTCTTTCCGCTTAAATCAAAACCCAAAAACTTTTCGAAAACATATTCGTTGGCAACATTCATTATGTTGTTCACTTTTCTATTTGTATCGCGTTCGTATGGCAATAATTGTTCTGCAATCACTTCGCTGGTGTTTTCTTTCAGATAAGTAATTTTATTTTTAAGTAACTCCTCTTGATATGAGCAAAACATTTGCAATCGCTGCTTTTCGCGCTGAAGTGTTTCCTGATTTGTTATTTTAATCGGCTCGCTAATCATTTTTCGTCCTGTTCAAATAATTGTTCTATCACCTTGTCGGTAATGTATTTTTCAAGTATTTTTTTGCGGTAAATAACCACAAGTATAAATAAGATAACGTACACCCCGAAAATAATAAGGAAACCCAATGCATAACTATTGAGAAGGGTACCGAAATAAAATCCTCCGCTAATACTTAAGAAAAGAAGAAGAAAAAATCCGAGAATGGTAATGACTATGGACGAAAAAAGTATGGCAGTAACTTTTGCTATCTTTTCGTAAGCCCCTATTTTATATAATTGAACCTTTGCCTCAAAATAAGAAACAATAATTAGTTTAAATTCTTCAAAAAAGGATGGTTCTGCGCTCATACTGTTGGTTATGTTTTTTTGAAATGCTCTTCGGCCGAATTTTTTAAATCATCCATTTTTCCGGTCAAGTCGTCTTTCAGTTTACTCGCTCCTTCTTTTAGGTCATTCAGAATTTCGTCTTTTTTTTCTGAGTTTAAAAAATATCCGATGGCAACTCCTATGGCAGCACCGGCCAATGCAGCAAGTATAATTTTGGAATTATTATTATCTTTCATTTGCGGGCAATTTTTAATTGTGCACAAAGTTACGACTTATTTGAATCATTCATCATTTTACATGTAATTTGACTTTTATGGTTAATAACCCATTTTTAGGTAAGTTAGGTGATAACTTAAGTCAAAACAAGAACCTGTTCATTTATCTATACCACATATAAAACATATACCTTACTTTTGCGACATATAATAAAATAGAGCGCAACTGATATTTAGAAATTTTGAAAACAAAAACATTAAAAAAAAATAAAGTAAATGTGGTAACTCTTGGTTGTTCCAAAAACATTGTGGACAGCGAAGTGCTCATGGGACAACTGAAAGCTAATAATTTTGAGGTGGAGCATGAGAGCAGTAAAGACGATTCGAGTATTGTTATTATTAATACCTGCGGATTTATTGACAATGCCAAACAGGAAAGCATTGATACTATAATAAGATATGCTGATGCCAAAAAAGCAGGTTTGGTGGATAAAGTTTTTGTTACCGGATGTCTGAGCGAGCGCTACCGCCCCGAGCTGGAAAAAGAAATCCCGAATGTGGACGGCTATTTCGGTACGCGCGAGTTGCCCCGCTTGCTCAAAACGTTGAAAGCAGACTATAAACACGAATTGGTTGGCGAACGTTTGCTCACTACTCCTCACCACTATTCTTATTTTAAAATTGCCGAAGGCTGCGACCGTCCTTGTTCTTTCTGTGCTATTCCGCTCATGAGAGGAAAGCATGTATCGAAACCGATAGAAGAACTGGTGAAAGAGGCTAAATATCTGGCCAAAAACGGAACCCGCGAACTCATGCTGATAGCGCAAGATTTGACTTATTACGGTTTGGACTTGTACAAAAAAAGAAACCTTTCGGAATTACTAAAACAACTGTCGGATGTAGAAGGCATCGAATGGATTCGTCTGCATTATGCCTTTCCGAGCGGTTTCCCGATGGATATACTGGATGTGATGAACGAAAGAAAAAACATTTGCAATTACCTCGACATGCCTCTGCAACACATCACTGACAGTATGCTTTCCAGCATGCGCAGGGGAACTACCAAACAAAAAACCATTGACCTGGTAAATGAAATAAGGAATAAAGTGCCTGGCATTGCACTTCGAACCACTTTAATAGCAGGATATCCGGGCGAAACACAAAAAGACCACGAAGAAATGCTGGAATGGGTAGAGCAGACAAGATTTGAACGATTGGGCATATTTGGCTACTCCCATGAGGAAAACACACATGCCTTCCTGCTCAAAGATAATGTTCCTAAAAAAACAAAAGAGGCAAGAACAGAAGCGGTGATGGCATTGCAACAAGGCATTTCGTTTGAACTCAACCAGCAGAAGGTTGGAAAAACATTTAAAGTTCTATTTGATAAAAAAGAAGGCGATTACTTTATAGGCCGTACCGAATTCGATTCGCCTGAAGTGGATAATGAAGTGCTGGTAAAGGCCTCCAACGATTTTGTAAGGATAGGTCATTTTGCTAATGTAAAAATTACATCAGCAGAAGACTATGATTTATACGGGGAAATAATATAAAAAGAAAGTTTTTTTAATTTATTTCTTGGTAGTATTAAAAATAAAACTACTTTTGCACTCCAATTCTAACAAAAACAATTTTTGGATCGGTAGTTCAGCTGGTTAGAATGCTGCCCTGTCACGGCAGAGGTCGCGGGTTCGAGTCCCGTCCGGTCCGCAAAACAAACAGAAATGCCCCTGAAAATCAGGGGCATTTTTAACTAAAAACAATTACTAATTATGGCAACTAACAGAACATTTACAATGATTAAGCCTGATGCAACAGGCAACGGCTACATTGGCGGCATTTTAAAAATGATTAACGAAGCAGGGTTTCGCATCGTGGCAATGAAATATACTAAACTTACTAAAGAAGCGGCAGGTGCTTTTTACGAAGTACACAAAGAGCGTCCTTTTTATGGTGAGTTAGTTGATTATATGTCGTCAGGAACTATCGTTGCTGCAATTCTTGAAAAAGAAAATGCTGTAGCTGATTTCAGAAAATTAATCGGAGCAACTGACCCTACTAAAGCAGACGAAGGAACTATCCGTAAAATTTATGCAAAATCTATTTCGGCTAATGCTGTTCATGGTTCGGACAGCGATGAGAATGCTGCTATCGAAGGCAACTTCTTTTTCTCAAATCTTGAAAGATTCTAAATCGTTTTCAATAAATAAAAAAGTCCTTCTGTTGTCAGAAGGACTTTTTTTTGCTTTTACTTTACCACTTCTTCCAGCTTTTCAAAAATCTTTACCATCGACAGGGTGTCGAGTTTGCAGTATTCATGCAGTTGTTCGCGCACTTCAATAATTCTGAACAAATCTGTTTCGGTTTGTAATCCTTCAAAAGCTGTCATGGCCACACTTCCGCTTGCTATCGCCAAACTGGTGTAGGATAGATCAGGCACCAATGCATGCAACAAGTTTTTGATGGAAAAGGAATTTTTCATAGCTGGGTGGTAATAACTCTTATCCTGAAATGGCACCATCAAATCAATGATTCGATGCAGTCGGGAGTCAATAGCTGAAGCAAATTCAGGAAAATCATGTTTTAATCCGTTCAGAATATTGCGTTCCATTAAAGTATCGTAAACCAGAATACTACCCGGCAATTCGGTATCCTTTAAAAGGTTTTCAAGAAACGACTTTCGCGGGTCGCTGCCTTGTTCGGCAAGGAAATAAAAGTGCTCCAAGGGGGCGTCTTTCTCCTTTTTATAATGCAGAGAATACTGAAAAGGAATATGCTGATAAGGTTTTGTTTTGTCATAAACAGGTACAGCCGGCATAAACGATTCGAAATCCATAAAAAACAAAGGGTAATTTGCCTTGTTCAAAAATTTATGAATAGCCACCTTATCTATTTTCTCTTTATCGTTTTTAACAGCATCAATGTGGGCATTCACACCAGCATTGAGGGTATTTGTTTCGGGTATTTCGGCTATCGTTTTATATCCTGCATTGTACAGAGCAAACTGTTCCGATTTTTGAATTCCTGTTATTTCGAACACCGAATTTTTAGGAACATTTTTCCAGCAAGTGCCCATAAAATCACAAGTATATGGACTGAAACATTGTTCTCCTATAGCCACTGAAGGTTGTTCTAAAGCTATTGAAACAGATTTCAGTTGAACTGTTTTTTCATCAATCAATGCTTGTTGTTTAAGTGCCGACTCTTTAACCGAACGAGCAACAAACAATTTGTCGAGTTCCAATTTCCCATTTCTTACATATTGATTATTTATAATTATCAACGACATATCGGCCAGAGCCAAGCCAGAGTTAGTTATTACCCAGTATTGCAAAGCTGCATCGGTATGGTAGGTATGCGAAATTTTTGTTGAACTTTTTACTTCGTATGCATACCATTCGTTATCTTTTTTGACCAAAATATCCAGGATAGCAAGTACCTGTTGGTGCTGAAAAGCCGCTTCATAAATAACTTCGACACCTGAGGCTATGAGTTCCTGAGTTTTCATAACCGCTCCTTTGTAATCCGTTCGTTTGGTTGGTGTGGCGTCTGTTCCGCCCGGAAAAAGCTTTTGAGCCAGCAAACCAACATTGTTTCCTCGATTAAAAATCGCTGTTTGTTCGGCACTCTGCTTATCACGAAATTGTATGAAATTTTTATACAGGTATAAAGATTTGGTGCATTGCAAGCCCCGAATAAAAGTAGATTTACTTAATATGTGTTTTTCCAAAATGATATGAATAGAGCACGAAAGTAGAACTTTTTTGTTTGCAGTGAGCAATTAAAAGCTAACAGGTAATTTAAAGAAGGGATTCTATGGAATGAATAGAGTAGGGTAAGAAAGTTAAAAAAACAATTTCTTTTTTTAACAAAAAAATGGTCAAGAGTATTAACTTAATTAAAGGGGTGTTTTGACAGGGGAAAGGGAACAATACATTGATTCATTATCCATAACTGTGATGGATGATGGAAAGTTCCAAGTTTCTTACCTACCTTCTTAACGGTTTGGTATATTGGTAGGCTTATGAACGAACATTTTGAAAACATTGATTACATATAGGATAGCGGCTATTATCAATATAGAATTAGCGATTGTTATAAGCACTACAGTTGATAATAAAATACCTGAAAGCAATAAGATGTAGCCGATTATAAAAACCACCATCTGATAACGAAGAAGTTTTTCAGAGAACAAATCTTTTGGAAGTGGTGTGCCTTTTTTGCCCGACATGTTTTGATATTTGTCGAGCCAAATGATGTAGGGTAAAGTTTTGAACGATTGTCCTAAAATTAGTAAACTGATAAATCCCATAAAAAAACTTGCTCCGTACACGAGTGTTATTTGCATTAAAAAAGGAGAGACTGGAAATAAATTTGATGTTGAAATCCATCCAAAAACAATAGGAAGAAAAACAAAAAGAACAGCAAGGAAGGTTTGTTTCATGCCTATATCGAGTGCTTTTCGAACTCTGGATTTGAATGATTTTATCACGGTGAACACATAAATTGCTAGACCTATAATTGCTAAACTAAAATAAATACCACCTCTATGAGTTTCATTAAAAATTAGTGCATCAACTAGAAAGGCAAGCAATGCTCCGTTGATAATAAAATAGGAGTAATATAGTTTTTTAGTGTCCATGGCTGGTGATAATAAAAACATAGGGATAAGTTTGGAGGATACTCCGATGATTAAAAGAATGAACCAACCAGCGATGCCGATGTGAGCATGAATTCGTAAATAAAATAATTGTTCTGATGGCAAAAATGAATAAGTAAAATTAAATGTCATCAGTGTTCCTAAGAACACGGTGAGCCAAAACCAGCCCGCAGCAGTGATAATAAACACTGCATGAATAGCGGGCTTTCCTGTGTTTCGAGCGGTGAATACAATGTTTAAAAAAAGAATGGTGGCTCCGGAGAGCAATAACACCGCTGCTAGTTGCAGAGGAATACCAAGGGAGAATGTCCAAAAGGAATACACCAATACTATTATGCCAATGGCAAAGCTATAAAAAGTGATTTTGGCGTAAGCCATACTGTGCAAAGCTTTATCAAGAAGAATAGGCAACAACTGATGTAGCGAACCAAAAATAATCATGCTTGCCCACCCCAAAGTGGCAATGTGAGTAATGGCTAAAAGTTTTGGATTAAAATAATGACCTATAAATGCATTAACCGAAATAAGCATAGCAATAGTTAAGGCAAGGAACGAAACCCCTCCAAAGGCATAAAAAGGAAGAACCACACCAGCTGTTCTGGTAGAGTTAGTGTTGGGTAGCATCATTTGTAAATAAGCAGTCTTACATCGCCTTCGGTTATTTCGTTTATTTGCCAGCGAAAACCTCGTTCCTGAATTTCGGGAAGCAAAAACTGAGGTAGTTTTTTGTGATGAACATATAATAACATATCGGCAGGCAATACATCAAGTTGGTTCAATATGGTGAGCATGGGCAATGGCATTTCGAGTTGGCGAACATCGATGGTAATTATCTTTTCTCCGAAACATTTTATTTTTTGTTCGAATTCGACTATATTGCTTAGGTTTGGCAATGGTGATTCTAAAGTTTCTTTTGCCTCCAATCCTTCTCCTTGTTTTAAGTAGGTGAATGTTAACTTTGGTTCTTGGCGAATGGTAAAATGGATGTAACCTTTTTTGTGAAGAATGGCAATGAGAGGGGCTGGCTCGAAAGTGTTAATCAATTTAAGTGTTTTGTCTTTTGGCATTTTGGCAAGAGTGTCCATTATTAAATTAAATGGATCTATTCCTTTCGCTAATCCTGCTCTCACATCGAGTTCTTCAGTCAGATTCGGTGTTAAGAGTTTAACAAATTCGGGAAGTTCTTCTTCTGGTTTAATATTGTCTGCTTTCATAATGTGACTGTTTATCTTCATCTTTTATAAAAATAAAAAACAGACCTTCGTGTGAAGGTCTGTTAGGGTGGTGTTACGAAAGTTGTTTTTCCATTTCGATTGCCTTCGGAAACAGAATGTTGTTTTCGAGGTGGATGTGCTGATGCAAATCGTCTTCAAACTCTTTGAGTTTGGCATACGATAACTTGAAAGTAGTGCAAGCATCATAAGGTGGCTCGTAACCATTGGACAACTCTGCAATTTCTTCCATTATATCACCTGCCAGTTCATGTTCTTGTTCCATTACATAAATAGGATTTTGAACCGTACCAAAAGGTGAAGCTTGAATTTTAGTTTTAGTGGCATTGGCGGCAGCAAGTTTTTTGATGTAAGGAAATAATATGTTTTCTTCCATACCAAGGTGAGTAATTAAATCATCGGCCACTTTTTCGAAAAGCTTCGCAATAGCAATGGCTTCGGGATGATTAGCTCCATGTACTTTGGCTACTTTTTTAGTATATTCGCTGATAACAGGAATTGCTTTTTTGATGTAGTTGTGATGGGTGTTGGCCACATAATCGGCCAAAAAGCCAAGTTCCAAAGTATTAAAATCTTGTGATGGATTGGCCACAATGGTATCCACTTCCTTGAGTTCTTTTTCTATTTGAACCACATCCAACCCTTTGGTTTTGCAAGCTTCTGTAAGTGTTTTTTTACCACCGCAACAAAAGTCTAAACCATATTTTTTAAATATTTCGGCTTTGCGAAAATCTTTGGTTACTAATTCGCCAATGGTCGATTCTTTTTCGCCTTCGTTGAGTTTTGCTATTTTCACTTTCCACCATTCGGGGCCTTCTTCGAGATATTCCCAAGTGAAAATATTCCCACGCTCACCCAATAATTGATAATACAGCGGTTTGGGGTCGTGGTCGTTGTGAATAATAAACCCTTCGCCACTTTTGAGCAAATCGAAGTTTTCGAAGATGGTTGGGTGTTTGCGTTTTGGTTCGATGATTGTTACATCTATTATCTTTGTTTGTTCCATTTATTGGTTATTTAGTTTTGTAATCAAAAGGTATGCGACAGTCATTTTGCTATCCACTTTATTTCCTTTTCATTTACATGGCAAAGGTAGACCAAATGGATATTTTGAAATTGTGATTACAATCATAAATTGATTTAAAAAAGAGGAGTTGGTATATGTATTCTTAATTTAACAGTTCAAACATCAAACTGAGAGAGGAGGTGGGGATTTTATAATGCGTTAAGATTGATAATAATTTCCCGCAAACGCGAGGGTGTTTCGCTCGTGTTTATTATCCTGTGGCGTCCCGCCACAACACATCAATTTTCCTCCAAAAAATATACTATAATAATACACACAATATCCCCTAACGTCCTCATCTCTTTTGTTTAATTTCTCTAAGCATGGTGGTGAGGACACCACCTAATTATTGGCACGAGCGAAACACGCTCATATCTTTGCAAAATTATTAATTTTAACAAACAATAGACACAAAAATACAAACGTAAAAAGAAAACACGCTAGACAAGTTAATTAA
>CAIYIS010000049.1 GCA_903926385.1 uncultured Bacteroidota bacterium
CACACCTTGTGGCGAGGGCTCACCCGCTTTCCATTCCAATCTTTTGCCGATGAACTATCGGCAAAAGGATTTCCATTACAATCGGGTTTAGATAGTAAGTTATCTGCTTTGGCTAACCCGTAGTGACCGTAAAATCTGCATGTTTAATATCTGCATCATTCTTTTGCCTGATATTGAACACCTAATTTAGGTATAAGCGAAACTTACGAAACCTGCTATCTAAATGGGATACAACTATTTTTAGCTGTTTTTTCGTGGTATGCCTTTCTAAGGCAAAACCTCCGAAACGATTATTAAGCCTATTCAGAGCGAGGCGATGAATCTTTAAATAATCAGTAGCCAAAAGCCAATAATTAATAGGCAATAGATAGTTCGCACTAGAATAGGCAGTAATAGACCTGCATTTCCTTAAGTCAATATTCGTTTGAACGCCTCACCCCCGGCCCCTCTCCAAAGGAGAGGGGTGTAAAAGCCCAACTTATATTTACGTTTCACCAAGCTTCTCCCCCTCTCCTTTGGAGAGGGGATAAAGGGGTGAGGCGATTATAAGGAAATAATATTAGCCAATATTCATTAGTAAACCATCCTCACGCCTTGTGGCGAGGGCTCACCCGCTTTCCATTCCAATCTTTTGCCGATGAACTATCGGCAAAAGGATTTCCATTACAATCGGGTTTAGATAGTAAGTTATCTGCTTTGGCTAACCTAATGAAACAAAAAAAATCCCACCCTTTATTCAAGAGCAGGATTTGTTTTACTTCGTCCGAAATCTAGAATCCGAATTCCGAAATTAGTTACGGCAGCGGCACCATACTAATATCCACCGTGGCGTTTTGGCCTTCCACAAGCGTTACATCCACACTAAAATCGGTAAAGAGCGGATGAGTAGCTATTAATTTTTGCACATCCATAAGGGTTGTAGTAAATTTATAACCGCTTGCATCGCTTATGCCATTGTTGTTTCCGTTTTCAAAATAAACATCAGCACCCAGTATCACATCTCCCGTTACACTGTTTTTTACCGTACCACTTACTATTTTACTTACACCCACTCTTACATAAACAATGCCCCACAATCTGCCCTGCACCCTCAACGCAGCATGAGGCAAATTACTAAAATGAGTTTCTACCTCGTTCCATACAAATAGTATCGTATCATCAGCCACAGCATTCAATCCATTTAACGTATTCGAAGCCGCAGTAAGAGCACTTACGCTTGAGCTTTTGGCATTTTTGGTGGCTGTAAACGTATTGTTAAGAGCTATTATTTTAGCAATAGCAGGCATAGACATGGCAGCCCCGCCTGCTGCCACACGCGCCACCTCTCCCGAAATAAGATTGGCCGCCACATCGGCTATTTGGCTGTACGTGTCCATTGCAGGCACATTGCCATTACTATCTAAATGATAAAACTGAAAATTACCTACCGGAAATTCTTCATCTTCTACAGCCAACGCAAATACTTTAATAAACCGGGCACAGGTTCTCTTTAATTTAGCTGCCGCCACTTCATGGGCTGCCGAATTAATTATATCTGTGTTCGATTTGGTAAACCAGTCGTTATACGCAGTTTTATAGAGTGGCTGATTGGTGGTAAGTTTGGTTTTGGTGTCGGCACTCAAAAAACTGGATGCCCCTAATAATGTGTATTGATCGAATGCATTATTTAAAGCTGTATTGCGTTTTACATTCGAATTTGGTATTTCTCTGCTTTCTGTTCCCATAGTATTTAGTTTTTAAATGTTTTATTTAATTTATTTTGTTTGATTTCGTATTAAGATTTTTTTCACTGCTTTTATTTACTGTTTTTACTTTTTTGTACGTTCATTTTCTCCTCGGTTTACTTTTTCTAATATTAAAAGAACAGGTTTTGTCACTTTTTTACCCTATTCTAATATTAGAATAAATTGCCCGCCAACTAGAATTACTTCTTCTAATATTAAAATCTATTTTCCGAGAGCTCGACTACCCCATTTTAATATTAGAATGTATAATCCCGGAACCAATTTTACCCCTTCTAATATTAGAAGGTGTTCCCCCAGTACTCGGGAAGGTGTTGCTAAGTAAATGCTTTTCATCACTTTAACTAAAAACCCGCCAAAATGACAGTTTTTTGCCCCCTGTTATGCCAAAAAAACAGTTCCTCAAAACCGAGGGCAAAACTATGAAATAGAAATTTATTTACCCACCCCTATACAGGGGTAAAATGCTATCTGTTAACTCACCTATTGAAATTTTATTTATTTTTATGCCGTAATTTCAGAAGTTCAACTTAATTTTTAAACTACAAAAAGATGAATGAAAAAGCAATCGAATTATACAATCAATTGAAAGAGGGAAGAAAAAACATTGTCAAATTAATTGCCCTAGGCTATACTAGCGAAGAGATAGCCAAAAAGACAGGTTACTCTTACCATACAATAGGCTCCTTCCGTAAAGAAATTTACAAATGCATACAAGTAAACACCGACCAGCAAGTAACAGCTTTTGCTATTTCTATCGGAATAGTTACTGCCGAAGAAGTATTGATGGCAAAGGAAAACGACAAAGATTTATGGCCATAAAAAAATAATAGGCCATTGGCCTCGTTTATTTTTTATCTTTGTAATATCAAATAGTTTAAAAACTCCTTTCGGTATGAAAAAACAATTAACTCTCTTTGCTTTTTTATTACTTGTTATCATTTGTAATAATGCCTCGGCACAACTATTAACCACTTGTTCGGGAATTCCCTCAGCAGGTACTACCGCTGCAAGCTCCACTACCATTTGCCAAACTGGCTCCACTTCTTTATTGCTTGCCGGGGCATCCTTAGATCCGGGGCTTACATACCAATGGCAGCAAGATACCAATGGTGGCGGATTTGTTAATATTGCAGGAGCTACATCAGCAACCTATAACACTCCTGTTTTATATTCACCTCTTGTATTACAATTCAGATGTGTAGTTACCTGCACTGCTAGCGGATTAAGTGCAACCTCCATTCCGGTTACTGTTAATGTAAAAAATAACCCACCACCTCCCGGGGCGATAACAGGACCAGCAGCTATTTGTTCAGGGGCAACTGTAACCTTTGCTATACTTCCTGTAGCAGGTGCTGTATCTTATGACTGGGGTTATACTACTTCTCACCTTACTGGTTCTTCGACTACAAATTCTTTTACTGCAACCGCAAGTACATCCACAGGAGCTTTTGTTCTGACAGTTCGTACATTTGATGGGTTTTGCTATTCTGTTTACAGAAGTAAGAGTCTAGTAATTATGGTTTGCAATGGAATAAATGAAGAGGAAGAAGCTAAAGACATAATAATAGCACCCAATCCTACTGAATCCACTACTACCATTACCTTTTCGGAAGAACAAAAAAATACCACTGTTTTAATCTCTGATATTTTAGGTAATACAATCCAACAACTAACAACCAACAACCAGCAACTAATCCTTGATATGAGTTCTCTTGCCAAAGGAATTTATTTCTTACAAATAAATAATGATAAAGGAAGAGTGAATAAGAAGTTGATTAAGCAATAAAATATTAATGTGAAACGTATAAACTAAAACTACTGCATCATGAAAAAAGTTACTCTCCTTACTCTAGTGTTGAGTGCATTTATAAGTGCTAATGCACAAAATACATTTATGGAAACATTTGCCGGAAGTTCTGATGCAAAGTTTTCTTCAATAAGACAAACAAGCGATTCTGGTTTTGTATACGCTGCAGCTACAAATTCTTTTGGTGCGGGTAACAATGATGTTTATTTAGTAAAAACTAATTCCACAGGCAATATCATGTGGAGTAAAACCTATGGCGGCACAGGCAATGATTATGCCTATGCTGTGGAAAAAACAAACGATGGAGGTTTTATAATTGCCGGGAATACGAGTAGTTTTGGGGCAGGAAGTAATGATATATATATTATCAGAACCAATTCTTCGGGCGACACCATTTGGACTAAAACCTATGGCGGAAGTAATAATGATGGAATTGGAAGTGATAACAGTATTCAACGAACCTCTGATGGCAACTATATTTTCGTTGGTTCTACCAAAAGTTTTGGTCAGGGCGACTTTGATATTTACCTTGTTAAAATAAACGATTTGGGAGATACACTTTGGACAAGAACTTTTGGTAATAGCTCCAGTAATACCGGCAATTCTGTAAAACAAACAAGCGATGGCGGGTATATTATTGCCGGAACTACAATGGTTGGTTCCAGAGAGGAGATGAACGTTGTAAAGACAGATTCTTTAGGCAATCTTGTATGGTCTAATCTTTACGTAATTCCGGTACAGGTAGATTATACAACTCTAACAGGATTATCAATACTACAAACTAATAATGGAGGCTATACTATTGAAGGGCGAATGATTCACAATTATAATAGTTATTCCGATGCCTATATAGATATTATTAGTTTAGACAATCTGGGAGCTATCAACACTTCCAATGTGTATTTACTTAATTACAATTCAATTATCGGTATGAGTGGTTACGGAACTTTAGCTGCCACCAATGATGGGGGGCACATTATTACTGGTTACCTTGGTATATTGGATACGTTTGGAGTAGTGTCATCTTATTTTCTTCTACTCAAAAAAGAAGGTGGTAGTGGTGCTTCGTGGACTAAAACATTTGGAGGTACTTCGATGCCCTTAATTGGAACAGGAGTAATACAAACCAATGATGGAGGATATGCTGTCTCGGGTATATCTTTTAATTCATCATTGTATATGATAATAAAAACTGACTCTTTAGGTAATGGTGGCTGTAATAGCAATTCAATTACCCTTTATGGTAGTTCTTCTGGATTTATACCGATAATAGGTCAATCACCTAATACAATTCAATCTGGAGGAGGTATAGTTCACTCAACTCCTACTCTAATAGGTACCGGAAGCATTACTGTCAATAATCCATGTTCTGTTGGCATTTCCGAAATCAACAATCATCAATCATCAATAGAAGTTTATCCTAATCCTTTTACATCTACCGCTACCATTACTTTTTCGGAAGAACAAAAAAACACTACTGTTTTAATCTCTGATATTTTAGGTAATACTGTTCAACAACTAACAACCAACAACCAGCAACTAATCCTTGATATGAGTTCTCTTGCCAAAGGAATTTATTTCTTACAAATAAATAACGATAAAGGAACAGTAAATAAGAAGTTGATTAAGCAATAAAATATTAATGTGAAACGTATAAACTAAAACTACTACATCATGAAAACACTACTACTACCTCTTATTCTCTTCGTATTTTGTTCAGTTACTTCTAATGCTCAATGGGCTTACGATTCGGTAACATTTGAGCAACCAACACCCAAAATAGTAATCAACCCATCTGCAAATAATTTATGGCAAATAGGAAGCCCTCAGAAAACATTTTTTAATAGTGCCCACACAGGAGCCAAAGCCATTGTAACCGATACCATAAATAATTATCCTCCTAACGATACTTCTTCGTTTACCTATATTATCCATCACGCTTACACCGGCAGTTGCGCCACTTGTTTAGAATTTTGGCATAAATACGATATGGATTCCATAGCCGATAAAGGACTTGTAGATGCTTCGTATGATGGAGGTAATTCCTGGATTACGGTTAAAGATACCTTTGTTGCTGGTGGAGGTTCAATTTTTCAGTGGGATTATGATTATCATGATGCCACAGGAATGTATTCACCACACAGCATTGTAACATCAGGCAAATCGGATGGGTGGATTAAATCGAGAATTTGCTGGCAATGGTGGATAGCGGTAGAACGAGATACCATAATTACTAATCCCGACAGCTTGATGATTCGTTTTACTTTTATTTCTGATACCATAACACACAATAAAGAAGGTTGGATGGTAGACGATATTTTAACATCTGCGGCCCAAGGATGCAGTGGCATAAATGAATATGATAAATCGGAGAACGTAACCATTTCGCCCAATCCACTTATCACCACCGCTACCATTACCTTTTCGGAAGAACAAAAAAACACCACTATAAAAATAATGAACACACTTGGAGAATGTGTACTCACCTCTCCTTCCCTTCGGGGAGGCCGGGAGGGGCTTCTGGATTTAAGTACTCTATCAAAAGGAATTTATTTTTTACAAATAAATAATGATAAAGGAACAGTGAATAAGAAGTTGATTAAGCAATAAGGGCACTCAACACTATTGTCCATCATCAATAAATGAAAAAGAATTATCTTTGTAAAAAATAAAAACCTTATGCTGACCAAAAAGAAATTTATTAAATCAATGAAAGATTTGCCAGAAACATTTTCAGTTGATGAAATTATAGACCGTGTAATCTTGCTTCAAAAAATCGAAATCGGTTTGGAGCAATCTATAGGAAACAAAGTGCATTCTACAGCCAATGCCAAAAAGAAACTTAAAAAATGGTTGAAGTAAACTTTACAGACCAAGCGCTTACTGATATCGAAAACATAGCAGCCTTTATTGCCAAAGATTCTGAAAAATATGCAGGTATACAGGTAAAGCGTTTTTTCGACCGAGCTGAAATACTTGAAACAAATCCTTTGTTCGGTAAAATAGTACCTGAATTAAATGACAAATCTATCCGGGAATTGTTACTCGGGAATTATCGTATCATTTATCGCATTGTCACTACCAAACGAATTGATATTTTAACTATTCATAGTAGATTTATGTTGATTACTAATTCGCCTGCATTCAAAAAATATCGAAAAAAGAACATTGAATAAGAAGTTGATTAAGCAATAAAAGAATAAAAGCAAAAATACAGAGAGCCGCTGAGTTAATTTTCAGTGGCTTTCTGCTTTATTATTCCTCAGAATGGGCGTTAAAAATTTACAAAAAAAATCTTTGCCTCCATGTCACGAATAAACCAATGGAGGAATGAACTATATTTGCATCCTTAAAAATTAAGAACAGAGAATGGAAACAGTAAAAAGAAGTAAAGTAAAAGACCTGCTGCAGTCGTCAGCCTATGGAACAGAAGTAATGGTAAAAGGATGGGTGCGTACCTTTCGCAACAACCAGTTTATAGCAGTTAATGACGGTAGCACTATTAATAATATTCAGGCAGTAATAGCATTAAATTCTGCAGACGATGCATTGCTCAAACGCCTTACCACAGGAGCTGCGGTATCGATAGTTGGCGAACTTATCGAGTCGCAGGGCAAAGGACAGAAGGTGGAAGTAAAAGTAAGCCACTTCGAAATACTTGGCGACAGCGATGCCGAAAAATTTCCGCTTCAGCCTAAGAAACATAGTTTGGAATTTCTTCGCGAAATAGCACATCTTCGTTTCCGCACCAACACGTTTAATGCGGTATTCAAAGTGCGCCATGCATTGGCTTATGCCATTCATAAATTTTTTAACGACAAAGGATTTGTTTATCTTCATACTCCTATTATCACTGCCAGCGATGCCGAAGGTGCAGGAGAAATGTTTCGTGTAACTTGTCTTGATTTTGATAATCCTCCTCGCACCGAAAGTGGTGAGGTAGATTTTAAACAAGATTTCTTTGGCAAAAGCACCAACCTTACTGTATCGGGTCAGCTCGAAGCCGAACTGGCAGCTATGGCCTTTGGCGAAGTGTACACGTTTGGCCCTACTTTCAGAGCCGAAAATTCTAATACCACTCGCCATCTTGCCGAGTTCTGGATGATTGAGCCCGAAGTGGCCTTTAACGATTTGACCGATAATATGAATCTGGCAGAGGATTTATTAAAGTATGTTATCAAACATGCTATGGATACTTGTGCTGATGAAATTGAATTTTTGAAAAACCGTTTGCTCGAGGAAGAAAAATCGAAACCTCAGGACGAACGCTCTGAACTGGATTTAACAGCTAAATTAAATTTCTGTTTGAACAACGACTTCGAACGATTAACCTATACCGAGGCCATTGAGATTTTAAAGAACTCCACTCCGAACAAGAAAAAGAAATTCAAATACATTATTGATAACTGGGGTGCCGATTTACAAAGCGAACACGAACGCTTTTTAGTAGAAAAACATTTTAAGAAACCTGTTATTCTTACCGATTATCCTAAAGACATTAAAGCATTTTACATGCGTCAGAACGATGACGGAACCACCGTAAGAGCTATGGATATTCTTTTTCCTGGCATAGGCGAAATAGTGGGAGGTTCTCAACGCGAAGAGAGATTAGAAAGACTGGAAAAACGCATGAGCGAAATGCATATCCCGGCCGAAGAACTGTATTGGTATCTCGACACACGTAAGTTTGGTACTGCTCCTCATGCAGGCTTTGGTTTAGGTTTCGAACGACTGGTATTATTTGTTACAGGTATGACCAATATTCGTGATGTTATACCTTTCCCAAGAGCACCAAAGACAGCAGAGTTTTAAAGCACAACAGCCCTTCACCTTTATCCTCTCCCCAAAGGGGAGAGGGCGAAATTTATTGTAAGTAGCATCTTTATGCAATTCCCCCTCTCTTGTGGAGAGGGGAAGAAGGGGAGAGGTGGTTAGATTTATTAAATTTATTACTTTTGCAACATTATGTTAAGGCAAATACAAACACAAAAATTAAGTCAGAAACTATCTCCTCAGCAAATTCAGTTGATGAAGATGTTGCAGTTGCCCACCATAGCGCTTGAACAACGCATCAAAGAAGAGATGGAGATTAATCCGGCTCTGGAAGAAGGCCCGGAAACCGAAGATGAAATTTCGGAACTGGAAGAAGAAAATTATGATGATGCCCCTGCCGATCAGGACGAGCAGCGCGATGACTTTACGCTGAGCGATTATATGGACGATGACGAAGGTGTGTCGTACAAAGAAAAAGCAAATAACATCAGTCCGGACGAGGAACGAAAAGAAATTCCATTTTCCGTAGGACAAACTGCACAAGACCTTCTGGAAAGCCAGCTGGGCATGAAAGAACTGAACAATCATCAATTTCAGGTTGCATTGTTTTTAATAGGCAATTTGGATGATGACGGATATTTAAGAAGAAAACTCGATGCCATTGTTGATGACATGGCGTTTACACAAAATATCACCACCACCGAAAAAGAACTGGAAGACTTATTAAAAGTAATTCAGGAATTCGACCCTGCTGGTGTGGGTGCCCGCGACCTTCAGGAATGTTTACTGATTCAGCTTCGCAAAAAAGAAGTGCAAACTATGGTGGTGGAATTGGCTACCGAGGTAGTAGAAAAACACATGGAAGAGTTTTCGCGCAAGCACTACGATAAAATTGCTAAACGACTGGAGATAGATGATGATTTGCTGAAAGATGTTATTCATGAAATATTGAAGTTAAATCCTCGCCCAGGCAATTCTATGGCAGACGGGCAGAAAAGCATGCAGCAAATTATTCCCGACTTTACCATCACCAACGAAGACGGCATATTGAATCTTACTCTCAATGGCCGTAACTTTCCTGATTTAAAGGTAAGCAAGGAGTATATCGAAATGCAGAAGGAATATGCCAAGAACAAAAAGAAGGAAGGGAAAGAAGCCTCTGCATTTGTAAAACAAAAACTGGACGATGCTCGTTGGTTTATTGATGCATTGCAGCAACGTGGACAAACATTGCTTTACACCATGAATGCTATCATGGAGTTTCAGCGTGATTATTTCCTGACCGGTGACGAAACTCAATTGAGACCAATGATTCTGAAAGATATTGCAGAGCAAATAGGTTTAGACATTTCCACCGTTTCGCGTGTATCTAACAGTAAATATGTAAACACTCCTTTTGGTACATTCTTACTAAAATCATTTTTCAGCGAGTCGCTTACCAATGACGAAGGCGAAGAAGTATCGACCAGAGAAGTGAAAAAAATACTGGAAGAGTGTGTGGCCTCCGAAAACAAAAAGAAACCCATAACCGATGATAAAATGGTAAAGATTCTGAAGGAAAAGGGATATATCATTGCCCGCAGAACCATTGCCAAATACCGCGAACAGCTCGAAATTCCTGTTGCCCGATTACGAAAGGAACTGTAAATGGAACTGGAATCAGGTGTATTGGCTAATAAAAGTGGAGGAGAAATGCCGGCAAAGCTGATTTCGGTTTTGCTACATCCCTTACTAATGCCCACTTATGGATTTGCTTTAATCTTCTACACCCGAAATTACATTTCACTATTTACTCCTGCTGATGCCAAACTAATTATTATTGGTATTACTTTCCTTTTTACATTTATTCTACCTGCCCTCAATGCTCTTTTGTTATTAAAAATTGGACGAATAAACAGTTTGGAAATGGAAACCACTTCCGAACGCACGATGCCATATGGAAGCACGGCTATGTATTATTTTGCTTTGTTTTATTTATTTCACAACAAAGAATTACCGGGAGTGTTTAAAGTTCTCATTTTGGGCGCTGCTATTTCCATCACACTTTCATTTATTATCAATTTCAAATGGAAAATCAGTGCGCACACCGTTGGTATAGGAGGTATAGCCGGAGCTGCATTGGGAATAATATACCGCCTTCAGTTGGATTTACATGTTATATTGATGCTAGCTCTTTTGCTGGCCGGCATTTTGGCCAGTGCCCGCCTGAAATTAAAGGCACATACACCCGCACAAGTTTACACAGGTTTCTTACTTGGATTTATGGTAGAACTGCTGTTGATGTGGGTTTATTAAGAAACAATACTATACTGTTTCGATACTAATAGGTCCGTAACGACCGTGGTAGTGGAGAATATCGGATTCGAACCGACCACCTCTTGCCTGCCAGGCAAGCGCTCTAGCCAAATGAGCTAATCCCCCGTTTTGTAAATCGGGTGCAAAAATATCAAATAATGCACACTAAATACCAAAATCATTAAAATGATTTTAATTAAACTGAATGAAGATGCAATTCTTTTGTCATTCTCCCCTTATACTTCTATATTTGCCAATCTAAAATAAGAACAATGTCAGACGATAGAATAGATTCAAGTAAAGCTCCCGAACCTGTTGGGGCGTATCCTCACGCTCGCAGAGTGGGCAATTTATTATTTCTTTCAGGTGTCGGACCCCGACAACGTGGCACCAAGAAAATTCCGGGTGTGGACTTAGATGAAAATGGAAATATTATTTCTTACGATATCGAAGTGCAATGCAATGCCGTGTTCCAAAACATAAAATACATTTTAGAAGATGCCGGAAGCAGTTGGGAACAAATGGTGGATGTTCAGGTATTTCTTACCAATATGAAAGATGATTTTGCAACCTACAACCGAGTATATGCTGAATGGTTTAAAGACAATCAACCCTGCAGAACCACTGTGGAGATAAATTGTTTGCCTACTCCTATTGCTATCGAATTGAAAGTTATTGCTACTGTTTAATATTCTTTTACATCAGCCCCTTTTATCCTGTTGGATGAAAGGGGCTTTTTTTTATCTTTGCCATCCTTAATTTTTGGATAAAAATAAATCTCAGATGAGTAAAACATATAAAACATACACCAGTCTTAATCTTTCGCAAACGGCAAAAGATGTGCAGAAGACGTGGGATGAAAACAAAACTTTCGAAAAATCCATCACTTCGCGCGAAGGAAAAACACCATTTGTGTTTTACGAAGGGCCTCCAAGCGCCAATGGTTTACCGGGTATTCACCACGTGATGAGCCGTTCCATTAAAGATATTTTTTGCAGATACAAAACACAAAAAGGCTTTCAGGTAAAACGAAAAGCTGGTTGGGACACGCATGGTTTGCCAATCGAACTAAGTGTGGAGAAGGCTTTGGGAATTACCAAAGAAGATATCGGAAAGAAAATTTCGGTGGAACAATACAACATCGAATGCCGGAAAGATGTAATGAAATATACTGATGTATGGGCTGATGTTACCGCAAAGATGGGCTATTGGGTCGACATGGAACACCCTTACATAACCTACGACAATCGCTACATCGAATCCGTTTGGTGGTTGCTGAACAATCTTTATTCTAAGGGAGCAATTTATAAAGGTTTCACGATTCAGCCCTATTCGCCAGCTGCAGGTACAGGGCTTTCTACACATGAGTTAAATCAACCGGGATGCTACAGAGATGTAAAGGATAGAACGGCTGTGGCAATGTTTAAAGCTGTTTCAAGTTCAACGTTCGAAAGTTTAAAGCTGACAGGTGATGTTTATTTCCTTGCCTGGACAACTACACCTTGGACCTTGCCTTCCAATACTGCTTTGGCCGTAGGGAAGAATATTGATTATGTTTTGGTCGAAACCTTTAATCAATTTACTTTAGAAAAAACATTTGTTATTTTGGCTGAGAGTCTAATGCAAAAATATTTTATTGGTGCTGGGGTAAAAGAATTAACATTGAACGGTGTCACTGGACCATTTAAAATTAATTCAAAAAATACTACAGATGATGGTAATCTTGCTAAACCTGATTCCAAAAAGCCTTACGATAATTGGAAAATAATATCTGAATTCAAAGGTTCTGATTTAGCAGGCTTAAAATACGAACAACTTCTCCCTTTTGCTCAGCCAACTGATGGCGATGCTTTCAAGGTAATCGTTGGCGATTTTGTAACCACTGAAGATGGTACTGGTATTGTTCACATTGCTCCTAGCTTTGGTGCAGACGATTTTCGTGTAGCTAAACAAAACGGAATTGGTTCATTAACATTGGTGGACAGACGAGGTAAGTTTTTGCCGGAAGTTAAAGACGGTGTGTTTTTGTATGGTGATGAATATGTAAAAGAAGCCTATTTGACAGACGATGAAAAAGAACATGAGTTCAGGTTTCAGAAAAAAATTTTAGAAGATAACGAAAAAATAAAGGAGCTGAAAGCCTATCTGAGTGTGGACGAACGTATCGTGTTGAAACTTCAGGAAGAAGGCAAACTCTTTAAAAAAGAATCCTACGAACACAGCTATCCTCACTGTTGGCGCACCGATAAGCCGGTATTGTATTATCCTTTGGATTCATGGTTTATTAAAACTACCGACTACAAAGAACGAATGATTGAACTGAACAAAACCATCAACTGGAAACCGGAATCTACGGGTACAGGGCGTTTTGGCAACTGGCTCGAAAATTTGAACGACTGGAATTTGTCGCGTTCCCGCTTCTGGGGCATTCCTATTCCTATCTGGACAAGCGAAGATAAATCAGAACAAATTTGTATTGGCTCGGCAGAGCAACTAAAAACTGAAATAGAAAATTCTGTTTCTAAGGGTGTGATGCAAATCAATCCGCTTGCTGCATTTACAGCAGGAAACAATAGTACTGAAAATTACAACACCTTCGATTTGCATAAACCTTATGCCGATGCAATCGTGTTGGAGCGCAATGGTAAAAAGCTTTTCCGCGAACCTGATTTAATTGATGTATGGTTCGATTCGGGTTCTATGCCTTATGCACAGTTGCATTATCCTTTTGAGAACAAAGAATTAATTGACAATAAAAAATATTACCCAGCCGATTTTATTGCCGAAGGTGTTGACCAAACTCGTGGTTGGTTCTTTACACTTCATGCCATAGGCACCATGTGCTTCGATTCTGTTGCTTTCAAAAATGTGGTGAGTAATGGTTTGGTGCTCGATAAAAACGGGCAAAAAATGAGCAAGCGTTTAGGCAATGCCGTTAACCCTTTCGAAACAATTGAGAAATACGGACCTGACGCCACCCGCTGGTACATGATTACCAATGCTGCTCCCTGGGACAATCTTAAATTCGACTTGGAAGGTATTACAGAGGTTCAGCGTAAGTTTTTCGGAACATTACATAACACCTATTCATTCTTTGCATTGTATGCAAATGTGGATGGGTTCAGTTATTCAGAAGCAGAAATACCAATGAAAGACCGTGCGGAAATAGACCGTTGGATTATTTCGGAATTGAATACATTGATTAAAAAAGTGGACGAAGCCTACAGCGATTACGAACCTCACCGTGCTGGCCGATACATCGAGTCGTTTGTTGACGAACATTTGAGCAATTGGTACGTACGTTTGTGCAGAAGACGTTTCTGGAAAGGTGATTATTCTCAGGACAAAATAGCTGCTTATCAAACCTTATATACTTGCTTGGAAACAATAGCAAAGCTTTCAGCGCCTATCGCGCCATTCTTTATGGACAGATTATTCACCGATTTGAATGCGGTTACCGGCCGCGATTCGTTCGAGTCTATTCATTTAAGCGACTTCCCGGTGACCAACGAAACGGACATTGACAAAAACTTAGAAGAACGCATGGAGCTTGCTCAAAAAATTTCTTCCATGGTATTGTCTATTCGTAAAAAAGAAAATATCCGTGTTCGCCAACCGTTAAATAGAATTCAAATTCCGGTTTTAGACGATTCTTATAAATCAAAAATAGAAGCAGTAAAAGATTTAATTTTATCCGAGGTAAACGTAAAACACCTCGACCTGGTTGACGAATCGCAAACTCAAATTGTAAAGAATTTGAAATTGAATTTCAAAACCCTTGGCAAAAAATGTGGCAAGAACATGAAAGCGGTTCAAACTTTTGCCACCGAAAATGCTCAGGCAGTTATTTCAGGAATTGAAAAAACAGGCAACTTTACCATGAATTTTGGAGAAGAAACCATTGTACTCGATACCGAAGATGTAGAAATTATTCCTGTTGATATTCCCGGATGGAAAGTCTCTAATTCGGGTCAGTTAACCGTAGCCCTCGATGTTACCATCACTCCCGAATTGAGAGAAGAAGGTTTGGCTCGTGAGTTGGTTAATCGCATTCAAAATCTGAGAAAAGACGGCAATCTTGATGTTACAGATAAGATTGTTGTCAAAATCCAAAGAAATTCTGCAATAAATTCAGCCATAAATAATAATTTGGACTATATTTGCGCGGAAATTTTGGCTTCTTCTCTCGAGTTAGTAGATACTCTTGAGTCGGTAAACGGTTCAGAGATTGAATTAGAAGAAGAAATTAAAACGTTAATCACCATTACTAAATTAAATTAACATTTGTAACACATGGCTAAAAAAGTAACAAAAGGTAAACCAGTTAAGAAATCTGCAAAACCTGTAAAGAAAGCGGTAGCAAAAAAGCCTGCAAAAAAAGCTCCTGCAAAAAAAGCTGCGAAACCAGTTAAAAAAGCAGCCCCTAAAAAAGTTGTAAAAAAGGCAGCAGCTCCTAAAAAAGCAGCTAAACCTGTTAAAAAGGTAGTGGCCAAAAAGCCCATTAAAAAAGCAGTGGTAAAAAAAGTAGTAGCTAAAAAAGTTGCTCCTAAAAAGGCAGCTAAACCTGCTCCAAAACCTGTTGCTAAAAAAGTAGTAAAAAAGATAGAAGTAAAAAAAGCTGTTAAACCTGCTAAAAAAGTAGTAGCTCCTAAAAAACCTGTTGCTCCTGCTAAAAAAGAAGTTGCAAAAAAGGTGGTAAAAGAAGTGGTGAAAGAAGTAAAAGTGGCTAAACCCATTCCTGCTCCTGCCAAAAAACCAACTGCTGCGGCTAAGAAAAAGCAAGAAGAAGCTATGGAAGCTGAAGAGGATAACCATACTTTTGGCGAATTGCCTCATGTGGAATATAAAACTCCTGCCATTCGCAGACCTCAGGGGCCAACTCCAAAACCATTTATCAATACCGATAAACGTACACGTTATACCGATCCTGAATTGAAAGAGTTCAAACAATTAATTCTTAAAAAACTTGGCGAAGCTCAAAAAGATTATGAATTGCTAAAAAGCACTCTTTCTCACAGAGACGACCACGGTACAGATGATACTTCTCCTACCTTCAAACTTTTGGAAGATGGTTCAGATGTGTTATCAAAAGAAGAAACAGCTCACTTAGCGGGTCGTCAGGAAAAATTCATTCAGAATTTACAAAACGCTCTTATTCGTATCGAAAACAAAACTTACGGTATTTGCCGTCAAACTGGTAAACTAATTTCCAAAGAACGTTTGAGAAGTGTACCTCACGCTACTCTTGCTATCGAAGCTAAGTTAGATAGAAAATAATACGTATAGTTCAAACATAATTTTCAATGATAGAAAGGTTACCCTCGTGTAGCCTTTCTTTATTTTTATAATCAAATCAAACACTACCTTTCGGTGAAAAAGCCTTTAATCGTTGTCTTTCTTATTCTGCTGATCGATCAGTTTATTAAAATCTACATCAAGACTCATTTTTTCTTGGGAGAAGAAATTCACGTGGCCGGCAATTGGTTTATTCTTCATTTTACCGAAAACAACGGTATGGCTTATGGTATGGAGTTTGGCGGACAGTTCGGAAAGATATTCCTCAGCTCATTCCGTATTGTGGCGGTAGCTGGTATTGGTTATTATTTGTGGACATTAACCAAAAAGCAAGAAGATAAACTTTACATCTTTTGTATATCCCTCATTTTTGCAGGTGCCCTTGGCAATATTCTCGATAGCGCATTCTATGGAGTATTATATAGTGAAAGTTTTTACGGTGATTTTGGGGTTGCTCGTTTTATGCCTCCCGAAGGCGGTTACGCTAGCTTTTTGCATGGCAAAGTAGTCGATATGTTTTATTTCCCCGTTATGGAAGGCCATTTCCCTACTTGGTTTCCACTATGGGGTGGCGAAGACTTTGTCTTCTTCCGTCCGGTATTCAATTTTGCCGATGCTTCCATCAGTGTTGGGGTAGCCATCATCATTCTGTATCAAAAACGTTTCTTCGGTAAAAAATCCGTGCCGGTAGAACAAGCGCCTCCTGTTATTAACACCGAACAAGAACCTTCTCAGCAGCAAACTTCTTTTTAGAAGTCCTGCATCTTTCTCATAAGCGAGAGTAGTTAACACAATTTATTTTTCACCAACCATTCTGCTATCTGCACCGCATTGGTGGCAGCTCCCTTGCGTAAATTATCAGCCACTATAAACATGTTCAGCGTCCTTGCCTGACTTTCATCTCTTCTCAATCGCCCTACAAACACTTCATCCCGGTTCTCTGCATCCATCGGCATTGGGTAAACCAGTTGTTTCACATCATCTCTCAATACCACTCCTTCCGCATTACTCAACACATCCCTCACCTCATCCATCTCAAACTCTCTTTCAAACTCCACATTAACACTCTCCGAATGTCCTCCCATCACAGGTATACGCACAGTAGTAGCCGTAACCCCTATTGTATCGTCCCTCAATATCTTTCTCGTTTCGTTTACCATCTTCATCTCCTCTTTGGTGTATCCGTTGTCTGTAAACAAATCTATCTGCGGAATCACATTCATATCTATTCGGTAGGCATACGCCATTTCCCCTTTCACACCGGCCCTTTCGTTCATCATCTGATTCACCGCCTTCACTCCCGTACCCGTCACCGACTGATACGTTGACACCACTATTCTCCTGATCTTATATCGCTCATGAAGCCCCTTCAGCACCATCACCATCTGTATGGTGGAACAGTTCGGATTCGCTATTATCCAGTCATCCACACCCAGCACATCCCCGTTTATTTCCGGAACCACCAGTTTTTTGCTTACATCCATTCTCCAGGCCGATGAATTATCAATCACCCGTATTCCTGCCTCCGCAAACTTTGGTGCCCATTCCAGCGATGTACTGCCCCCTGCCGAAAACAGGGCTATCTGAGGCTTCATACTTATGGCAGTTTGCATACCAACCACCTTATACAGCTTGCCCCCATACTCCACCTGCTTGCCTACCGATTTTTCGGATGCCACAGCTATCAGCTCCGTAACCGGAAAATTACGTTCGGCCAATACCTCCAGCATTTTTGTTCCTACCAAACCTGTAGCTCCCACCACCGCTATTTTCATATCCTTTAAGTTTTTTACTATTAATCCGTATGCTATTTGGTTGCAAAAATAATTGAATTTATGCTTTGAAGAGAATTAATTATTTGGGTAGGGGGTTTATGACTTTTTTGATTATGAAGAGAAGGCTAAAGGGGGTATCTTTTTTTTCTTCTCCATGAGCGTCCTCGTCACCCTAAGCTTGTCGAAGGACGTATTTCTTAGGTCAATCCCAAATCTGAAATTTGAAATCCTAAATTTCCAATTCCTAAATCCTACCTTCATTCGTACATTCGTACCGTCACCCTGAGCTTGTCGAAGGGCATTTTTCGTAAAGTTTCTCCAAAATTAACCTAACTTTATATATTTCAATAAAATACCACCATTTCACCCACCCATTTTCCCTATAAAAACACCCTTTACCCATATTTCTCCACTCCAAACCCACATTCATCCACCCAAAATCCACATAAGCACCACCCGAAATCCACATAAGCACCACCCGAAATCCATATACATCCACTCCAAAACCACATTCCTCCACTCCAAATTCATATATCACCGCTCCAAAACCACATACGCACCACCCGAAATCCACATAAGCACCACCCGAAATTCACATACGCACCACCCGAAATTCACATAAGCACCGCCCGAAATTCACATAAGCACCGCCCGAGATTCATATACGCACTGCCCGAGATTGGCATACATCCGCTCCAAATCGACATTTTTTTGCCACTTTGTCGAAAATCGCCCTTTAACGCCCTTTTGCCTCCCTTTTACCCATTTTTACTTTTTCTCCCCAATTTCCCCCCCGCTTCCCACCCATATAATATAGTATAAAACCAAAAAAGCCCCTCTCGGGGATTCGTCAACATTTCCGAATCGAATAATCGTACAGGGCACAAACACCCAATGAAAAGTAATAAATAGAGAAGTTGGAAAAATGAACTAGCGAACCTGACGTGGGAAAAATTTATTCTTCCAATCTTTTACCTTGGCGTTTATTTGTTTCCTGAAAAAGAAATATCCTCCCGATATTATCACCACATAAGGCAAAGCCATTAAATAAAGTATACCCGTATTCAGGCTCGTTCCTATCGAACCACCAGTATTCAAATCGCTCTCCACAGTGGTTTTACACATAGCGCACTGAGCATAACTGCCGCTTTGTACAACTGCGAATAGAATTAGAAAGAAGAATAAGTTGAGTTTATTTATTTTCATTTATCGAGCAAAAATACTATTAAAATGGATAGTATGGCGAAATCATTAAATACACCACCACTCCCGTAATCGTAACATAAAGCCAAATCGGAAAACTCCACCGAGTTAATTTTTTGTGCTTTTGAATGTACATTGCCGAATCTGCTTGCTGAATTTTTAATCCATAATAAAACGAAAGTAAGATAAGTGGCAATACCAATCCCGCCAATACAATATGACTGATTAGAATCACCAGATAAACCGGTCGCAGCGAATTGCCTGCCGGAAACATGGTTTCCTGTGCCAACCAATGAAAGGTAATATAAGAAACCAAAAATACAGCCGACAAACAAAAGGTAATGATGTTAAGTTTTTTGTGTAAAGCAATGTTTTTTTGCTTAATCATGTACAGCGACAGCAGAAGTAATAAGCTGCACGTACCATTTATCATGGCATTCAATTTTGGTAGTTTGAAAACAAAATCAGGAATAACTTCGGGCACAGGCAGTATTTTTTTATTCAGAATTATTACTGCAATGAATACAAAAATGGAAACGCCCATCACAATTCTAAAAACTAATTTATCACTCATTCTTTTTGGTTTGTTTTTCTTGTTTATCTTTTATAGCACCATCCGAAATAAAATATTCAGCAATCAGAACTTTTATATCATCCAGCAGATTGTTTATCTCTTTAATATTATTGGCATCATAATAACCTCTAATGTGTTTTTCTTTATCCACCAGCACTAGTCGCTCACTTTGCACAAAATCTTCAGTTTCGTTCGCGTTGAGTAAATATCCGGTTCGTGCCAAATCATAAATTTGTTTTTTGTCACCAGTGGCAAAGTTCCACATTTTTCCATCAGCATGCACCATTTTAGAAAATGCCATTAATGCTCCCACAGAGTCTTCACTTGGTTTCATACTTACAGAAAGCAACTTCACATTTTCGAATGTGTACATAAATTTTTCCTGCACCCTCAGCATTTCAGCAATCACTTTTTTTGATGGTATGGTATTACAGGAAGTGTAAAAATAATGCACAACATATATTTTTCCATCATAATTTTTGTTGGTAATGGTGTCGCCATTTTCATTCACTAATTTAAAAGGTTGAACAGAATGGTGAATGGTATCTTTTCCATTAGGCGCTAATTTTTTTTCACCAAAATAATTCAGGTGAATAAAATTGGTTTTACCCGTAGTCAGTATTACATAAAACACAGAAGGAAATGTAAGCAGGGCAAGAAGAATGATAATTTTTTTGGTCACCTTGTTATTTTAGGAATGCAAAAGTACAAACAAAAAACGCCTCACCGTTAAGTGAAGCGTTTTTTGTTAATATAATTAATTGTAAATTATCTTGGGCCTAATCCCTGAGGACTACCCACACGAGTCATCGCACAACGGAAACCAATCCAATCAGTAGATTGACGCTGGTCTAAGAAACGTCTTGTTCCGGGTACCATCCAGTAAGCACGGTCTCTCCATGAGCCACCTTTAATAACACGAGCTTTATCGTTAATAAGTGATGAGAAAGTTCCACCCGATCCCAATGTAGGAGGGTAATCATACATTCCACTACTTTCAGGTTTACCTGATGCCGGATCATAATTTTCAGTCCATCCACCACCTGTTTGCGATTTAACATCACCATCTAAGTAGTTAATATTATCAGCATATTTATAGTTTCTTCTTTCATCCAAATTGTCATCCGGAACAGCAATACTAACATCTCTCCAACGCACCATTCCAGGTATACTTATAATATTACTGTCAGCATCGTATCTTATAGTATCATTAATCATAATTCCATCCACATCGCGTAATTGGGTTTTAAATACATTTCCACGGAAAGGTCTGAAATCTGCTTTATCTTCAGCAGATAACGGACGATACACATCCATAACCCATTCGGTAACGTTACCAGCCATATTATACAAACCATAATCGTTAGGCCAATAAGAGAAAACTGGAGTGGTAACATCTCCTGCATCATTCAATGCACCAGCAATTCCCATCATATCACCATTACTGCGTTGGAAGTTAGCCATTATTTTGCCTAAATATTTTTCGTCAGGGTTACGAACACCATGGGTATTCCAAGGGTAAAGTCTTCTTTCGCTAATTTTTTCTCCTTCTGAATTTCCAATTAAGCCATAAGCAGCAAATTCCCATTCAGCTTCTGTTGGTAGGCGGTAACGAGGTAAGAAGATACCATCTTCCATTCTAACTAAACGATCACCACCATTAGGATCTTTTGATGGAATAGGAGCAACAACGGTTCCTTGCCATTTTCCAGCTAAATATTGGTCGGTGTTAAAGTAGTCATTTTCAGTAGGTGTTGGTGCATTACCAAGAATACCTTCACGAATAAGGATAAACTCATTTACTCGGTCGGTACGCCAAGCGCAAAAATCGGAAGCTTGCAACCAATTAACACCTACAACTGGATAATCTCTGTAAGAAGGGTGACGTAAGTAATATTCAACATAAGGTTCGTTGAACGCTAACTTGTCTCTCCAAACAAGAGTGTCAGGCAAAGCTTTTTTCACAACATCGTAAAAATTGGCAGAAAACACACGTGCTGTCCAGTGTAAGTATTCCAAATAATCCAAATTACGAACTTCTGTTTGGTCAATATAAAAAGAAGAAACCGAAACTCTGCGAGGAATAGCATTCCACTCATATGTTACGTCTTGTTCAGCGCGCCCCATTGTAAATGTTCCGCCCTCAATTAATACCAGACCAGGACCTGTTTCTTGTTCTTCATAAGCAGGTACATCAAACCCTCCGTTTTTAGGTTCGTTGTATTCCCATGCCGTTACCGGAGATCGTTCTTTACTACAAGCAGCAAAGGACAAAATAGCAGAAAACAAGATTACATTTTTTGATACTCTTTTCATTGTTTTGATTTTGGTTAATACTTTTACTTAATTGTTATAATGGTAAAATTCAAAAAAGATACAATAATTAATAAAATAATTTTAGAAGGCCGGACAGTTTACAGTTCTTAGTTTTTTCTTTTTAGGTTTACAAGACATAATTAAACCTGCTGAAATTTCGTGAGAACCTGCTGTGGCGTTAGTAAGTTTGGATATGGTAATATCATAGCTATAACCAACTTTCCATTTATGCTGTTGTAAACCAACCAAAGCAATAAATGAATCCTGATTACGATACCATAATCCTCCAACTACAATTCCTTTAGTGAAGTAAACACCCAAATTAAGTTGCTGAAAATCTTTCTGCATTTGATACAATATATTTGGAGAAATAGTCACTTCACTTTTTTTGTCACCAATTGCAAAAATAGCTCCAAAATGTCCTGTAATTTTCATAGGTAGCTTACTTGAAGTAATCAATCCCTCTTCAGGTTGCGTTAAGTGATTCGCTGCAAAACCAAAATAAAACCTTTTTGTGTAACCCAAAACACCTGCCGAAAAATCAACATTCGATCTTTTTGACCTTCCTGGAATTTCTCTTGTGTTATAAACAAATCCCATCCGTTCATCAATCATATCCCCAAAAGTAAGTTTACTCCAATCAATGCTTTTTTCAAAATATGTGGCTTGAAAACCGACTTTAATAGAAAATTTGCGGCTAACATTTAATAAATAAGAATAAATCCCACTAGCACTGAATGTAGTCAATGTGCCCTGTCCTGCTCTGTCATCGTAAATGAGAATGCCTAAACCTCCTTTTATTGCATTAAAATGTTGGTCGTAAGAAGCAGAATATGTAACGTAAGTTCCCGAAATAGCTGGCCATTGATTCCTATAATTTAATGAAAATCGGGGACAGTTTGCTGTACCTGCAAAAGCAGGATTTAAGTATAGAGGGTTAGCATAAAACTGCGTGAACTCAGGATCCTGAGCGTAAACAGACTTCCCAAATCCTATCGAAAACAACGCAATAAAAATTAAAACAATACGTTTTAAGGTCATAATTTTTTTTTTAGTAGAACGCAATTATACACAATTTTTCAATCAAGGTTCGTTTTACTCTTAAATATTTTTTTCTCTTTCCGATTACAGAAAACCATTTCAAATATTATTTGCACAGCACCTAATTGGGAGGCAAATCTAAAACAAATATCTGTTATAACCAAATATAGTACATTTCACCCCCTCCAGAACAAACACAAACAATTCACGAAAGCGTTGTGTTTGCTAACATCTTAAGAAAAAAAGCTTTCATATTTTTAGCAGCAAAATATTTCTGTAAAAGTTAAGAAAATGTGAATAAATCTTGTTTTCACAATTGGGTTTCGCGAAAATCAAGTCCTGTTTTTTTACTTGGATTTAAATAATAGTGGAAGATGATTCAATAAAAAACCGACTCAAAAATGTAATCAAACTCAAAATATGAAACGATCAAAACTATCAGAATTTATTTTTCAAAGTAATGTCCCAAATTCTTCCAAGATAAATTCTAAATTCTATTAACCCTAAAGAAGTGCGAAATTTTGATAAGAGATATTTAATTTCAATTTTTTTTAAGAAATGCGAAATATTTTCAAAAAAAAAACGTTTATATATGACTTGAATATTAAATTAATTAAAAACAGATTTCAATAATTCCTTTATAAATCACAATTTTTAACTACATTTGAATCTTTAAAATAAAATAACATGAGAATTCGCATCATCATTTTTTTTATGCTCACAATAAGCATAGCTGCCATTGGTCAAACAAAAACAGCATCAAAATCTAGTTCGAACACAACCGAATTCCAAATTCAATGGCAAAAACCGGTTACACAACACATGTCAAACTCAGAAATAAAAAAATATCTCTTCTTTACAGGAGCTGAATATACGTTTGACGATGAATTATTACCTAGTTTTACACATCTAGTGTCTTTATCTAATCAACAAACAGTATCCGCTACATTATTAAACACAACCTATGTTGCCTTGTCAGATGAAGAGGTGGCTCTAATCAAAAACCCAAAGAAAATATCGAATCAGATAGTAATTTCAACAACTATACAAATTGTAAAAAAGCAACCAAAGGGTATTATCTCTTTTATTCCTATTCGAAAAAATAGTACCACAGGCAAATTCGAAAAACTAGTTTCTTTCGACCTTTCGATTGCAAAAAACAGAACAGAAAAATCGAATACACGTTCTCTGCATACATATGCTGCACATTCTGTGTTGCAAAGCGGGAAGTGGTACAAAATGGCGATTCCGACAGATGGTATCTATAAAATTTCATATCAGTTTTTACAGTCTTTAGGAATGGATGTAGCCTCTATCGACCCTCAAAATATTAGGATATACGGGAATGGAAAAGGAATGTTGGCTGAATTAGCGAGCATTGCACGTCCCGATGATTTAGTTGAAAATGCAATAGCATTTCAAGGGAACACTGACGCTACCTTTGATCCAAATGAGTATTTTCTGTTTTATGCAAAAGGACCTAACACTTGGTCATACAACAGTGCCACTTGCCCAAAATTTAAACACACCTTAAATCTTTATTCAGATTCATCTTATTATTTTATTACAAGCGATTTGGGTGCAGGTAAAAGAATGCAGACACAACCTACAGCTACAGCGACAGCTACAAACACAGTTACTACTTTTGACGATTACACTTTTCATGAAAAGGATGATTTGAATTTCATTAAATCAGGAAGACAGTGGTTTGGTGAGTATTTTGAAAACAACCCTACTTATAATTTTTCGTTCTCATTTCCTAATATAGATAATAGTAGCACTTCAACTGTTAAAGCTAATATTGCTTCAAAGTACTCATCCAATTCGACCTACACCGTAAATGGAAACCCAGTTACTGTTGCCATGTCTTCGGGGGATACCTATGCACAAACATCAAACACCTGTTTCTCCTTTAATCCTTCGAGTAGCTTAATAAATGTAAATGTAACAAAGGTAACAACCGATGCTATCGGGTGGCTTGATTATATAGAAGTAAATGTGAGACGACAATTAACTATGAGTGGAAATCAATTAATTTTCAGAGACGTTCAGTCTGTAGGGATAGGCAATGTAGCTCAATATAATTTGGCAAGCAGCAACCCCATTCAAATATGGGATGTTACTGACCCAACCAATGCATACTGGCAAAGCAATTCACTTACAGGAACAACATATCAATTCAGGTTACCTGCTGATACCTTAAAACAATTCGTTGCGTTTACAGGATTGGCTTATCTTACTCCAACGGCAATTGGAACAATTGCCAATCAGGATTTACACGGATTGGCCAACAAGGATTTTATTATTGTGACTCATCCTGATTTTATTAATCAGGCATCGCAACTTGCAACTTTCCATGAAAATACTGACGGTCTCACCACCAATGTAGTGACAACTCAACAAATCTTTAACGAATTTTCGTCAGGTGCACAGGATGCCACAGCAATTCGTGACTTTGTAAAAATGTTTTACGACAGGGCGGCCGATTCATCCCAAATTCCCAAATACCTTTTATTATTTGGCGATGGATCTTACGACAATAAACATCGTTTTACCAACAATACAAATTACATACCGACATACGAATCGGTAGAATCGCAAAGTCTTACGGGCTCTTATGTTTCAGACGATTTTTACGGATGTTTGGATAATAATGAAGGGTTAATGCAAGATCTTGTTGATGCGGTAGATTTAGGAGTAGGGCGTTTCCCGGTTAATTCATTAGCTCAGGCTAACGCAGCAATTAGTAAAGTGTTTGCATACAAGAGAACGGGTGTTCCTCCCACTACAGAAAACGTAACCAATTCATGCACTAGTCAGACCACTGGCTCTCCTTTTGGAGACTGGCGAAATACCGTTTGTTTTATTGCAGATGATGAAGATGGAGGGTTGCACGAAGGGATTGGAGGACAAGGTGCAGATCAGCTGGCCAAAATGATTGATTCTACTGATTATAATATTGACAAAATATACTTTGATGCATATCAGCAAGTAGCTACACCGGGAGGAGACCGTTATCCGGATGCTTCTCTGGCAATAACCAAAAGAGTAGAAAAAGGAGCATTGATAATGAACTATACCGGCCATGGTGGTGAAGTTGGACTGGCTCACGAAAGAGTGGTAGAAGTATCACAAATCAATGCATGGAAAAATATTAATAATATGCCTTTTTGGGTAACGGCTACTTGTGAGTTGAGCAGATATGACGACCCAGAACGCACTTCAGCAGGTGAGTATATTTTCTTAAATCCTACCGGTGCAGGAATAGGTTTGCTTACTACCGTTCGTGAAGCGTTTGCAAGTCCTAATTTTGTCATAAACACTAATTTTTACAGATCCGTATTTACACCGGTTAATGGCAAAATGCCCGCACTGGGTGATGTATATGAATATGTAAAGAACCATCAGAACGGAAACAATGTATATGGAAGAAATTTCACTCTACTTGGCGACCCTGCACTTAGTTTAAATTATCCAAAATGGGACGTGTCTACAGACACTATTAATACTAATGTAGTAACTTCAACTAGCCTTGAAACATTAAATGCGCTTTCTCATGTTACCATTAGTGGATTTGTGAGAGATAAAAGTCATGCCATATTGAATACTTATAACGGAGTTCTTTATCCTACTGTTTATGATAAAACTCAAAACATCACAACACTTTCTAATGACGGAACAGTAGCTAGTCCGCCTTTTACATTCCAAATTCAAAAAAACATTCTATTTAAAGGAAAAGTGAGTGTAACCAATGGTTATTTTAGATTTTCATTTGTTGTGCCACGAGATATCGCTTATCAGAATGGTCCGGGGCGTATAACTTATTACGCAGAAAATGGTAACGAAGACGCGAACGGCTTTTATGAAAAGGTTATTATCGGTGGGTCTTCCTCTTCGGCTCCAGCCGACCTTGTGGGTCCTGAAGTAAAATTGTATTTGAATGATGCCAAATTTGCTTTTGGTGGTTTGACCAACGAAAATCCTGATTTATACGCTACCATGAAAGATAACAACGGAATCAACACAGTTGGTAACGGAATTGGACACGATATTACAGCTGTGCTGGATGGAAACACAGGCAATTCTATTGTCCTCAACGATTATTATCAGTCCGATTTGAATAGTTATAAATCTGGAATGGTTCGTTATCCGTTCAGTTCTTTAGGAGAAGGTAAGCACACGCTCAAACTAAAAGTATGGGATGTTTATAACAATTCTTCCGAATCGTATACTGAATTTGTAGTTTCTAAATCGGCCGAACTGGCTTTAGAACATGTTTTGAATTATCCAAATCCGTTTACCACACATACTCAGTTTTATTTTGAAGAAAACCAATGCTGCCAAACACTCGAAGTGCAAGTAATGGTATTTACTATTTCCGGAAAGTTGGTAAAAACCATTGATCAGTTTATTGGTATGGAAGGTTTCCGTTCGGCACCTATTGATTGGGATGGGCGAGATGATTTTGGTGATAAGATAGGCCGAGGCGTATATATATATAGGGTGAAAGTAAAAACAAATGATGGTTCATCAGCCGAGAAATACGAAAAATTGGTTATTCTAAATTAATATGAACTTTTTTAGCGGGCATAGTCATCGCTCTGTGCTGTGCCCGCTATAACTATTTTTAACCTGAAACAAATTTTATAACTACATTTACACAAAAATTTTATTCATTCATTCAATACTGCTAATATTTGATTCTACTTTACTCTTTAATTATTACAATTTAAAAACAATGTATTTTTACCGTTCTTCAGTTTTTCTGAACTTGTATAGGGATTATTCCCTGCAAGGCGGTTGCACTGTTTCTCAAATTCACTAAAAATTAAAAATAAGTCAGATTAATATTAATTGCTAAATTAGCGCCCCGAAAAAATGAAAGGAATGAATTTATTGAAAAATGTAAAACCAATTTTTGCTGTCGCAGCAATTGTTATAGCAAGTCGCCACAGCGCCATAGCTCAAGCAAGCATTAACTACAACCAAATAGCTGGCCAGCAAATAAACAAAGAATTAAACACAATAACCACAGCAGTTCCATTTTTGCTCATTACACCCGATTCGCGTGCAGGAGGCATGGGCGATGCTGGTGTAGCTTCTTCGCCTGATGTAAGTTCCATACACTGGAATCCATCCAAACTGGCTTTTGTGGATAAACAAATGGGTATCGGAGTGTCTTACACACCTTGGTTACGTAAGCTAGTGCCGGATATAAATTTGGCTTATTTATCCTTCTTTTACAAAACTAAAAAAAGAGGAACCATAGCTGCTTCACTTCGTTATTTTTCGCTCGGAAGTATAACTTTTACAGATGTAAACGGAACTACCATCGGAAATTTTACTCCCAACGAATTTGCTGTGGATGTGGCTTACGGAGTTAAATTATCAAAAACTTTTTCGGCAGGCGGTGCTGTGCGTTATATCAATTCTAACTTAACAGGAGGAACCACTGTTGACGGATCGGCTACGCGCCCGGGACGTGCTGTGGCTGTCGACATTTCGGCTAACTGGAGAAAAGACAAAATTAAACTCAATGGGTCCAAAAACTGTATTGCCGATGTGGGTTTAAATATTTCTAACATGGGTAACAAAGTTACTTACTCCGACAGAGGAGGAAACGGCTCGTCCGACTTTTTGCCAATCAACATGCGCCTTGGAGCAGCTTTTACTTTCCAGATGGACGATTACAACGCCATTACTATAGAAGCTGATGCTAATAAATTATTAGTACCCACTCCACCTGTTTACAAAAGAGATAGTGCTGGTGGTGTGGTTTACAGAAATGGGTCGCCCGAAATTCTTTATGGTAAAGACCCTAATCGTGGTGTTACCGAAGGTATGTTTGGCTCGTTTAGCGATGCTCCGGGAGGAGGAACAGAAGAACTTCGTGAAATTAATTATGGATGTGGTTTAGAGTATTGGTACAACAAACTTTTTGCAGTTCGTGCAGGTTATTTTTACGAGCACCCGTTAAAAGGAAATCGTCAATTTTTTACACTCGGTGCAGGGGTTAAGTACAATGTATTCGGTTTGGATTTTGCTTACCTAATACCTACTCAGCAACGTAATCCACTCGAAAACACCTTACGATTTACGCTTACCTTCGACTTTGATGCTTTTAAAGCTCAGAATGACGAAAAAACAGAGTAATACTATTCCTAATAGATAATTTAAAATATGCGTATTGGTTTTGGTTTTGATGTTCACCAACTGCAGGAAGGAAAAGACCTGTGGATTGGAGGCATCAAACTGCAACATACCAAAGGCGCTACCGGACACTCCGATGCCGATGTGCTTATACACGCCATTTGTGATGCATTATTGGGCGCAGCCGGAATGCGCGATATAGGGTATCATTTCCCTAACACCTCTTCCGAATTTAAAAACATCGACAGCAAAATACTTCTTGCACGAGTGATGGATTTATTAAAAAAAGAAAACTATTCTATTGGCAATATCGACTGCACTCTGGTGCTCGAAAATCCAAAAATAAATCCCCATATCGATAAGATGAAACTAGCCCTTACCCCTATTTTATCTATCCAACCTAGCGATATTTCGATTAAAGCCACCACCAACGAAACTCTTGGCTATGTGGGCCGCGAAGAAGGCGTTTGTGCTTACGCTGTAGCCCTTATCAAAAAAGGATAGGCTTTTAATTACTCTATTTCAGATTTCAAATTAAGACAGGAAGGTTAGCTCAAGATATAGTTTCAAGTTGTCATTGCCAGCGAAGCGAAGCAATCTCTAAACTTCAATCTCACAACACACATCTCAATTCTCACATCTCAATTCTCACATCTAATATCTCAAATCTAATTTGGGCGTTTACCCTTACCTCTTCGTCCGCACCTGCTCACCCGCTTTGCCTTTCAATCTTTTTCTTTGCCCGAAAAGGTCAAAGAAAAAGGATTTCCAGTTCAATCGGGCGCAGTTAGTCAGCGCATCGCTTCTAATAACCTTTAAGTATATACTTAAATAAGCGTGACCTCCAACTCCCCCAAAAAATCCATTTTTTTCTTGTTTTTTATTTTCTGTTTTTGTTCCTTTGTTGCTGAAAAACAAATTACCATGTTCTCAAAAATACGCTTACATACTACTAACCCTCCGAAACCCGCATTTCCGTATATATATATATATTACTTTTATTAGATAGTCTTTTTACATTACCTTATATTTTAAAATCCGGCTGCGAAACTTTTCGTAACCGGATTTTTACTTTCCAACCTATTTTTAAAGTTTCACAATATATTACTTCGACTATAATGATGTTCGGGGGAGTTGTTAGAATGATTCGGGCAGTTGTAAAAATGTTCGGGGGAGCTAAAAACACACTTCGGGGGAGTTGGTAAAATGATTTGGGGAGTTGTAAAATAGTTCGGGGGAGTTGGTAAAAGGTTAGGGGAAGTTATAAGAAGGTTCGGGGGAGTTAAAAACAAGCTTCGGGGGAGTTGTAAAAAGGAATGGGGGAGTTGTAATAATGGTCGGGGAGTTGCCTCAAAAAATATAACTGTCGTAAATTAAGTAAATTAACATAAATAAAACCGAGTATTAACTAAAAAACAAACAAAAAAATGAAAAAAGCAATTATTTTAACAATGACCGTAACCACCGAAGATTTTGTGGTTAGAGACGATGCAGGATTTGCAGCACAGCTTACCAAATTTGCAAGCGAAGATGTAATTTTGGCAGGTTTAGGGTTTACACCCGCAGAAATTTCGGCAGCCAGCGATGATGCCAAGTACATGACTTTTTGTGCCAGCACTCAAACGGATGCACAATCGTTTGCGTTGGGTATGACTAAGTATAAAAACCTAGCTAGGCACGGCAACGGCACGCAAGTATTAGGAACTTTTAATGCGTTTCCTGCCGAAACACCTCCGGCACTAGTGGATGCCAATATCGAAGCTCGCTTTCGCTTAAATGCCGCTAAGGCTAAAAGCTCGGCAGCTTATAATCCCACCAAAGGCTTGGCTTTGCAAATAGTTCCGGTATCTACTCCCTTCGACCCATCTACAGGCAAACCCACTTTCAAAGTTTTTATGGATAGCGGGCATCCGGTTATTAAATGGGTAAAAGGCGGGTTTGATGCTGTAGAAATATGGGTGGACAAGGGCAAAGGCTACGAAAAAGAAGAGAGAGCCATCAGTTCGCCATATTTAGACAATTCGGCTTTGCCGGCTGTGGGCGCAAGCGCTATCTGGAAATACAAAATGATTTATGTTATGCATAACAAAACCGTAGGCACCTGGAGCGATGAAGCTACCATTACCGTTTACGGTACTGTATAGCATAAGGTGGTAAATAGATTTTTACGAAATTCGAATAAAACCAAAAACAATCCTGCTCGAGCAGCTGAGCGGGATTGTTTTTTTTAGAGAAGAATATTAAAATAAATAATACATTTACAAATAATTTAAAACAAAAAAACAATATGAAAAAACTACTTTACACTGCATTACCAATATTATTATTTAATGTTACTATTATTAATGCGCAATTGATTTCACCAACTCCTTACCTTACAGCAAAAGGAATAGGATTAACAAAATTTCATGACAGTTTAGTCTTTTACGATTTTACTACTTGCAAATTATGGATTGACAATGGTAACTTTCAACGTATAATGCTTAAACAATTCCCAACATCTTATAATGCGGTTCAGGATTATGATGCAAATAGTATTTTTTATTGCTTTGATGTAATTACAAGTAGTGCTACAAGTAATCAAGTATGGATTACAGATGGGTCTGTAACTGGTACTACTATGGTCATGAGTGCTACCAATAATTCAGAATTAGGTAAGTATATTATTAACGTAATGGATACTATTTATTTTTCAGCCCCCGATAGTATTTATAGAATAAACCCAAACGGAACCAAGAAAGGTATATATTATACCGGAGGTTCGAATTATCATGTTAATGGTCTTTATAAATATGGCAATTTTCTAGTTATTGAAACGGGTTCTAATTCCAGTACCTATAAGTGTGTAGTTTATGATGTTAATACCAGGGCATCTCATATCTCATATTCAGGTGTACTGGGCGTGTCTAATGCATCAGAACAAAGTTATCTTTATCATGATACAATTTATAAAGCATTATACTCAAATATGTATTTAACCGAAATTAACCCGGATTATTCATATTCTGTTGTAGATTCAAATTATCAGGTTTGGCAAATATATGGAGTGGTTAATAATAAACTATTGTTTCATGCTAATCCAATTTCTTCTTCTACTGATATCGAATTATATGCATTCGATTTGAACACAAGAACAGTTAGTCTTGTTAAAGATATAAATCCGGGCACTTCGGCTTCAACTCCTTTTGCAAAATTTGGTGCATACCAAACAGGAATAACTAAAGTTTTTTTCTTTGCAAATGATGGTACAAATGGGCAAGAATTATGGGTAACGAATGGAACTACGGCAGGTACTCATATGATATCTAATTTATCGACAGCATCAACAAATTCAACAAACGATACTTATCCTTTTTATTCCGCACCCAGTGATAATAAAGGAAAAACAGCTAGTTCAATGATTTTTGGTGACACTTTACATACTAATTTAGAATTTACTACCACTATTACAAAAGAAAGATATATATATACCGATGGTAACACGCTTTGGCAGTATAATTACAATTCTAATAATTCTCAAGAATCAAGATATTGGCAAAGGTTACATAATTATGTTTATTTTACAATATTTCTAAATTCAACCGTTATGATTCAGAGATTTTCCAGCGCAGATATTACAACATCTGTTCTTACATACGGCATAGATGGTATAAATAATAATATGGCTTTATATCCAAATCCTACCACAGGAAATGTTTCCGTAAATCTGATAAAAGAATATAAAAACATAAAAATAGAAATTACAGATGTGCAGGGGAAAAGAATATATGCAAGCGAAGCAAAACAAACGAATTTAATAACCCTTGATTTTGAAGCACCAAAAGGATTGTATTTTGTTTCGGTAACTACAGAAGACAATAAAACGAATTTTAAAGTAGTGAAGGAGTAAAGAACAACGAACCGATTTTAATGCATAATCCACTTTTAAGAACAATATAAAAACAATAATATTTACAAACAAAAAATTATGAAAACAAAAAGCAGAAAAAATTTATTAAGTGCACTATTCATAGTGTTCAGCATTGTAACTTTTGGACAAACAGAAAACAGGTTTTACAAAACACTGGAAGATTATATAAATGATAAGCCGATTGCAGGTTTTGAAATCGTATCCAATAGTTATAATTATGTCGCAGTTGTTGGGATTTCAACAGAATCTTTTAAAGTTCTGAAAAATGGACAAAAAGAAAAAATGGAATTATCAAAATTACCTTCAGAATTATATACTTATGGACGTAGTTTATCCAGAACTTATGATGGAAGTACCTACATAGTTTTGGCAGTGGGGCACTATTGTTATTATATACAACAACACGATAATTCTATTAAAAAATATTCCGAATCCATTAAAGGAGACCTGAAAAAATTTAAAGAAGGATGGCTTGAAGATGAACTCGAAAAAAATGGATTGTTAGAAGATTATAAAAAAGATAAACCGCACAGAGAGACACATGAAACAGAAAGCACCTGGTTAACAAAAATTGTATCGAGAGATGTAAAATATATTAATTTGCTAAATGAAAAATTGAAAAAAGAATAGTTATCCCCCGTTGGGCGTAGCGTCCCGCTAAGTCCTGTTTTTCGCCCTTGTTGGTGTTCCAAATAAAATAGCAGAAAGCGAGCCTTTGTAGGTGTTTTTTCACCTACAAACGTTGGAACAAAAAAAACTCCTCACATTGCTGTGAGGAGTTTTTTTATTTCTCTGTGAAACTCATTTTTGCTTTGTGTACTCTGTGTTGAAAAAGAAAAGAATTATCTTTTAAAAAATCAAACCACTTACTCTCCTCTTAAACCCAACATCAAAAACAGCCCTATGACTTAAGTCATTTGGGCAATGAATACATTACCTCACTTTTGTGCCCCGAAAATGTAAACAGTAAGCAGCCTTGTCGAGTTAGCAGTTATTGAAGTACAAAACCTATCCGACCGGAGAATTAACCGAAACAAAATAGTTTATCGGTGAGCAGAAATTTTAGATACTTTTACACCTCATTTATCCCCCGATAAAAAACGGAACTAGGGCTGAAAATGAAAATACAGAAACAAATAAAACAAACACTAAAAAATAAAACCAATGAGTAACGAACACCTTTTTATTAAAGCCCTGAAAGGCGAAAAAGTGGAAAGACCACCCGTATGGATGATGCGTCAGGCAGGCCGGTATTTACCCGAATACATTGAATTGCGTAACAAGTACGATTTTTTTACCCGTGTACAAACCCCCGAATTGGCTTGCGAAATCACCATTCAACCGATTGACCATATTGGTGTGGATGCTGCCATTTTGTTTTCCGATATATTGGTTATTCCCCAAGCTATGGGTGTGGAAGTGCAACTGATTGAATCGAGAGGTCCTATTTTGCCCCGCACCATCACCACTCAGAAAGATGTGGATGGATTGATTATGGGAGCCGAAGCCATAGGTTATCTGGAGTATGTGCCCAAAGCCATTAAGCTGATTAAAAAAGAACTCAACAATCGTGTACCATTAATAGGATTTGCCGGTGCACCGTTTACTATTTTATGTTATCTGGTGGAAGGCAAAGGAAGCAAAACATGGGATAAAGCCAAACAATTTTGTTTTTCTCAACCCAAACTGGCTCATCAGTTATTACAGAAAATTACTGATGTAACCATCGATTATTTACATGCTCAGGTAGAAGCCGGAGCCGATGTGGTACAAGTGTTCGATAGCTGGAGTGGTATGCTGGGGCCAAACGATTTCAACGAATTTTCGTTGCCTTACCTTACTAAAATTTCGGATAGTTTAAGTCCGAGAGTTCCGGTAATATTATTCCCTAAGGGAAGTTGGTATGCACTCGAAGCATTAAGCAATACTTCTGCTTCGGCAATCGGCATCGATTGGTGTATCACTCCTCAACTGGCCAGAACAATGACACAAAACAAAAAAACTTTGCAAGGTAATTTCGACCCTTGTCGTTTATTATTGCCAATACCTCAAATTCAGAAAGAGGTAAAAGAAATGATTGACGCATTTGGTGCAGATAAATATATTGCCAATTTGGGGCATGGTATTTTGCCGAACATTCCGGTAGATCATGCTAAGGCATTTGTGGATGCTGTAAAGAATTATAAAAAATAAAGGCCTCACCCCTTCATCCCCTCTCCGAAAGAGAGGCGGCTAAAGGTGAGAAACGTAAAAAAACTATTAAAATAACATACTTCACACAAAGGCTCCCCTCCCCTTTTTTCAAGGGGAGGGGCCGGGGGTGAGGTCTTACTAACAACAATTATGTACTCATATAAAGAAAGCGAAAAATTATTTAAAAGAGCTCAGGCCACCATTCCGGGAGGAGTAAACTCTCCGGTGAGAGCGTTTAAAAGTGTAGGCGGATCTCCTATTTTTATGAAATCGGCAAAAGGAGCTTACCTCTTTGATGTTGATGGAAACAAATACATTGATTATATTGCATCATGGGGGCCAATGATATTAGGTCATTGTCACGAAGATGTTGTAAAAGCCGTTCAGCATCGCGTGAGCGAAGCCATTTCGTTTGGTACTCCCACCGAACTGGAAATACAAATGGCCGAACTGATAACCGGTATGGCTCCTAATGTAGATTTGGTGCGTATGGTAAGCAGTGGTACCGAAGCTTGCATGAGCGCCATTCGTTTGGCAAGAGGCTTTACCGGTAAAAATAAAATTATAAAATTTGACGGATGTTATCATGGCCATGCCGATTCGTTTCTGGTAAAAGCAGGAAGCGGACTAGCTACTTTTAATATTCAAACGGTACCGGGTGTTACAGCCGGTGTTTCTGCCGATACACTGGTAGCACCTTTTAACGATTTGGAAGCAGTTAAAGCGTTGATTAAAGCTAACGAAGGTCAGATTGCCGCCATCATTACCGAACCGGTGGTGGGTAATATGGGTTGTATACTGCCTGAACCGGGCTTTATGGAAGGATTGAGAAAACTGTGTACTGACCATAAAATTATTTTTGTGTTTGACGAAGTGATGACAGGTTTCCGTCTCGCTCTGGGTGGTGCTCAGGAAAGATTGAAGATAGATGCTGACTTGGTGACATACGGAAAAGTGATTGGGGGAGGAATGCCTGTGGGAGCTTTCGGAGGCAAACGCGAAATAATGGAACACATCGCTCCATTGGGAAGCGTGTATCAGGCAGGAACGTTGAGTGGGAATCCGGTGGCTACAGTTGCTGGTTTTACAACATTAAGTATTCTGAAAAACAATCCTAAAATTTATGCTGACCTTGATGCTAAAACCAATTTGTTGAAAGATGGTTTACACAAATCGTTATCTGCAAAAGGAATTGCTCACACCATTAATCAAATGGGAAGTATGATCAGCCTTCATTTTGGCGACCACAAAGTGAATAATTTTGAAACTGCATCTAAATGCGATATTGCATTCTTCAATAAATTTTTCCATCACATGCTTGCTCACGGCATTTACCTGCCGCCATCGGCCTACGAAAGTTGGTTCCTGAACAATGCATTGTCGGAAAACGACATTGAACAAACCATCGAAGCATTAAATAAATTATAAAAAACAACATGAAAGAAGATATTTTAACCCTGCTGAATAAATACGACCTTCCTTTACCAAGATATACTAGTTACCCTACTGTGCCTTATTGGGAGAAAGATACCATAACCAGTAAAAACTGGGCCGAATCGGTTGTAGAAACTTTCAAGAAAGAAAACGGGGAATTGTGCATTTACATTCATTTGCCTTTTTGCGAAAACCTATGCACTTTTTGTGCCTGCAACAAAAGGATAACTACCAATCATAAAGTGGAAGAGCCTTATCTGGTAACCGTTTTAAAAGAATGGGAAATGTATCGTAACCTGTTACCAACTTCGCCTGTTATTCGCGAAATTCATCTCGGAGGAGGAACCCCTACATTTTTCAGCCCTGAAAATTTAGTAAAACTGATATCAGGAATTACAAAGGATGCTAAGGTGGTTGCCGATCATGAGTTCAGCATCGAAGTTCATCCTAACTATACCAGCGAAGCTCATTTGAAAGCACTTGCTTCAGTAGGCTTTAATCGTATCAGTTTGGGAGTACAGGATTTCGACCCGGCTGTACAATATGTTATCAATCGTGTTCAGTCGTTCGAAAAGACGAATGAAGTGGTACAATGGGCCCGCAAACATGGTTATAACAGCATCAACGTTGATTTAATTTATGGACTGCCCAAACAAACTGTTGATAGTATTGATTTCACGATTAAAAAAATAAAAGAATTAAAACCCGACCGGATTGCATTTTATTCCTACGCATTTGTTCCATGGAAAAGTAAAGGTCAAAGAAGATACACCAAAATGGATTTGCCTAAAGCAAACGAAAAATGGAAAATGTATCAGCTTGGGAAAACTTTGCTCACAGAGCAAGGATACAAAGCAATAGGCATGGATCACTTTGCATTGCCTAATGATAAGTTATTTGACGCTGTGAATAACGGAACCATGCATCGTAATTTTATGGGATATACCACCACTCAATCCAAACTTATTATTGCGCTTGGAGCTTCCAGCATTAGCGATGCATGGATAGCATTTGCGCAAAATGAAGATGAAGTGGAGGAGTATCAGGAGAAAATTGCTGAAGGATTATTCCCCATCAAAAACGGACATTTACTTACCCAGGAAGACCTTTCCATACGCAAAAACATTCTTGATTTGATGTGTCGCGGAAATACTGTATTGGATAGTAATACATTTGACGAAGCCTCGCTAAAAAGCATTATGGAAGAATTTTCTCTTCTGGAAAAAGACGGATTGTTAAAAACCGAGAAGAACAAAATTATCATTACAGAAAAAGGTAGCTTGTTCATTCGTAACATTTGTGCCTCCTTGGATGCCCGTATGCGCAGAAAAAAGACAGAAGGCAATATGTTCAGTAAGTCTATTTAGGCAGTTGCAGAGCAAAATGATATTTTGTTCAATTGTAAAAACTTAAAACCGAATAATCAATGATTTTTGTCAACTTTTATTATTCAGTTTATTACTATCATTGTACTGCGATAAAGTAGTTGAGTTTACATGCCGACACAAGTCAGAAATTTTTTTTTATTTATTTCGTTACAGATTTTAGTTTTCTGTAGTGTTAGGGGTATTGCCCAAACTCCCGTACATACCACTCCCCTTACTAAAGCAGAGCAATCAGGAGTTGTATGGATAGGAGAATGGCCCTCAGAGGAAATAAAAAACCAAAAGAAAGATGTGAAGAAACACATCAAAGATTTTATTTTCGGGAAGGGAATTGAGAAACTAAAAAGACCTGTTTCGCTTGTTACCGTAGGTCAGGATAATTACTGGATACTGGATCAGGAGAATAATGCAGTAATTAATGTTGACGGAAAAGAATTTTATGTTCCGCATTTTATTGAAAAGAAAAATAGCAACTTTGGTTCACTGGTGAGCATTTGCAAATTCAAAGGAAAAGAAATGTTGTTCACAGATTCCTATTCAAATAAAATCTTCGTGTTTAATCCGGATAAAAAGGAATGCGTTGTTTTAAATGATACCCTCAAATTAATCAAACCCACAGGCATCGCTTATTCAGCCGCTAGCAATGAAATCTGGTTGACAGAAACAGGCAAACACCAGTTGATTGTTTTGAATGAGAAAGGCGAAATAAAGAAAAGAATTGGTATGAGAGGAAATCAAAACGGAGAGTTCAACTTCCCTACACATCTTTGTATAGATAAAAATGGAAATGTGTATGTAGTAGATGCCATGAATTTCAGGATTCAGATTTTCAACAAAGACGGAATATTCCAAAGCACATTTGGAACAAACGGAGATGCAACAGGTTCTTTTGCCAGCCCCAAAGGAATAGCCACCGACTCATACGGCAATATATATGTTGTGGATGCCTTGTTTCATGCGGTACAAATATTTGATATCAAGGGAAACTTTCTTTATGCATTTGGTAGGCAAGGTCAAGGCCAGGGAGAATTCTGGATACCTTCCGGAATATACATTGATGAGAACAATAAAATATTTGTAGCCGATAGCTACAATTCCAGAATACAAATTTTTCAATTAAAAAAAGGAGGATAAACAATGAAAAAACTAATTAATCTACTGCTTCTACTTTTGTTTTCAGTTACTATCAACGCTCAGTCGATACTTACCACAAAGCATAACCTTTCAGTTGCCGGCCCCGGAACTGTTAAAGCTTCCTCTGAAACGGAGGTGTGCTTATTTTGTCACACTGTGCATAACAGTAAACCTTCATCTCCTTTGTGGAATCGAAACGACCCTGGGAATACTTACAACTATTACACAAGTACAACCATGCATGCAACTCCCGGACAACCGAGTGGTTCATCGCTTTTATGCCTTTCCTGTCATGACGGTACAGTTGCGTTGGGAAGTGTATTAAGCCGATCTTCCATAATCTCTTTTGGAAGTAATTTAAACATGCCTATCGGAAATAGTAATTTGGGAACAGACCTAAGAAATGACCATCCATTATCATTTACTTATGATGTTGCTCTTTCTACAATACCTAACTCACAACTCAAGAACCCTACCTCTCTAGTTCCTCAGATTAAACTCGAAAATAGCAAACTTCAGTGTACTTCTTGTCACGATCCTCACAAAGATGTTTACAGCAAATTTTTAGTTTTATCGCCACTGAATTCCAACTTATGTAAAGCTTGCCACGAAAAGACAGACTGGTTAACCAGCAGTCACAATACATCTACAAAAACTTGGAATAACAATGCACCCAACCCTTGGCCATACACTACCTATACAACCGTAGCTGATAACGCTTGTGAAAACTGCCACAATCCGCACAATTCAGGGTCTAACAAACATTTATTAAAACAAGCTGTCGAAGAAGACAATTGCCTAGATTGTCACAATGGAAATGCTGCCACTAAAAATGTTCAGGCAGATTTCTCAAAAACATATAGACATAATGTGGCTGGGTATTTAAACGCTCATTATCCTACCGAGGATGGTGTTCCTCTTACCAAACATGTGGAATGTGTAGATTGTCATAATCCCCATGCAACCAAAGCTCAATCGGCAACAGCTCCTGCTGTAAAGGGACCTAATATCGATGCAGTTGGTGTAAACCAAAGTGGAGTGGTTGTAAACTCTGCTACCAACGAATACGAAATCTGCTACAGATGCCATTCAAATAATGCGGTAACCGGAGCAGCTTCGTTGAGAAAGATTATTCAAAATGATCTTCGTTTGGAATTCGACCCATCCAATCCATCTTTCCATCCGGTAGCTGCTATTGGTAACAATACAACAATAACCGGATTGCTTTCGCCATACTCCCCTTCGAGTATGATATACTGTACGGATTGCCATTCGAGCAACGATACAACGGTTAGGGGGCCTCATGGTTCTATCTATCCACAAATTTTGAAATATAATTACGACAGAGGTTCTATTTATGTCAATTCATATTCAGCATACGAGTTATGTTACAAATGTCATGACCAAACCACGACTATTACAAAACATAACTTATTAAGTGTATCAGCCACGCATGGAACGATTACATCCTGCAACACTTGCCACGATCCGCATGGAATAAGCAGTACACAGGGAAATGCTCTAAACAACAGCCACCTGATTAACTTTACGAGTATCGTAACAAATAACACAAATGGAATTCTGAATTGGACATACAGTTCACCGGGTCACGGAAGTTGTGATCTCTCATGTCACGGACATAATCACATTGGTTCATCCTATTGATGCCTTAAACAAATTGATTTTGTTTTCTGATTTTGTTCTATTGCTTTGAATAAATTTATAACTGTTTTATGGTATTTAATATTTTTTAAACAATGCATCAAAAAGTCGAGTGCCCAAGTTGTACAAGTATGAAGTGCTTTATCAAGAGACATTGTTCTCCTGATCAATTGGCTGTTATTTCTGAAAACAAAACCCAAACCACATATTCTAAGGGTGATTTTATTTTCAGAGAAGGATATAGAATGCATGGTATCCATTTTACTAATATGGGAGGAATTAAAGTAGTAACTACTAATTCAAACGGGAATGAGCAAGTAGTAAGGCTTCTTTCTGATGGAAACATATTGGGTCATCGTGTGCTCGGAAACGATAAATACTATTTCAATGCAATAGCTCTTATGGACAGCAAGGTTTGCTTTGTCGAAACAAATGTTTTTCAGGATATCTGTTTGAACAATCCTGAATTCGCATACAACCTTATCCTTTTTTATGCCCTCGAATTAAGGCGAACAGAATTACGGGTTAAATATCTTGCCCAAATGAGTGTGAGAGAAAAAGTGGCAGAAGCTTTTGTGTATTTAAACGAAGTATTCGGAACGAATCCCAAAACAAAAACCTTAAACCTTAAACTTAGTAGGCAAGAAATTGCTGATGTTGCAGGTACCACACCCGAGCAGGTTACTCGTCAGTTAAAGGATTTTGATGATGAAAAACTAATCGTGAGAAAGAAACGCGAAATACGACTTAACATTGCTGGGCTCGAAAAAATTGTCCTTGATTTCAAAATTGAATAACTATTTGTGTTCCGTCATATTCTTAAATTAAATCTTTTTACTTTTACAAAAAATTACTTTTCAAGCACAAGATTCTTGAGAAGTTTTTTTTTGCCTAACAAATTAATTTAATGAGTCTGTCAAAAATAGTTCTCAGTAGTAAAAAACAATTATTGATATTGGTATTTATCGCACTTGCCATAAATGCTAATACTTTATTCCACCAGTACGTGCTGGATGATGTAATTGTAATGACTGAAAATAAATTTGTTTTAAAAGGGATTCATGGCATTCCCGAAATTCTTACCCAAAGTTACTTCAAAGGCTACGAAAAATTAGCCAATCTTGAATTTTCAGGTGGACGTTATCGCCCTCTTGCATTAGTCGTTTTTGCAATCGAGCATCAGTTTTTCGGTACCAACCCTTTCGTCTCTCACCTTATTAACGTTTTACTTTTCGCTCTGCTCGTTGCCCTCTTATTCATATTGCTCAACAAATATATATTCTTCAATACTTCTTCTGCCTCCCCGCTCCAAACGATAGGAAAAGGGGGAAAGCTAGCCTTTCTCACCTGTTTATTATTCGCTGTTCACCCCATACATAGCGAAGTAATTGCTAATGTAAAAAGCAGAGACGAACTTATAACTTTCATTTTACTTATTATTACTCTCATCTGTCTTTTAAAGCATGTAAACAAGAAGAACATCTGGTTACTGAGTTCAGCAATGTTCTGTTTCTTTATCGCTTTACTCACGCGCGAAAGTGCCGCTACTTTCGTTGCTGTAGTTCCATTAATTTTGTTCTTCTTTTATAATTATTCTATCAAAAAAAGCATTCTTAATTCTCTTCCCTTCCTTGCCATCTTTGTCGGATACCTCCTCCTTCGCTTCTCTATTGTAGGTTCCATACACAATCCGATATCCGACATTACAAACGCACCATATCTTTACGCAACAGCATCAGAAGCCTTTGCCACCAAAACATACATTATTTTAAAATATATCGGATTGCTATTTCTCCCTCATCCGCTTTCATTTGAATATGGCTACAATCAAATTCCTTACATCGAAATTACCTCCCTGCAATTTATCTTGTCCTCATTATTCATAATTGCTTTATTTGTCTTTTCAATATTTACATTGAAACGAAAATCAATCTTCTCATTTTCCATTCTGTATTTCTTCATCACGATTTCTTTGGTTGCAAATTTTATTGCCGACACAGGCACTCCCCTTTCGGAGCGCCTTCTGTTCCAACCTTCGCTTGCATTTTGTATTGGGGTTTCAGCTTTATATTTTATATTTGAGAAAAAATTCAACTTAATTTCATCGTTTATTTTATTTCTGATTTTAATTTTGTTCTCCGTGAAAACTGTATTACGAAACCAAGCATGGAAAGATTACGAAACACTCGTGATGACCGATATTAACGCTGCGCCAAACAGTGTCAGAATAAATCAATTTGCCACCAATATATTTTTACTGAAATCGAATAACGCAACTACAAAAGAACTCCGAAACGAATATCTGCTCAAAGGTGCTTTTTACGGAGAACGTATGCTTACAATTTGCCCTAAAGTGCCCGACACCTACATGACTTTGGGGTACACTTATTACAACCTGGGTGATTACAAAAAAGCAGCTGCATTGTGGAAACAAGGTTGCAAATATAAACCAACGCCAAAAGATGCTCAGGAAGCTGCCGAAGTATTAAGCACCGATTTGAACAAATTTGCAAACGAATTATACGAACAAGGAAAAGAAAACGAAGCCATCGATTGTTACAAAAAATCAATTGAAATAAATAATACAAGTGTGGATGCATGGTACAATCTGGGTGGAGCCTATTATTCCATTCACGACACTGCAAATGCTGCAACAGCATGGGCTAAGGTAAAACAACTAGACCCGGGTCACAGGTTTAATAAAGATGAATTTATAAACAAATAATATCCATTCAACTCCCCCATGTTTGCAAGCATCAAAACCCTTTCTTCAAAACACCAGCTAATCATTCTAATTTTGCTGGTCATCGGGCTAAATGCAAACACACTGTTTAATGAATATGCTGTGGATGATGCCGTAGTGCTTACATCAAATCAATTTGTTTTAAAAGGGGTAAAAGGAATTCCGCAAATCATCGTTCAGGATTACTTCAAAGGATTGGGAGGTCTTAAAGGAAACGAACTGTCGGGTGGCAGATGGAGGCCTTTCTCATTAATCATTTTTGCAATAGAGTATCAGTTCTTCGGTGCAAACCCTATCGTTTCTCACTTGCTGAACATTTTACTTTTTGCTTTACTAATTGCACTGCTGTTCATCTTTCTCAACAAATATATTTTCTTTGATAACAATTCTTCTTCACTCTCCCCTCCCTTTTGGAGAGCGGCCGGGGGAGAGGTTGCTTTCATCACTTGTCTGTTATTTGTATTTCATCCCATCCACACAGAAGTTATTGCCAATGTTAAAAGTCGGGACGAAATCATTGCATTTATTTTAATCATCCTTTCTCTCATTGCATTTCTAAAACACTTCCAAAAGAAAAATGTTGTCCTTTTTATTTCCGGACTGATAACATACTTCCTAGCGTTGCTCACTAAAGAAAGCTCATTAGCTCTCCTCGGCATATTTCCTCTTATCCTTTATTTTTTCTTTCGCACTCCTGTCAAAACAGCACTATTGCGTACCATTCCGCTTGCCATTGTATTTATAGTTTATTTCATCATCCGTTTACTCATCATCGGATTCACCGTTTCAAAATCCGAGTTTGTTTTAAATTCCCCTTTCCTATATGCTACATCATCGCAGGCATTCGCAACCAAGGTTTTTATTTTTTTCAAATATATCGGACTGTTAATTTTTCCTCACCCTTTAGCATCCGATTATGCCTACAACCAGATACCTTATGTTAATCTGTTTTCAGCTCCGTTTATTTTTTCGGCTATTCTCATTGTTACTTTGCTTTCATACGCTCTGTATCGTTTCAAATCCAAATCCGTTGTTTCCTTTTGCATTTTGTATTATTTCTTCTCCATATTTTTAGTTACCAATTTTGTTGTAAACATAGGCGCACCAATGGCCGAACGCCTCCTGTTTCAACCTTCATTAGCCATTTGCATACTTGGTGCACTTTTGTATTTCTACTTTAAAAACAAATCAGCAATTATTGTTAACAGTGTTTTGGTAGTGGTTCTGCTTCTCTTCTCTTTCAAAACCATTACCCGAAATGCCGAATGGAAAAACAACGACACCCTGTATTTTGCGGATGTAAAAACCTCGCCAAACAGTCTTCGAACCAATACCTATGCCTCCGAAAGCTACCTGAACAAAGCCAATGCAGAAACCGACATCAAACTAAAAACCGAATACCTTAATCAATCTGTTTTCTATGGCGAACATGCCATGAGCATTTATGCTGACGATGCTTTTATATACATGAATCTAGGCTCTGCTTATTTTGGCCTTGGCAATTATTTTAAATCGGCCGACCTTTGGCAAAAGGCTTATATTTTAGACCCCAAAGAGCCCGAAGCCACAAAAGCTAAAGAATTTATTTCTTCTTTTCTGTTAAAGAAAGGCAACGCTCTTTACGAACACGACAGCATTGCTCAGGCCACCATCCATTTTCAAAAAGCAGTAGAATTAAATAATAAAAACACCGAAGGCTGGTACAATTTAGGCGGAATGTATTATCTGCTCAACGATTCCGCTAAAGCCGACAGCGCATGGCAAAAGGTTAAATTACTAGATGCTGGCCATCGCTTCAACAAAAACGATTTTTCGAAATAATAAATATGGGTGCCAAACATTTTACATTCGGATATCGTCAGCAATTAATTCTCCTCATCTTGCTTGCCTTAGCTCTGCATGTAAACACTCTTTTTAATGATTATGTATTAGACGACATTGTGGTCATGTCTCAAAACACCTTTGTTCAAAAAGGTTTTAAAGGCATACCCGAAATCCTCACCACCGATTATGTAAAAGGATATTCCTCTTCGCCTAGTGTACTTTCGGGTGCGCGTTACCGCCCCCTCCTGCTCATTTCATTCGCTATCGAACATCAGTTCTTTGGGGCCAGTCCTTTTGTTTCCCATCTCATCAACATTTTACTTTTTGCTTTGCTCGTGGCCCTTTTATTCAACTTACTTAATAAATATATTTTTCATACTCATTACAATTCTCTTTCGCAAAACTCTTCCCCTCCCTCCTCCTCTTTCTTATTGGGCGTTTCCGGAGGTCAGGTGGCCTTCATCTCCTGTTTGTTATTCATCGTTCATCCCATCCACACCGAAGTTATTGCCAATGTCAAAAGTCGTGACGAAATACTCACTTTCATTTTTCTAATTGTATCTTTAACTTCCTTTATCCATTACATCCAACATAAAAAAATAAGCGCACTAATCACCAGCTTAACGCTCTTTCTCTTTGCCCTCCTCACCAAAGAAACTGCCGTTACTTTTATTGCTGTCCTTCCTCTTGTCCTTTATTTTTTTCATTCCCAAACACTCAAAAAATCAATTCTCTTTGCCTCTCTTTTGCTCATTCCGTTTTTTATTTATTTTGCTTTACGTTATGCAGTAGTGGGCATTTCATCCGTCACTGTAACCGATGTCACCAATTCGCCTTATATCTACGCCACATTTACTCAAGCCTTCGCCACCAAAATATTTGTTCTCTTTAAATACATTTCCCTTCTCTTTATTCCTCATCCCCTTTCTTCCGATTATGGATATAACCAGATACCTTACATTTCCATCACTTCACTCCCTTTCATTCTCTCTTTCATTGTCACACTTGGCCTTTTTGTTTACAGTCTTATTTATTTCCAATCCAAATCCATCTTGTCTTTCTGCATACTTTTCTTTTTTATCACCCTATCCCTCGGCACCAATCTAATTATCGACCTGGGCGCTCCTCTGGCCGAACGAATGCTATTTCAACCTTCTCTGGCCTTTTGTATCATCACTGCCATCGCTTTTCTAAAGCTCCGCAGCCGTTCTGCACTCCTTTCTGTTTCCTTGCTCCTTACAGCTCTTCTGCTATTTTCGTTCAAAACCATTACCCGAAATGCCGAATGGAAAAACAACGAAACGCTTTTTTTTACCGATGTCGTCTCATCTCCCCAATGCTCTCGTTTAAACCTCTACACAGCTCAGCAATACCTCAGCAAAGCCAACCTCGCTGCCAATGCCGACCAAAATGGCCAATACCTGCGTAAGGCCGTTTACTATGGCGAACAGTCGCTAAAGCTCCACTCCCGCTTTCCTTATGCCTATTTGCCTCTCGCGGCTGCTTATTTCTATGCCCAAAAACCTTTTAAAACCGCTGCTCTCCTCCAGCAAGCTCTTACCCTCGACACCGCCAATGCCGAAACCAAACTTCGCATGTCCGAACTCTCTTCCTTCTTTTACAATCAGGCTAACGGATATGCCGACCACAACCAACCCGACAGCGCCATTCTTTGCTATTCCTATTCCGTTCGCCTTCTCCCTTCTCACACCCAGGCTTGGTACAACCTCGGTGCTACTTATTACCTCATTGGCGATACCACTCATGCTTCTCAGGCATGGCAACAAGTAAAACATCTCGACCCCACTCACCCTCTCAACAAAAACGAATTTTTGCCTACTAAGTAAGTTGCCCCTCGGTTTGCATTTCGTAAGGCACATCTCAATACTCAAATCTAATATCTCAAATCTAATTTGGGCACCATCCTTATCTCCCTTCGTTATCCTCTCTCCCGCTATCCGTTCCAAGTCCGCCCACCCTTATGCCAACACACTTCGGGCTTTCCTCTTCTATCGGGTGCAGTTAGTCAGCGCCTCTCTCTTTGTTACCTTTAAGTAAGCTCGAAAAAAAACTCCGAACATTTCTGAACGGAGTCTAATTCATAATTTATAATTCATCATTCACAATTCCCTTTCCCCCCAACCGTCACGTTTCTCCCCCTCTCTTGCGGAGAGGGGCAGGGGTGAGGTGATAAAAAAAGCCCCGAACATTTCTGCTCGGAGCTTTTTCTCACATCTCACATCTCAATACTCACATCTCCCTAAACCATCACCTTCATTCTCGCATTCACTCCTGTATTCACCTCTTTAGTTAAGTTCATATCAGGTTTTCCTGGAGCTTGCACCAACACCCTGTAATTAGCCGGGTCAAGATGCGTAAACTCTAATGTACCATCAGCCACACTCACTGCCACTTTCGCTATGCCTGTTGCACTTTGTATTGTTACTTTCACATTAGCCAAAGGCAAGTTTGAACCCACCTCTATAAAAGTCATTCCCAAACTAGCACTACCCGGAGGCGATACTAAGATTTTCACAACCGAAATCATAAACTCTCTCATTCCCGCAGCATCTCTTCTAAATGCCGAATGAGCATCATTCTGTATATCCTGCAATGCCGCATAAAGCACATTGTTCGCATTAATCTTAGCCGCTGTCACTGCCGCTGTCTCTCTCGAATTTTTAAAATCCGTGTATTTCAAATCAAATGCATCACTGTCACTTTGCACTTGCAGTGCAAACCCGGCAGGCATATTTCCTGCTGCCAGTTCCACAGGGTAGTTTCCAATAAAATCAATCATCTTTGCGTTCATACTCACCACACTTTCCCAATTTCCGTGCGATGCTTGCTCATAATCCACCATCCCTGCTTCATCATACTTCACTTTCCAATACTGTTTCGGCCATCCGTCATGGATGTACGTTTTCAAATCTTGCAAGTTATCCTCACAAGAAATAGTTAGACTTTGCAAATCAAGTAAATTCGTTTCATGAATCGAACTCACTTGTACACTGTCAGGCATGTTCTTTGCCGTGTTCAGCGTTGCTTTCAACGTTAATAAAATCCCCGGCACATACTTCGCAGGCTTCTTTGCCGCGAATTTCGCAAGTTTAGCGGGGTCGCTCAAACTTGCAAACATGGAGTCAGCTACCGAATATAGCTCCCCTTGAGTCATGTCATAATCTGGTTTTGCCATTTTGTTTGTTGTTTAAAGATTAATAATTTATTTTTTTTAGTTCTGTCCTTTAATAAAAACTTTCGCCCTATTAAAACGACACGACAAAATTATTAAACCATTTCAAAAAAACAAATTTATTTTCCTCCTAACTACCTAGCCCTTTACATTATGTGATTTAAATCACATCCCCCATTCACCCCATTCTCTCAGTTTATTTATGCGCATTTCAGCCCTCCCAACATTCATTTTTTTATCCAAAATACCCCCAAAAACCACCCCTAAAAAATTTTTTCAACACACACCTCTTTTTACCCACTTTTATCCCCTCTCGTCAGCAATTTATTTTTTCACTTATTCAATTTATATTACTTTTGAAAAAAAATCTCTATGTCACTCTTTCAAAATACAGTCATTAAAAAACACCTCTCTTCCCTCAGTACTCAAGAGGTTAGTGTAGCATACTCAAAATTCAAAGCCCATTTTCACGATGCTCAAATTCAGCAAAACATTCGCGAATCCAAAGAAGAGCAATATCAAGGCGAGTTTCTGATTGATTTATTTGTTAATGTTCTTGGTTATACCAAAAACCCAACTCCTAATTTTAACCTCACTACAGAGTACAAAAATTTAAAAGATTCCAAAAAAGCAGACGGTGCAATTATTTTAGACAACAAGGCAATTGCTGTCATAGAGCTTAAAGGAACCGAAACCACCGACCTTAGTAAAATAGAATCACAGGCGTTCGGATATAAAAATAATCAGCCCGAATGTACTTACATCATCACTTCCAATTTCGAAAAACTTCGTTTTTATATTGATAATGCAATTGAGTTTTTAGAGTTTAATTTGTTTACACTTTCCGAACAAGATTTTCAAATTCTCTATCTCTGCCTTGCTTTTCAAAGCATCAATAAAAATATTCCTAAAAAGATAAAAGACGAATCCATCAGTCAGGAAGATGTTATTACCAAAAAACTCTACAACGATTATTCTCTTTTCAAACGCGAGTTACATCAAAATCTTGTTGCGCTCAATCCTCAGTTTCCTGCTGTGGAGCTTTTCAAAAAATCTCAAAAGCTTTTAGATAGGTTTCTTTTTCTTTTCTTTGCCGAAGACCGTCAGCTATTGCCTCCTAATTCTGTTCGTTTAATTCTTAACGATTGGCGCGATTTGCAGGAGCGCGATGAAGCCGTTCCGCTTTACAATCGTTTCAAAAAATATTTCGAATACCTCAACACTGGTTTCAAAGGCAAGCGTTATGATGTTTTTGCCTACAATGGCGGATTGTTTAAGCATGATGAAATATTAGATTCTATTCTTATTGATGACGAATTACTTTTTCGTCACACTCAAAAACTTTCCGAATACGATTTTCAATCCGAAGTGGATGTCAATATTCTTGGACATATTTTCGAAAATTCGCTCAACGAGTTGGATGAAATAAAAGCGCAGCTCGAAGGAAAGGAAATTGATAAAACCAAAACAAAGCGTAAGAAAGATGGTGTGTTTTATACTCCCAAATACATTACCAAATATATTGTTGATAATACCATTGGTAAACTTTGCACCGAACAAAAACTGCTTTTAAATTTACAGGAGGACCAATACACCAATGATAAAAAGAAAACGGCTAAGGCAAAAAAAGAATTGCTCGAAATATTAACTGCATACCGCAATTGGCTACTTCAACTTACCATCTGCGACCCAGCTTGTGGTTCTGGTGCTTTTCTCAATCAGGCGCTTAATTTTCTCATTGCCGAACATCGTTATGTTGACGAGCTTCAGGCAAAACTTTTTGGCGATGCTCTTGTTCTTAGCGACATCGAAAATAGTATTCTCGAAAACAATCTTTTTGGTGTCGACCTCAACGAGGAGTCTGTCGAGATTGCAAAGCTTTCGCTTTGGCTTCGCACAGCCCAACCCAATCGTAAGTTAAACGATTTAACCAACAATATTAAATGTGGCAACTCTCTTATTGACGACCCTGCTATTGCAGGCGATAAGGCTTTCAATTGGCAAAAAGAATTTCCTCAAATTTTCGGCACTGATATAATACCAGTCCCCGAACCCGTTGCCAAGCCCATCAAATCTAAGAAACCGAATACCGATGCCATTGCAGATGATTCAGAGGAAGTACATCCCACTTCTTCTCCAAAAGAAAGAATTACCAACATCGACCACCGCATCACCAACATTGACGATAGAATCACCAATGTCGAAGAACCTAAATTAATTTATCAAAACAAAAAACGTGGCTTCGATGTCATAATTGGTAATCCGCCCTATGTTGCAGGAAAAGATATCGAAAAGAATTTAAAAAGTTATTACAAATCAAAATATGTACTCACATCTGGGAAATTTGATTTGTATTTGCTCTTCATAGAACGAGTAATTTCTTTACTTAATAAAAAATATGCTTATGGTTTAATAATTCCAAATACATTTCTTGCTAATGAAAACGCTGCACTTGTTAGAAAAAGAATGATTGAGAACAATTCACTCGAATCAATAAGAACCTTTCGTGATGACGTTTTTGTGGATGCGAGTGTTGAAAGTGTAATACCAATTTGCAATTCCAATATCAACGAAAAAATAAGTATTTTCAATAATGAAAATGAATTAGTTTCAAATTATAATTCAAAAGAAATAATAAACGCAGAGCTTTGCAGAATCCAAACTTCAATAAGTATTTCTGATAAAAAACTTTTAGATAAAATTGATTTAAATTCATTCAAATTAGGAACCATATCCGATATTTGTATTGGCATTCAAATTGGCGGTTCAAGCGGAGAAGGTAATACAAAAGAAGAATACATTTCAACGGAAAAGACAAGTGATAATTTTAAGAAATTTATAGACGGAAAAGATTTTGCCCAATATTACATTAATTGGCCTAGGAAATTTGTTTCATATGGAGATTGGCTGCACAGAAAAAGAGATGAAAAATACTTTATTAATCCTAAAATAATTATTCGTCAAATTGGTAATGTTCCAATTAGTGCAATTGATAAGGAAGGTTATTTTACTTTAAATACAATATATAATCTATTAATTACTGAAGCTAAATTCTCCTTAGAATTTATTTTTCTTCAATTAAATTCTAAACTTGTTAAATTTTATTGGACAAAGAAATTTAGTGATGCGAAATCTTTATTTCCTAAGATTAAAAAATCTCAAATAACTGAAATACCAATTTCGAGTAATTATGATTTGGAAAAGCAAAGGCAAATGTCCTCGCTTTACGACCAAATGCTTTCTCTCAATAAAGAATTGCTATTTTTATCTGGCAAATTCACAACGTATTTTTCGGGTAAGTATAATATACAAAAACTCTCTACTAAATTAGAAAATTGGTTCTTCCTCGATTTTTCTACATTTTCTAAAGAACTTAACAAAGCCATTAAAATTGACAATGGCTCCCCTCTTTCCAAAAAAGACGAAATTGAATGGATGGATGTTTTTAATGAGTACAAACAAAAAGTGCTTTCATTAAAAGAAGAAATCCAAAAAACTGATGATTTAATTGATAACATGGTTTACGAACTCTATAACTTATCACCCGAAGAAATAGTAATTGTAGAAGGCAAATAAATGGATAAAGCAACAATGGAATATATCACGCTCATAATTGGTTTAGCATCTCCTGTTATTTATGGTTTAACACTTTTTTATTTTTTAAGAGAGCGCAAAAGCGCACTCCGTTCAGTTGTTTATGAAAAACAAATAGATGCTTGTTATGAAATAATGATGACCTTATATGAATTGAATTTATTAATTGAAAGATGGGATGATAAAAGAGAAGAAGGCAACCACAATGAAACCGAAAAACGTTTAACCGAAATTTTAAAGACCTATAACGTATCTGCAAATATTGTGCGTAAATACAATTTTATTTTACCAGATGAATTGCAATACTCAATTGATTTTTTAATTGAGAATATGGAAACTGAAATAAATAATATGGCTAAAGATATGCAACATTACTATCAGCGTGAGATATTTTATGAGTATAAAGATTTAAAGAAGAACATTAAAAAGTTTTTTGGAATTGAAAAATTAAGTGAATCAAATAGAAAAGTAATTGAACATTTTGACGAAGAACCACAATAAATGTATTTAAAACACATCTTATATTCCACCCCCGTACGAGCTAAGCTGAAGCGTTGGCAAGTGTGTCAGGGCTTAGGTTGTAGTTAATTTTGTAAGCTTTGCTTACATACCTCAATCCTCCTTTCCACTCCCAATTCTAAAATTCTACAAATTTCACCTCTAAAATTAA
>CAIYIS010000050.1 GCA_903926385.1 uncultured Bacteroidota bacterium
AAAAATGAAGTTCAAATAAATAAGGAAATAATAAATAATTAATCTAATTTTGCGATCAATTATTGTAACTAATAAAGAGCTTAACTTTTACTGCTCAATTTGCTCCGAAATGATATGCTCAATTACACCGAAATATCCACCTAATGGTACATTCTTGAAAAAAGATTGTATTCCGGGCACAGCTATTTGCTCAAAAGGTGATATAAATACTCAGTTCCCTCCATTCATCATCGCTGGCAATTCATCAGGTGGGAATTCTATCAACACCTTTGATTATTGTGGACTTGGAATGAACATTGCGAATACAATGAATCAGGAGATATGGGAAAATCAATTCGACCATATAACAACTACAGCTATTAAAGAAACAAATCATTTTTCTTGCTCGGTTGTAATTGCTCAGAACCATATTAATAATACTTGTACCGGAATAAGTTGCTATAACAATCTTTTTTCATATGTAAATATTTTTAACAATGATTTGAACTTGAATTACTACATCGGGGTTAATCCACATGGGGAAGGAATAACAGTGAACGAACCTACTCCAACTTCATTTGGTAATTACAAAATTAGTGAGAACACAATTTCAAATGTTAGAAAGGGGATATACGCTTCAGGTCTAATTGGAGGTAATATCGACCGGAATATTATTTATCTTATTCCTACTGTTGCCTCCACACTACCTTGCTACGGGGTGTATGTAGATAACACTTCCAAATCAAATATTGTTGCTAATTATGTATTGGGAACCACCACTGACAGCTGGGTATATGGCATTGACCTGAATGGTGCTTGCTTTAGTAATCTGGTAAGCTGTAACGAAAGCCATACTGTAGGCAGAGGATTATTCTTTGGTGGTTCGCAAATACCGAATACTTCGATTAAGAAAAACGTAATGGATAATAATTATGAAGGTTTCGTGTTAAACGGAGTGGGCAATGCAATAGTTGGATGGCAAGGAACACCAATTACTCCAAGTGATAATACATGGTCTGCAAATATGCCTCATAATACGGCAAATTATGATGCTAATTCGGATGGTCATGGGTCTACTCTTTGGGTAAGATGGCCCGGAACACCTCCATATAACCCAGCTCCTTGGGTGGAGTGGACAGCAAACACAGGTTATCAAGTTCCTAAAGGACTTTCTGTTGGTTCTTTGAATTATACTTGTCCTCTTATTTTATTACCGAATACAGGTGGAGCCACGCATCATGGATTATTAAAAATAGCAGGTGACTCCATTCCTATCGAACCATATGATTCTGCTTCTTTATATATGTTACATAAAAATTTATATAAATATTTGCAAACCGATGTCACTTATTTAACCAATGATAGTTTATTACAAGCATTCGTTCAGGAAAACAAAGAAAGCAATGTCGGGAAATTAGATTCGATTGCAAAAATGTTTTCAGTACCGGATACAATGAGTTATGCCGATTTAGCTGGTTTACTTGCCTTAGCAAACTCTATTACCCCTCGGAGTGATGTAGAAGCGAACAGCAGATGGCTTTACAAAACCATGATAAGTAATATACTTGAAGGCAAAGACTGGGACAGCACTCAATTGGATGATTTAAGAGCATTAGCATGGAAGTGTGCACATCGAGATGGTGAAGCTGTCTTTCAGGCAAGAGCCATACTTTCTCAATTGGATACCATTGAATATTTTAATGACTGCGAATTAGGAATTGAAAAACCTGAAAAAAGAATGTTCACCAATCATCAATCAGTTGCAAAAATCAATTCATTCAAGTTATTTCCGAACCCAAATGATGGTGCTATGAGTTTGGTTTATACATTAAATAAAACTGACAACGGTGCTTTGTTTTTGTATAATTTGACTGGAGGTTTGATAAAGAAATACTCATTACAAGCAGGTGAAAAAAATGTTTTATTAATAAACGAAACAGAATTAGAAAATGGGGTATATTTCTATAAAATTATAGTCAATGATGAATTAAAAACGAGTGATAAAATTATAATAAT
>CAIYIS010000051.1 GCA_903926385.1 uncultured Bacteroidota bacterium
GTTACCAAGTATAAAAACTTGGCTAGGCACGGCAACGGCACGCAAGTATTAGGAACTTTTGATGTGTTTCCAACCGAAACACCTTCGGCATTGGTGGCGGCCAATATCGAAGCTCGCTTTCGCTTAAATGCCGCTAAGGCTAAAAGCTCGTCAGCTTATAATGCCACCAAAGGCGAGACTTTACAAATTGTTCCGGTATCTACTCCATTCGACCCATCAACAGGCAAACCCACTTTCAAAGTTTTTATGGACAGCGGGCATCCGGTTATTAAATGGGTAAAAGGTGCATTTGATGCCGTAGAAATATGGGTGGACAAGGGCAAAGGCTACGAAAAAGAAGAAAGAGCCATCAGTTCGCCATATTTAGACAATTCGGCTTTGCCGGCTGTAGGCGCAAGCGCCATCTGGAAATACAAAATGATATACGTTATGCATAACAAAACCGTAGGCACCTGGAGCGATGAAGCTACCATTACCGTTTACGGCACTGTATAATAAGTTTGATTACAAAAATTTTAAAAACAATCCTGCTTTTTGAATGGAAGGCAGGATTGTTTTTTTTGAGATATTAAAATAAATAATACATTTACAAACAATTAAAAACAAAAAACAATATGAAAAAGATTTATATAATAATTGTGATTGCTTTAGTGAGTAGTAATGTTTTTGGGCAGGCGCCCAATTGGGCTTGGGCTAAATCAGCAGGAGGAACTGCTGATGATCGGGGTTCTAGTATTGCCACCGATGCAGCAGGGAATACCTATATAACAGGCGATTTTTATAGCCCTGCCATCACCTTTGGAGGAACCACTTTAACGAGTAATGGTAATTCCGATATTTTTATTGCTAAATACGATACCACTGGCAATGTGGTATGGGCTAATTCAGCAGGAGGAACTAGCGGTGATGGGGGTATCAGTATTGCCACCGATGCAGCAGGGAATACCTATATAACAGGCGATTTTTATAGCCCTGCCATCACATTTGGAGGAACCACCTTGACGAATAATGGAGGTTACGATATTTTTATTGCTGAATACGATACCAATGGCAATGTGGTATGGGCTAAATCAGCAGGAGGAACTGCTGATGATGAGGGGTTCAGTATTGCCGCCGATGCAGCAGGAAATACCTATATAACAGGCGGGTTTAAGAGCCCTGCCATCACATTTGGAGGAACCACCTTAACGAATAATGGCAGTTACAAGATTTTTATTGCCAAGTTAGGTGCTTTTACTGTAGGTATCGAAGAGCAGCAAGATGGCGGGAGTTTTACTATAGTACCTAATCCGTTTACATCTGCCGCCACCATTACCTTTAGCGAAGAACAAAAAAATACAACCCTAAAAATAATGAACGTACTTGGGGAGTGCATCCAACAACTAACAACCAACAACTAACCCTTGATATGAGCGGGTATGCAAAGGGGGTTTATTTTTTATCGGTAAATAGCCAACAGGGAGTAGTGAATAGGAAGATAGTTAAAGAGTAGAAATTATAAATGATGAATGGGGCTCCGGGCAGAAATGTTCGGGGCTTTTTTTATTTTCTCTGTGCAACTCTTTTTTGCTTTGTGTACTCTGTGTTGAAAAAGAAAAGACTTATCTTTGTGGAAAATTAAATGGAAATGAAAACATCGGCATTAAAAACAGCACTGCACGAAACGATTGAAAACATTAACGATTCGGAGTTGTTAAAAACATTAACTGAAATTTCGAGTCATCATTACTCTGTATTGCAAGAGCCCGAACTGAATGACTATGAATTGAAGCGTTTGCATGAATCTAAAAAACAAATTAAAGAAGGAAATTATTATACAAACGAGCAGGCAAACGAGTTAATAAAAAAATGGCTAAACAAATAAAATGGTCGGAGAATGCACTTCAAGACCGTTTACAGATTTTAGATTATTGGTTCAGAAGAACAGGAAATAAAAAATATTCTACTTACCTCGATGCAGGTTTTATTGATTTGGTAACGATAATCAGTAAGTTTCCGCAAATAGGCAGAGTATACAAAAACACTGAATTCAGATTTATGGTAAAAGATAATTATCTATTGTTTTACGAATGGAATAAATAGGAAGTTTCTACTCTCTCCATTTTTGATTCAAGTAGAAACCCCGAGCTGATTGATGAAAAGTTAAAATAGGTTTTACAATTTAACCCTGGTAGGCGTTTCTTTAAAGTTTGCAGAAACGATACTTTTGTAGGAGTTTTTAGATCAACATACGAGAAAAAGAAAATTAAGAGACTAGAAGATTATTAATGAGTAAAAGTTTCAGATTTCAAACAACAAAAAACCCTCCGAACAACTTTGTTCGGAGGGTTTTTTAATCAGGTTATGCGAAGTGGTAATTACAACCCTTTCACTTTTTCCTTATGTTTCCTAACCTGCGTTTTTAAAGCGTCAATACTGGTGTCTATAGCTTCCTCAAAACTTTTACATTGTTTTTTTGCAAACAAGTCGTTTCCGCTGATGTGAAGTTTAATTTCGGCTATTTTATTTTCTGCTGCATCCGATTTGTCGAGTTTCAATATCACTTCACTTTTAATAATCCCGTCATAAAAAAGTGTTAGTTTTTCCACTCGTTCTTCTACAAATGCTAAGAGTTTTTTGTCGGCATCGAAATGCACGGATTGAATTTTTACTGTCATAATGTTTTCCTCCTTTTATTTAGTTAGTAACTCAGAAATATAAATTTGCGCAAATATACAAATATAACTTTGGACAAAACGGAATGAAAGATTAAAAAAAACTACTTTTGCCATCCTTAAATGAAACTAAAAGTAACACGTATTTCGGCTCTCACAGGTCACAAAGGCTCTGTGTATGCACTTTGCAATGGTTTAACTCCTGAAACCTTTTTTTCGGGTAGCAGCGATAAGCTGGCTGTGCTCTGGAACTTAAACAGCCTTCAGCCCGATGATTTTGTGGTAGCTCTTCCGGCCATTGTATATGCCCTTTGTTATATCCCTGAAAAGAATTTATTGCTGGCAGGAACAGCAACGGGAGCCATACATATAATAGATACCGTTTCGCGCAAAGAAATAAAAACACTTCAACTTCACTCCTCGGCTGTGTTTGATATTCAGTACTCCGTGCTTACCGATAGTTTTTATACTGCCGGTGCCGATGGCAATTTTGTTATTGGGTCGTTATCCTCTTTATCGGCCACTGTTATCAAAAAACTATGCAACGAGAAAGTAAGAAGCATCAGCATTAATTATACTACATCCGAAATAGCAGTTGCTTCTGCCGACTGCCTTATCCGTATTTTCGAATTGCACACACTTGCCCCCAAGCACGAATTTGCTGCTCACACACTTTCGGCCAATGCGGTTTGTTATTCGCCCGATGGTATGCGCCTGCTGTCGGGAGGCAGAGATGCATTTCTGAATTGCTGGGATGCCAAAACCTATGAACTCATTAAATCCATACCGGCTCATAACTTTGCTATTTATGATATTGTTTTTTCGCCCGACCACACCTTGTTTGCCACTGCCAGCCGTGACAAAACCATTAAAATATGGGATGCCAACACTTGCCACTTACTATTTAGAATTAGTAAAGAAAACTTCGAAGGTCACTTGAATTCGGTAAATAAACTAATCTGGAGCCAATACAACAATTATTTAATTTCTACTGGTGACGACCGTGCCATTATGATATGGGATGTGCAGCCATGCGATGAATGATATATACATTCTTTAAATTATATTATTAATTTTGTACCAATGAAAAAATGTTACTTATACCAATCACTTATTGCCTTTGTGCTGCTAATGTGCAGCATTGGCGCCTTTGCACAAGAATCTTCCTCAGATGATGAATCAGAATCGATGGAGAAAAAAGGAATGCACTTCGGCTTTTTTATCGGCCCGTATTGGGCCAATGCATATACCGCCTCTCTTTATAATGGATACGGACTAGATGTAAATGGTGCGCAAAATGAGTTTGCGAGCAGTTTGATGTATAATAAAATTATGTTTGAATATGGTGGAGGAAACGGTCAGGTAGACCAAATAGCACAAGCTCTTGGAGTGGACCCTCAGGCAGCAGGCAGTAATACCTGGCACTTTGGCGAAAACGACATGCCTCAGGATATGCGCTACAGTATTGCTTTTTTGGTGGGGTTAAACGGACGTTACAGTATGGATAAAAAGAATGCCATTATATTAAATGTAAATGCATCAAAACTGAAAATAACAGGTCACTTTACAATAGAAACCGATGTGCCTCTAAATCAAAATCAGCTGTCGGGCGGACAATACATAAATACATTTGATATTACCGGTAGCGAACAGCGCATGATGTTTCAGTTTGGTTACTCGCGTATAATGGGCGATAACAAACGACTCAACTTTTTTATGGAAGGTGGATTAAATGCAACTCTCGCTAAATTTGATAAGAACAATATTAAAATCAAAAATCTTACTATCGATTTAACTACCGCCTACATAATTCCTAATTCGGGAGCTCCCACTACCACCACTTATTTTCCTAAGAAAATCGGAATTGGTTTTGGTGCATTTGCCAGTGCCGGATTTAATGTAACCATGAGTCCGAAATGGACAGTGCAGTTGCTCTACAGCCCTACTTACGATAAAATAAATATTGGAATTAATCCGGTGTACAAACTTCAGCATGCTGCCGGTGTGAGAGCCTACTATAATTTTTAGCTATTCAGCGATTATTCTTTAACACTTCATATTCCGCTATCAAAGCAAGAGAATAAGCCTTGCACCGAAAAGGTATAGCAAAAATTTTACTGCGGGAAATAAATTTTAAGAATGGTCGCGCATAAGGCGAAAATAAATCGGCTTCGAAAAACACAAAACTCTGCACTTCCCTTTCTAAATTAAGAGGGAAACTCACTTCCTTGGGTTGTCCCCCCATACGTATATAGGCTGTTGACAGAATAATTCTTTCCATAAAATCAGTTGATATGCTAAGTTGAGTTTCTATATCCGATTTAATCTTGCTACGGCAGTCATCCAATCCGGGCACATTATAAATTCCGAGTAGTCTGGCCAGATGATACAGTGCAATTGAGGGCTTTTTGTATGAAGGAGAAACAAAGGCAGTGTTTCGCAAGTATTCCCCGCTTTGAATCATCCCTTTCAAAAGCGCCACCGTTGCCGAATCGTTTACTGTAAACGGAAGGCGGTTAGACATCACAAAATACAGAATATTACTTTCCACACAGATATCGAACTCGATCGGCATTTTCTTTCCAAACCAGGTAGAATAAGCAGGCAAGTTGCGGTATTTACTGAAAGTGCTTTTTACACAAGCTGTAGTTCCATTAGCATGCTGTGCCAGTTTTTGTTTTAGCCACAACGCTTCACTCTTTAAAGAAGTATCGGTGAGATAGACCAAAGCTGTGCAGTCAGCATCATCAGGCAGGTTAAAATACTTGTGCCTTGATAAATATCCGGCATTGGGAAAATATTGGGGAGGATTGGTTTTCCAGAAATTAAAAGTATTTAGTCCTTTTTGATTTTTATAAAAAGAGTAGTTACCAACAACTTTTTTGCAAATACTGTCTGTCAGTTGTCGGTTTCGTTCGCTTTGTAATGCTCGTGAATTATTTAATGTAAATGCTATTAGGGCCGAAAAGAACACATTATTATCTTCACGTAGTCGGTGTTTACCCCTTTGGGAGCTAAACATACCTTTAGAATAGAAGGAATCCTGAGTAGCCTGAAGTTGAGAAATAGAAGAAAACAAACTGTCAGCTCCTGTTGGGGGAGCATTATTTTGACCTTTGGAAGTTAAAAAGCAACCAAAAATAAGGAGGACAAGAAATTTTTTTTCCATTTAGAAGGCAATATTAATAACGAATTACGCAAATATCACATAAAAAAATAAAAAAATATTTCTCACTTTGCAAAAAGTGTCTATATTTGCACCCCGTTTGAAAAATCAAACAGGAAAAAGAGGGAGCTTAGCTCAGCTGGTTCAGAGCATCTGCCTTACAAGCAGAGGGTCACTGGTTCGAACCCAGTAGTTCCCACACTAACAAA
>CAIYIS010000052.1 GCA_903926385.1 uncultured Bacteroidota bacterium
CAAAAGCCTATGTGATTTACATACGCACTTCTTTTTTTTATCCTTTTTTGAATAACCATTTTTTATCAATTATAGCCTCTCCAAAGGTAAACACAGCCTTTCCCATCTTCCAAATAAAAATGCCGTTATTTCTCTACTGGATTCAGGGATTTTTTCTCTACCTGAATCCAGTAGACGGCCTACTGGAATCCAGTAGAGAAAATTGTTAATAACCCAACTCAAAGCCTATAAATAAAGGAAAGTAATTTTTAAGAAAAAACACAAGTCAACTACTCACTTGTACCAAAACCCTTTTTCCCTATTTTAAAAATGAGCAAAAAATCGTCAGATTTGCCTCTCCAAAGTTAAACACCTCTTACCCCTTCTTCCAAATCGAAATTCGGTATTTTTAGTACCGAATTTCGGTATTTATTGTCTACCGAAATACGGTAGACTCTCCTACCGAATTTCGGTAGAAGAAATTGTTAATAACCCAACTCAAAGCCTATAAATAAAGGAAACCATTTTTCAAGAAAAAAACACAAATCATCTTCTCACTTGTGTTTTTTTGTACATTTCATTTTGGAAGGGTCTCCAAAAAACGTCAGATTTTTAATAAAAGTAAGGGCAATAAAAATAGAAAGAATTCCATTTATACCATAAAATGTAAAGTGTTTTGATAATAAACCAGGGTATTATCATTTGTTTTTGCCTTGTGTTAATATTATCTCATAATGGATTCGTTCATTTTAATAGTTAACTCATTTTTCTTACCCTTCAATCCACTTTTTATGGGCATTTATTAATCAAAAAGTGGCGTTTTATCATTTTTGGGTAGGACGATGTCATTTTATGGGGTGGTTAGTTAACTTTCCATAAAATGAAGTCATTTTGTATTAAAGTGGCCTAACTTTACTATAAAGTTAGGTAACTTTATCTTAAAGCCTGCTCACTTTTTTGGGGGTTAATTAACTTTCCGTAAAATGAAATCATTTTACCATAAAGTTAGCTCACTTTATAGAAAAGTTAGATTATTTTCCATAAAGTTATGTCATTTTATCCTAAAGTCGTCTCACTTTATCTTAAAGTTAGTTAGCATTTTGGAAAGTTTAATAACTTTATCAGGTAGTTAGATAACTTTTAGGGAAAGTTCCGTCATTTTATCCTAAAATCATGTCCCGACTAGTTAAGGTCGGTTTTTCGTATTTTTGGGTGATATAATACTATAATAATAGTATGTCTAATTTTGATTTTGTTAATTTACGGTTGGGGCAGGTGTTCTGAAATTAGATTGGAGTTAGGAGTTTTTATTGTTTTTTTTTTTGAAAAAAAAGACGTTAAAATTTTGATATTGAAAAAAGATTTTTATTAATTTTGTGGCGTCTTAAATGACATGACAAATTTTCTACTTTTAACTTAAAAAAAAATCAGTATGAAGTCTCATTTCAAATTAGATTTGGAGCACAAATCGGATGCAGAAGTACGAGCCGAAGGCGGTACTTTAATTGCAAAATTAGCGGGTGGTACGTTTTTTACTACAGTAGTTACCACCGCACTTGCTACAGCTATTACAAACTTAAAAACAGCAGATGACAACAAAGGAACGGGTGTAGGTTCCACTGACACTGCTGTTCAAAAGCGAGCAATAGTAGATTATGAGTTTAATGCAGTTGTTAGTATTTTAGATACTATGATTGCAAGTCCTACCGTTCCAGCACCATTAAAAATACTGATGATGGACGAAACAGGTTTGGTTCAAAGCGCCACAGGAAGACGCGGAAAACAAACTTTCAGTTTTCTACAGTTAAATTCTACTTCACCTGCTTTCCTTTTAGCACAGGGCATTGAAGGTGGTGGTGGTATTCATCAGTGGAAAATTACTAAAGATGTAACCACTTACACAGGTTACGAACTGCTCGACCCTACTGAGCATGCACGTATTGAATTAACTTCTGTTTTGCCGTCCACCAAGTATGCGGCTCTGCATCGCACCTGTAAAAAGGGCATTTGGAGCGACTGGGAAGGGCCTCTGCTTTTCAAAACGCTTTAAGTTAATTGCCATTTCACCAAAAAGCCCCGCAAAATTTGCGGGGCTTTTTTTATTGGCTATTCACTATTGCCTACTGCCCAATTTCCCAATTTCCCTTTCGAGATAGCTTCCCTCCGCCAGAAACTCGAAACTTTAAACTGAATAACTTTAAACTAACCTGCCTATTTCGGATTAACATAAGCCACCACATCTTTATCAGTAATAACTTTATCGCAAAGAATAATCAAACGTTCTATAACATTTCTTAATTCGCGAATATTACCCGTCCAGTTAATTTTTTGAAGTTCTTTTATGGCCTCCTTGGATAATGTTTTGAGTGGCATACCGTGGTCTTCACAAATTATTTTCATAAAATGTTCGGCCAGCAAAGGGATATCTTCTCTGCGCTCGTTAAGCGAAGGAACATGAATTAAGATAACCGAAAGTCGGTGGTACAAGTCTTCACGAAAATGACCCGAAGCAATTTCCTTTTGTAAATCCTTATTGGTAGCAGCTACCACACGTACATTTACTTTAATTTCTTTTTCTCCTCCCACACGAGTAATTTTATTTTCCTGAAGTGCTCTCAACACTTTGGCCTGAGCCGAAAGGCTCATATCTCCAATTTCGTCCAGAAAAATGGTTCCTCCTTCGGCTTGCTCAAACTTTCCTTTGCGCTGACTAACCGCTGATGTAAAAGCCCCTTTTTCGTGACCAAACAATTCTGATTCTATCAACTCACTTGGAATAGCTGCGCAGTTTACCTCTATCAAGGGCGAAGCAGCACGATTACTTTTCTCGTGCAGCCAGCGTGCCACCAGTTCTTTTCCGCTTCCGTTTCCTCCTGTTATCAGCACCCGCGCATCGGTTGGCGCCACTCGTTCTATCATTTCCTGAATCTGAACAATGGCTTTAGAAGCGCCAATCATATCAAAGGTTTTGTTTACTTTTTTCTTCAACACCTTGGTTTCGGTAACCAGTGAAGCTTTATCCATAGCATTGCGCACAGTTACCAACAGACGATTCAAATCAAGAGGTTTTGCAATAAAATCAAATGCTCCCTTCTTCACTGCTTCCACAGCAGTTTCTATGGTACCATGTCCAGATATCATAACAATGGGCGTATCGGCTGCCGTTTGCATAGCTTTTTCGAGCACTTCCATACCATCCATTTTAGGCATTTTAATGTCGCAAAGCACCACATCGTATTTGCTTTTTTGAATCATCGCCAACCCTTCTGCCCCGTCTGCGGCTTCTTCTACTTCATACTTTTCGTATTCCAAAATTTCACGCAATGTTTTGCGTATACTTTTTTCATCGTCTATGATTAATAATTTTGCCATTTTATAAATATGAGATTTAAGTTTGCAGTTATAATTTAGAGTTCATAATTTCGTTGAGCATTCCTTCTTTCAAAGCATAGGTGGACAATCGCATATTTTTCAAGTGGAACGATTGCAGCACAAACCGAACAATCAAACTCGATATAACAATCATATCCACCCGCATTTCCACCAGCCCTTTCATTTGCATACGCTCTTCTTTGGTAGAGTTTATAATTATCTCGTAAATCCTTTCGAAGTCGTGCATGTCGAATACGTATTCCGTTTTTTTCTTCAATATCTGAGGTGTATAATATTTATGCGCTATCATTTCGGCAAGCGAATCGAACGAGCCTGACGAACCGATGAGTTCTGCTACAGGATGCTTTTTAACGGCCTCAAACAAGGGTTGTAATTCCTGATTCAGATAATCCGTTATCTTGTTTTGTTCTTCCACTTTTATCTTATCCGATGGCTGAAACATTTCGAGCAATCGTGCTGCTCCTAATAAAAAACTTTGTTTCCAATACACCTTGTTTTCATCTGCAATAATAAATTCGGTACTCCCCCCTCCTATGTCGATTATCAACGAAGCTTTATCCGAAAACTTAAGTGCATTGCGCACTCCATAATAAATAAGTTCTGCTTCCTTTTCACCCGATATCATGGTAACGTCTATTCCTGCTTCACGTTTGGCAGCTTCTACAAACTCTTTTCCGTTTGAAGCACTTCGTATGGCCGATGTAGCAAAAGCAAACACCTTTTCTACATAAAACCGCTCCATGGTTTCTTTGTATGTTTTCAGTGCTTCTATGCCTCTCTGAAAAGGTACAGGTTCAATATAATTTTTATTAATCCCTCCTTCGCCCAGTTTTACTGATATCTTAGACTGATACAAATTAGTGTATGACTTAATGTGATTTATTTTCACAATAAGAATATTAAACGTGTTCGTACCTAAATCTATTATGGCTATTCTCATCCTTTATAAAAAAGCCATTTGCCAAGTTCTTTCCAGGTTACCTTTTTGCCATACATTAATATTCCTGTTCTGTAAATACGAGCCGCCAACCAGGTGGTGAATAAAAAACCAAGCACCAGCATACTCATCGACAGCCACATTTCCCAGGCAGGTACACCAAAAGGCAATCTCACCATCATTACAATGGGCGAAGTAAGCGGTACTACCGAAAACCAGAACGCCATCGAACTTTCCGGATTTTGAATTATCGTTTGTGCTACCACAAACGATAACACCAGCGGAATCGTAATGGGCATCATAAATTGCTGGGTATCGGCTTCGCTGTCTACAGCAGAACCTACTGCCGCAAACAAGGCACTGTACATTAAATATCCCCCGAGGAAATAAAACATAAAACACAACAAAATCTCCAGCATGTTTATTCCTTTAAAATCATTCCACAATTGAGTTATTTCATTCTGTTTCGGATTTTGTTTCATCTGATTATAATTCAAATCAGCCCCCACTTTTATCACCTGCTCCTTTTGCTGAATCTGTTTTATGTCCACATTTTTCAGCAAAGTAGCCGAAGCCACGGTATACAGCGCCCCGGTAAATACTACCCAAAGCAAAAACTGAGTCAACCCTACCAGTGCCACACCAATTATTTTCCCCATCATCAGTTGAAATGGTTTAACTGACGACAGTATAACTTCTACAATGCGGTTTGTCTTTTCTTCCATCACACCGCGCATAACCTGCACTCCATACATAAAAATGAAAAAGTAAATCAAAAATGCACAGATTAATCCGATGGCAATATTCAAACCTGTATTTGTTTTTTTATCCTTTCCCTTTTCGTCCACACGGGTAGTAATCATCGAGAATGTCGATTTTTCTTTTGCATCTTTTATAAAGTTTACATCTACTTTATTTTGGGCAAGCATTAGATTAAAAATCATTTTTTGCAGCTCTCCTGCTATATGCTCCTGCACCTGATTACTCAATTGTTTTTTGTAAAACAAATTAATTCCGTTTTGTCCACCGTTCAACACTACTTTAGGTATGTACAGTATTCCGTCATACTCTGTTTCGTAAAACCCCGCTCTCGCATCCTGAATACTGATGGGAGGATAATCGAAATGCACCTGGTCATTTTCGGGTATTAATCCTTTCTGTACACTATCCTTGCTCATGTAAGTAAACAAAAAACTCTCGTCTATCACTTCTATTTTCTGCGTCTCTGTTTTTTGCATCGACAGGTAAATAGGCACAATACCTATTCCGGCCATAAGTATCGGCCCCAGAATAGTCATGATGATAAATGATTTTTTCTTTACCCTCGAAAGGTATTCTCGTTTTATTATTAATGATATTTTGCTCATAAGTCCCTCCTGCCCTCCCCTGCGGGGAAGAATTTGTGTTAGTTTATACTTATTTTCTTTTTTCAATTTTCATATTGTACTTCTCCCCTATTCCGTAAAATTACTCTGAGTACCCAGTATATTTTTATCGCCAACCACTTTTATAAATATATCGTTCATACTCGGCACCACCTCCCTGAACGACTGTATTTGCGCTACCGGAATAATGGCCTGAAGCAAATCGTTGCTCGAATTTTTTCCAAGAAGTTTAACTCTTGCTTTGTTATACTCCCCGTCAGTAGTGTGTTCCAGCAGTTCGGCTCCTGTCCACATGGCATTGGTAAATCCCATCATATTACCCGTAAACTCCAGTTCAAACACATTCGATTTGTATTGTTTTCTGATGTCTTTCACCGACCCGTCAAGTATTTTTTTCGATTTATGAATCAACGCAATGTTATCACACAGTTCCTCCACCGAGCCCATGTTATGAGTAGAAAACAATATGGTACTTCCTTTCTTTTTTAAATCCAGAATTTCGTTCTTAATCAAATTGGCATTAATCGGGTCGAAACCGCTGAAAGGCTCATCCAGTATCAGCAATCTTGGTTCGTGCAGCACAGTTACAATAAACTGAACCTTTTGTTGCATCCCCTTACTCAGCTCTTCCACCTTTTTGTTCCACCATGCACTCATCTCAAATTTTTCAAACCATTCTTTCAGCTTTTTCTTTGCCTCCTGTTTGCCCATTCCCTTGAGTTGCGCCAGATACAGGGCCTGCTCACCCACACCCATCTTTTTATACAATCCTCTTTCCTCGGGCAAATAACCTATTTGCTCCACATGTTTCTGAGTAAGATGCTCGCCCATAAAATACAACTCCCCACTATCCGGGCCGGTTATCTGATTTATAATTCTGATAAGCGATGTCTTTCCCGCACCATTAGGCCCAAGCAATCCGTATATACTTTGCTCCGGTATTTCCACTGTCACATCATTAAGTGCCGTATGCCCCGCATATCGCTTCACAATGTTTTTTGCTGATAGAATATTCATTCTTGTTATTTTTTAGTGTGCAAATATAGTCAAATCTAAAATCTTTAGTTTTTTAGTTATTAGCTTTTAGTTGTTAGTTATAGGTTGCGGAAAATTAGCAGCCAACCCTAATTCGGTTATGGGGCAATAGCGAAGAGTTTGTAGTTTTAAATGTGGGGCGCGAAGTTTAAAACCTAGACTATGAGGCTCAAAATCTAGTTTGGAGTCACTCAAGGCAAAAAATAACAATTTAACTAGGGAGATTGCTAAACCCGCTCGCAGCGAAAACCTAAAACTTACCAACTTTATTACTCTCATGCGCATAAAACACCGTCTGTAAAATAATTTAAAAGTAAATAAATATTTAGGATATATTTACCACATGAAAACAAGAGTACTCTTTTTTGTTTTATTAATAAATGTATGCCGGCTGTATGCAGTAACTGATACTGTACTGACGCGAAAAGGTTATTCCATAACAAGAGCAGAGAAATCGCCTAAGGTGGATGGAGTGCTGGATGATGAGGCATGGCAAAATGTAATGACGTTTTGCGATATGAAGCAATGCTACCCATATTTTGATAAAATGCCTTCGCAGGAAACGGAAGTGAGAATGGTGTACGACAACACTGCTATTTATGTTGGAGCAATGCTCTACGATTCCGCACCCGATAGTATAGCGCATCAGTTGGGCAATAGGGATGATAATATTAATGCTGATAATTTTGAGATTGTATTCGACACTTATAATAAAGAGCAGGATGCTTTCGATTTTACGGTAACGGCTTCGGGGGTTCAGCTGGACTCGAGAATCTCAGATCAGTTGTATAATGCAGTTTGGGAATCGGCAGTGAAAATAAATGATAAAGGCTGGGCTGTGGAAATAAAAATACCGTTTTCGGCATTGCGGTTTCCGAATATGGACACACAGATGTGGGGCATACAGGTGGTAAGAAATATAAAGCGTAAAGGCGAATTCGACCAATGGGGACTGGTGCCTAACGGAGAATCGAATCAGATAAAATACTGGGGCACGCTGAACGGAATGAAGGGAATTAAAGCACCCGTAAGGCTTTCGCTTACTCCTTATATAACATTATCCACATCGCATTATCCGGCCAATGTAAAAGGACAATCGAATTTCTCAAGCGATATAACCGGTGGAATGGATATAAAATACGGAATAAACGAAAGCTTTACGGTTGATGCTACTTTGCTTCCCGATTTTTCGCAAGTGCAAAGCGATAATGTGGTAAAAAACTTATCGGCATTCGAAGTAACCTATGCCGAACAGCGTCCGTTTTTTCAGGAAAGCACAGATTTGTTTCAGAAAGGAGATTTGTTTTACTCCCGCAGAATAGGCCGACAGCCTACTGAATATTATAATGTTTACAACGACACCAGCAAGAATACAGTGGTACTTAAAAATCCGACACAAGCCAAACTGCTGAATGCAACTAAGGTTTCTGGCCGAACACCAAATGGATTAGGAATAGGTATACTGAATGCTGTAATGGATAATACTTACGCAACCCTGCGCGACAGCCTTGGTAATTCCAGCAAACAACTTACAGAACCTTTTTCGAATTATAATATCATTGTTTTTGACCAGCAGTTGAAACATAGTTCGGATGTGTATTTAATAAATACAAACGTTAACCGAAAACATGATTACAACAACTCCAACGTTACAGGAGCAGGATTTAATTTGAATAATAAAAAGAGTACCTATTGCATTATTGGAAACGGAGCATTAACTAATATATTTTCGAAAACAGATACGGTGCAAAATCAATACACCGATTTGTATGGCTATCGTTACGATTTGGGAGTAGCTAAAATAACGGGATGGTTTCAGTTTAATGCATACAGAGAAGTGGTGAACAAAACGTATGACAATAATGATATGGGCATAACTCGAGAAACGGACTATACCGCACATGGAATAGGAGTAAACTTTATGCGGTTTAAACCATTCAGCAAATTTCTTAATTTAAGTTCTTCCATGTCCCTTGATGAAAACGAAAACCTAACCACACACCGGGTAAATAGTCTTTATATAAATCTTTTTTTAGGAGTAAATACAAAAGCGCAACACAATATATATATTGGAGCATCGTTAGAACCACTGGACAGAGTAGATTATTACGAATCTCGAACTCCGGGAAGAGTGTTTCTTCGTCCTCCAGGATACCGAGGATTTGCCGGATGGAACACTGATACAAGAAAAAAACTAAGTGCATTTATATATGTATATGCAGGCACCACAGCGCTGGTTTCACCTACTATCGGATATAATCCATACTACGGAATGACTCTGGCACCAAGCATACGAGTGAATGATAAATTATCTCTCGACCTTTCGAGCAGCCTTTCGAAAGACAATGGAGACAGAGGGTATGTAGATACAGATGAATGGGGCACTATCATTTTCGGAAAGCGATATCTGACTAACCTGACCAATAGTTTGTCGGTAAAATATTTATTCCGAAATAATTTATCGCTTAGCCTGAGAGGAAGGCATTACTGGGCAAGAGGAGACTATAGGAGATTTTATGACTTGACAGAAGACGGGCATTTGATAGATAACATTAGCTATAACACTAATCACGATTTTAATTTTAATGCATTTAATGTGGATATGATTTTCCAATGGCAATTCGCTCCGGGAAGTTCATTAAACCTGTTGTGGAAAAATGCAATTACTAACGAAGGAGATGAAGTAATAAATAATTATTCAGAGAATTTCAGAAACACAATGCAGTCGAAACAACTTAATACAGTTTCAATAAAAGTGCTGTATTACTTCGATTATTTGTATCTTGTGAAAAAGAAAAAATATTAAATCATCAAAACAATAAAATGATAAAGGCAACAAATATCCATAAGTCGTATAGGAAATTAAATGTATTAAAAGGAGTATCTCTTAACATTTCGAAAGGAGAAATCATTTCGATAGTGGGAGCTTCGGGAGCCGGAAAGACAACACTGCTGCATATATTGGGCACACTGGATAAAGCAGATAACGGAACATTGGAAATGAATAATACCATCACATCTTCATTAAGCGATAAAAAATTGGCCTTGTTCAGAAATAAAAACATTGGATTTGTTTTTCAATTTCATCATTTACTTCCAGAGTTTACTGCTCTCGAAAACGTTTGTATACCGGCATTCATAAGTGGTGTATCAAAATCGGAAGCAGAGGAAAAAGCAACAACCCTATTAAAATTTTTAGGATTAAACGAACGAATACATCACAAGCCATCTGAATTATCGGGTGGGGAACAGCAACGTGTGGCAGTGGCAAGAGCATTAATAAATAACCCGCTAGTGGTGCTGGCAGATGAGCCTTCCGGAAATTTAGATTCGGCAAGTGCAAAAGAATTGCATCAATTATTTTTTACACTTCGTGAGAAATTCAATCAAACATTTGTAATCGTAACTCACAACGAAGAGCTCGCAAACATGGCCGACCGCAAGTTAACCATGCGTGACGGAAATATTATTCACAATTAATTATCAGAAATATTTTTTTATTTTATCAATAAATGATGAAGGTGCATCACAAATTTTATTTGTTGCCATGTCAATAAAAACAAGTGATGTGGAGCCTGTATTGATTAATTCATTTTTCTGATTATATATTTCATATTCAAAAATAATTTTCACAGTAGGAATTTGACGTATGGTAGTTTTGATGATAAGCAAGTCGTCATATACAGCAGGCTTTATGTATTTCATATCGCATAAAAAAACAGGCAACATGACACCATTATCTTCCATGTCCTTGTAGCTGCTTCCTAGCGCCCGCAAGGCTTCTACACGTCCCACTTCGTAATATTGTGCATAATTTCCGTAATACACATAACCCATTTTATCTGTTTCGGCATAGCGTACACGCACGGTTGTTTCTGATATATACATATATTTATATAGAGATAGATTTAAAATCGTGATAAAATACAATTTTATTCAATTCGAAAACATAAAAAACAATAAATTTATAATTTTTTTTATCGATGCAATCGCATTTTATTACTTATAATTGCATCCGAATTCAAAAAAGAATTTTTTAAAAATCGCAAACAAAAACAAAAACAAAAATCGCCAATTTGCCAGTTAAATAAAGTATTTCAGACGAATACAAAATAAAAGACAAACAAAAGCGAAACAAAAAAAGTGATTAATTGATACCTTGAAAAAGAATAATTCAAAAAGTCAATAGCAAATCAAAAATAAAATAAAATATTTTTCAAAAAAAATCTCACGGGGTAAATAAACTTGCATATATTTACACCGCAATAGGCGAAAACAAAGCAATTACAAAGACATTAACAGAAATTACTCATATATAAGACACTTACCTACCGAATGGAGAAATCATTTACCAAAGTATGGCAAAATTGCCTCGAAATCATAAAAGATAATGTAAGCACACAGAGTTTTAAAACCTGGTTCGAACCAATTAAGCCAATAAAATTAAGCAGTAGCGTATTAACAATACAAGTACCTAGTCAATTTTTTTATGAATGGTTAGAAGAACATTACATAACACTTCTTAAAAAGACAATAAAGAAAGAGCTAGGCAACGAAGGGCGTTTGGAATACAGTATTATTATGGAAAACAGCTATAATAATACATCTAAACCATTTACTGTAAAAATTCCAACTACCAGTAAAAAGGAATTAAAAAATCCATCGCAAAATATGCCGATAGATTTGAATCAGAACAGTATTAGAAATCCATTTATTATTCCCGGCCTAAAAAAGGTGAATGTGGAATCTCAATTGAACGCCAATTACTCATTTGATAATTTGGTAGAAGGAGATTGCAATAGACTAGCGCGTTCAGCCGGATTTGCTGTTTCAGAAAAACCGGGAGGAACTGCATTCAATCCATTATTAATATATGGTGGAGTTGGTTTAGGTAAAACTCACCTTTCTCATGCAATAGGAATTCAAATAAAGAATATGTATCCTTCGAAAACTGTTCTTTATGTTTCTTCAGAAAAGTTTACTCAACAATATATTGATTCAGTAAGAAATAATAATCAAAATGATTTCATCCATTTTTATCAGATGATTGATGTTTTAATTATTGACGATGTTCAGTACTTTGCAGGAAAAGAAAAAACTCAGGATGTGTTTTTCCACATCTTTAATCACCTTCATCAATCAGGCAAACAGTTGGTGCTTACTGCTGACAAAGCACCTGTAGAATTACAAGGTTTTGAACAAAGACTTTTATCTCGTTTCAAATGGGGGCTTGCTGCGGATTTGCAAACACCAAGTTTAGAAACACGTATTGCTATACTTGAGAAAAAAGTTTATGCTGACGGAATTGACTTACCAAAAGATGTAATCGAATACCTAGCTTATAGTATTACAACTAATGTTAGAGAATTAGAAGGTGCGTTGATTTCGTTGTTGGCTCAGTCGTCAATGAATAAAAAGGCGATTAATCTGGAGCTTGCCAAACAAATGATTGATAAGTTTGTCAAGAATACTGCTCGTGAAGTTTCTATTGATTACATACAAAAAGTGGTTTGCGATTATTTCGAATTACCATTGGAATTATTGAAATCAAAAACTCGTAAACGTGAAGTTGTTCAGGCACGTCAGATAGCAATGTATTTTGCAAAGAGCATGACTAAGTCATCTTTGGCAACTATCGGGTTGCATTGCGGAGGTAAAGACCATGCGACAGTGTTACACGCCTGCAGAACTGTAAATAACCTGATGGATACGGACAAACGATTTAAAAACTACATTGATGAGTTGAATAAAAAAATAACCATTCAATAATAGACAATATAAAAAAGAAGAATAGGAATCAGATAATCTGATTCCTATTTTTGTTTAGAGAAACAAGATGACTAAAATTTTGATGGTATGTTTGGGTAATATCTGCCGATCCCCACTTGCCGAAGGTATATTAAGAAAGAAAGCAGAAGAATTCAAACTCAATCTATTTATTGATTCTGCAGGTACATCCAACTATCATATCGGAGAACACCCTGATAAGAGGACAATAAAGAATGCATTCACTCATAATGTAGATTTATCGAAATTAAAAGCAAGGCAATTTAGTGTTGCGGACTTTGATAATTTCGACATCATTTTTGTAATGGATGCCTCCAATTATTCGGATGTAATTTCACTTGCTAGAAATGATAACGATAGAAATAAAGTAGAACTTCTGTTAGACCGAGTTTACCCCAAAGCAGGAATAGCAGTTCCTGACCCCTATTTTGGAGGTGAAGAAGGTTTTGAAAATGTATTTACGATTTTGGATAAGGCTTGCGATGTCGTTATTTCTACTTTAAAATAAACACAAGGATATACTCATGAATGAAAAAGGAAAATTGTATTTAATACCAACCACTTTAGGAGACGCCTGCGAAACTGTTGATGTAATCCCTGTAAAGGTGAATCAAATTATAAATTCGATTGATGAGTACATCGTAGAAAATGAAAAATCGGCTCGGAATTACTTAAAAAGAGCGGGAATAAAAAAGTCATTAAGCGAAATAATTTTACATCCATTAAACCATCACACCGACCCGAATGAAATCGTAAACTATTTAAATTCGATTGAGACAGGAAAAAACATTGGACTAATTTCTGAAGCAGGATGTCCTGCAGTTGCTGACCCGGGAGAAATAGTGGTAAAGATGGCGCACAAAAAAAACATTGAGGTGATTCCGCTAGTAGGGCCTTCGTCAATACTTCTTTCTCTTATGTCCAGCGGAATGAATGGGCAGAACTTTGCCTTTAACGGATATTTACCAAAAGAAAGAGGAGAACGAGTTGCTAAATTAAAAGAGTTGGAAAAACTGGCAAATCAGAAAAATCAAACTCAATTATTCATAGAAACACCATACAGAAACATGCACATGCTTGAGGATATTCTGAAAACATGCGACTCCTCTACCCTCCTCAGCATAGCCTGTGACATTACCCTGCGATCTGAATTTATAAGAACTAAAACAATAGCACAATGGAAAAAACAAATTCCGGAACTGGCTAAGCGCCCTTCTATTTTTATAATAGGCAAGTAATCGATTAGAGTTTTAGAGCTTTTGCTTGACGAGAAGACTTTGCAGGATTCCATTCATCTTTGTATGACGCTTTAAAGAATAATTCCTGAACATAAGCAGTAGTACGCACAATTCGAAGAAAGTAACCGAAATAAAACACCATTAGCGGTAAGTAAATAAGGAAATAGGTAATCCCTTCGTTTTTTCTATCCCTGAAAGGAGAAAACACAAGAAATTTCATCAGATTGTTTACAGTATACAAACAAATATTCATTGGGACTATAAAAATCAACTGAGAGGAGAAATTGAATACCATGTCGAGTAAGTAGAAATACCACTTGATGTTAAGAAGCAAGTTGTAAGTAACATTTTCAACAAAGGAGATGAAGTTAGAAAACTTGAACGAATCATTAGGGAAAAACACATCTCTATGCTTACGCAAACGAAACCGGATTAGTGATTTATCCCAACGCAAACGTTGTTTAACCAACCTTTTGAATGTTACCGGCACACTTGTCTGACAAACAGCCGTTGGTTCAAAATGAATAATGTACCCTAATTTACGAACCTTAACAGTTATATCTCCATCCAGCCCAGGCCCGATATCCCAACCACCAAGTCTGTCTAATGCTTCTTTTCTGAACGCACCAAACGCACCGGAAATAACACGATAAATACCCAACTCACTTGAAGTGATACGCCCAATTGATATGGTATCCATATATTCCAATGCCTGCAATGTAGCACATAAACTTTCTTTATAATTCCGCACCTGAACGTTTCCTCCTACAGCTCCTATTTTTGGGTTGTAATAGAATGGAACCAGAATATTTTCTATTGCATCTCGGTCGTAAGAACAATCGGCATCAAAGTGAATAACAAATTCACCACGAGAATAACGTAATCCCAAATTTGCCGCAGATGCTTTACCTCCTCTAACATCATTTCGATAAAAAGCATTAATCATCCCTCTATGTTCGAGATTTCGACAAATTGCGGCAGTATCATCATCTGAACCATCATCAATAACAATCAATTCAAAATTCTGATACGTCTGTTCTTTCAGAGAGTTTACTAAATTATAGATATGTTTCCCTTCATTTTTCCCAGGAACGATGATAGAAACCAAGGGTTGATTTTGCCATAAAGAAAGGCGTGCATCCGCAATACCTTTTTTACGGAAGATACTGTCAAATTTCCAGAAAATAATAGTGGATATCTCAATAAGAAAGAAACGAAAAAATTCGAAAATGAAGAAAAACCAAAACATCCTGAAGAGTTTGGCGGCATCTACCGAAGATATATAATTTATAAATTCGTCAAGAAACTTCATTAATCAAATAAGTCCTTGGTTAATTCCTGCAATTGCAGCTCAGATTTACTGAAAGGTTGAAGTTCTCTAACTTTAAAATTGAATTTTATCTCAAAGTCATTATAATTGTTTTTGACAAGCTTTTCAACCAATGTTTTTAAATTCATGAAATTTCTTTCAGACTGAACAAAATCAGTGTTTATTAATCCTAAATACAAAGTTGAAGAATTTTCTAAAGCCATGAAATCTGTTGGTTTTATGTTCTCTCGTATAAGATTTACGATGTTTTCCAGAATTGCTTTTTCTGACTTTTTGCCAATCTTTTTGTACAACTCAAGAATATTTTCAATATTTACGATTGCAATAGCTGATTTTTGTTCCGAGTTTTCTTTAATACGTTCAATTTCGTAATGCAACATAGTTTTGAAAACCGGCAGTGCAATGGTTCCGAAAATATCATCCACTTCTTTTCCACTCGATAAAAAGCCACTAGCAGCGGCAGTACGTCCTCTTTTGGTAAGTTTGTATATATTGATGGATTTAGGAATCAGGTATTGAACCTCGATATCCTGTGTGCAGGAAATACATTTTGCCTTAACAAAAAAGTCTTGAAAATTCTTATCGCAGTTATTGCAATGGTGAATAATAGAAGGTTTGTCATAATCTACTCCAATGTGACGAAGCGCTTTATTACATTTTGGACAAGTAAGAGAATTGTCTATTGAATTTCTAAAATCAGAAATCGGGCCGATGTAAGCACAAGGGAAATGGTGCACCAAATCTTGAGCACTTGAGTTGGATGAATTACAGTGAGGACATACTTCTCGATAACTTAAAAATCCTCCTCCGCATTGATTACACAAGTAAATTCTCTCATAAAAATCTGGCCAGATCAACCCTTCCTTTTCTCCCCAACTAAGAATTTCAAGAACCTGAGTCTCCTCTGTTGAATCAAAGTTTATAGAAATTTCAGGATAAGTATAACCAATACTTGACTTTAAGTCAGGAATAGGAGTTAAAGATTTCACTTCGCGAGTGAACATGAAATTCAAAACTTTTTTTATCATTTGCCCTTCGAAAGTGGCTACTGGTTGATAATCGAGTTGAGTGGTTCTTAAAAAAATCTGTTTTGTTGTGTCTGCAATTTCTTTTAACTGATCATAGGAGTGAATAATCCCATCATTCATATTTTCAAGAATAGGATCTTTTACTTCCTTATAATTAATAAAGAAAACAGGTTTTAAATAGAATTCAGGATTGTAATGACCACGAATTTTTTTCAAAATCAGCTTTGTGAATTCCGCATCTTTTGCATCTATAATTATTGCATCGTATCCTATTAAATGTTCAATCTTAATAGTACTGTTGCTATCGATTATATAAAAAACAAGATTATCGAATTCGATCTTATTATTTTTTATTTCGAAGGAATGAGGAACCACATTTGATGACATGATGATTGTAATTTATTCGGATTAGTATTTATATTTGGTTATCGTTGCACCCAACTTGTAGAATGACTTCCAGTGCTTGTATTCCGATTCCTCTACAGGATAAATATCGGCTGCAATAGTTCGAGTTGTTGGTTCGTATCGTTTCTGAAACTCATCAGGTAATGAATAGGTGGCATAATAAAACCGTCTGATAACTCCGGTGCTTTTAGTTCCATCAGGAAATTCTATATTCACTAAATCTCCTTCTTTAAAATAGCTCATGTCAGCCTGATCAAAAAATCCTTTAATAAACATGGGAGTGTTTTTATGAATGGCCAATATCTGTTCAGATTTTAAAGCAACCTCGAACTGTTGAGTATATATACGAGTTACCGTACCATTAATAGGAGAATAAAACACTTTTATACTGTCGTGATTGTCTCCGTCCCCTCCATTTCCTCCAGCGCCAACAAATAAACCGTTTCGAGTGCTCTTGATTGCCGCTTGTTTTGCGGCAACACTCAACTGCTCTATTAATCGTCTGTATTGACCGTTCTCACTATTTAGCTTTTCTATTTCCGTCTTAAGAGTAATCATTTCGTTTTGTACATAATCCAAACGGCTTTTAGGCATTACATCCAGGACAACTTCGTTACGCAACCGTTCCAATTCTGACTCATAACTCAAAAACAAAGAACGATTTTGAGCAATCTCTATTTGGTTGTCACCAATTTTTCTTTCTAATGCGTACTTTTCTTTTTCCCTCCAATCAGATGAATTTTGATAAGTTGTATCATTCAGCGCACCCTTTATTCCTCCCACAACACCGCCATTTCCTCCATTATATGCATCTTTATCTGGTGTGTAAATAAATAAAGAATCTCCTTTTCTAACTGTATCACCTTCCTTTTTCTGGTATGCCAATATTCGACAATCATTAGTTAAACGAATAATTACGTTCTCGTATAATACCTGTCCATCTGCTTTAATATAAAACATCTTATTTACCGCGTAGTAACCGAGGAATACAAGAGCACCAATAATAAACACAATATAAACAACACGATCCCAATTGTATTTTATCTTCTTGGTGTCTTCGTTCATTACTCGAATTGCCGAGCCTTTCCGTTTAAAATCTATACTTTTCAAAATAATTAATTTTTGGTTTATTTCTGATTGTGATTTACACTTATCTCATCTAATTTTACAAATGTTTCAAAATCGTGCATAGCAAAGTTAGTTGTAGACAACAATTGCCCTAATTCAGAAACCAACTTTTCGTACTCATTTCTGTCAGTAAAATCTTTTGCTCTCAAGGCAATTACTGTTTTTAACGGATCTATTTCCATTTCTTCCTTAACCTTTCTTACTATGTAATCTGAATCTTTATGTTCATAAGCCATCACGTATACGTGGTCAGCTTGTCCATATATCTCCTTCAAAGTTTCTTCAGGGAAGAAAACCGGAATGGAAACACTTAATTGCAGATTGTTTTGTGAACAATAGGTTTTAGTTGCTTTTAATAAATCAACATATTTTTTCAGGTAATCTTCTTTATTGGCCGCCCAGTCTTTCATGGCCTGAGGTTCTACATCCAAGTGAATGGCAGATAAGGTTTTTAAATCCAACCCACTTGTAATGGATTCGATAACCATGACAGGATTGTCTGAATTAAGTATATTATTATTCCCGATGAGAAGTTCAACTTTGATTCCTTTTGAATTCAACTTGCCTATTAAAGATACCGCCTGTGTTTTATTAGACTGGTCTTTCTTCAATGATAATATTGCAGTAGAAACTTTATTAAGTCGTAAATATTCTGCAATATAAGATGGCTCATATTTGTTTTGAGCTTCAGACCAAATATAAATACTTCTGTTCGCTTTTTCCGAAGCCATCGACAATGTATCCATCTTATAAGGTTTGATCATTTTTGCAATATCAGTAGTTGGTGCCTTAGAATGGATGTCGAGTAACTGCAAGTACATTTGCTGTTGAATATCCAATAATTCCACATCCACGGAGAGCATTTCGTCCAAAAGATTGAGAGCAGTGAGGGGATTAAACTCCATATCTTTAAATTTCTCCTTTACGCTTTCAATTCGAATTAACTCTTCATATTTTTTCCTTTTTTCATAAAAGTTACTGTATTGTTTGAGTTTATATCTGAATTCGTAAAAGGAATTTATCAAATCCGTTTTCTGTGCATTTTGGCTGTCCCTCTGATTAAATTCAATTAATTTGGTTTGTGCATTAATCAAATTTTTGTTGGCTTTAAAGCTCAACGGAATTGGCACTGCCACTCCAATTCCAGCGGATATAAAGCTCCTATTGGCTTGTGTGTTACTTATTAAATCATAATAATTGTACCTAACCTGAGTATTTACTTTAATATCGGTAAGTGGTTTGTGAGTGAGTTTTAAATTCTCAATTTTAAGTTTCAAAATATCTTCGTTCAATTTTGCACTTTGCGAAGCAGAATCAACAGACAAGTATTTTGACATATCCACATCAAATACGGGTAAGACATTGGTTGGAATTGAATCCACATTCATCTTTAATTTCAATTCGTCATTATAGCTTTTATAAATCCGAGTCATACTGCCCACATCAACTTGTTGCTGCATTATTTCGAGCATATTGAGTCGAGACAAATCTTTTAACAAGTACAACTCATTAGCAACCGAAATTTTATCATCAATAATTTGCTGACGTTTTTCAAGAATCTTTATTTTATGAATATTAAACGAGTAAATTATTTTATGCGAAATGGCAACATAATTCTCTCCATCTGTCTTTTTAGTTTCGGGAGTTAACGAAAGAATTTCATTCTCGTTTTTAAGAATTTGTTGCTTATAACGGTGTTCAAAAAAACCATCACCTAAAACGTTCCAATCTAATCCAGCTTGAACTCTGTATTGATAAAGCAGATTGTCTTCAGAATTAAATCCCGGATCAAAATTGTGCAAATAACTTCCTACAGCCTCCAAACCTATATCCTGTTTGAGCAGTTTTATCCTTGCTTCATTAACCTTCTTAACATATTCTTTATCAGAAACCGATTCCTTAGTAGTTATCTTGAAAATTTTAGGAATAGCATCAAAGCTTTCGTAGCTAAAATTAGTTTTAGCGAGGGGGTTATCCAAATTCCAGACAGCATGCAATTCCGCTATTTTAAAAGAAACAAGCGAATCTTTCCTCGTTTTGGATTGTGCAGAGACCTGTAACCCAATGAAAAGAAAAAACGAACTAAGAAAAACAACCTTGACTGACCACTTCATAAACAACAGCGTAATTTTATCGCATTTTATTATACTTTGGGCGCAAATATATAAACAAAATTTCGAAAAAAACAAATGATGACCGTCATGTAACACATAGTTAATGACAGGCAAATGTTAATAACCTATATTTTTGTTTCTATTTGATATCTATTTCGGTCGCTGGAACTGCGTGATATCAGCTCTCCCAGAAACCCAGCCAAAAATAATTGCGACCCGATAACCATAGCAACAAGGGCTATATAAAACAATGGTTTATCGGTTACGTCTCGAGTGGGAATTAAATAATGAGACTTATATACTTTTTCAATGATTAAATAAAACGAAACTAAACCTCCGAATAAAAAACAAAGGGTTCCCCATAATCCAAAAAAATGCATGGGGCGTTTGCCAAATTTAGACACGAAAGTGATGGAAGCTAAATCTAAGAACCCATTGATAAATCGTTCTAAACCAAATTTAGTTTTACCGTATTTACGTTCCTGGTGCTGAACCGGCTTTTCTCCTATTTTTGTAAATCCGGCCCATTTGGCTATTACTGGTATGTAACGATGCATTTCGCCATACACCTCAATGTTTTTTACAACCTGACTCTTGTAGGCTTTTAATCCGCAGTTGAAATCGTGAAGGTTATTTATCCCACTAGCTTTTCGGGTGGCCCAGTTGAATAGTTTGGTCGGAATTGTTTTCGAAAGCGGGTCGTAGCGTTTAGCTTTCCACCCCGAAATTAAATCAAAACCGTCTTCCTTTATCAGTTTGTAAAGTTCAGGTATTTCATCGGGCGAGTCTTGCAAATCGGCATCCATGGTTATTACCACTTCTCCCTTAGTTATTGCAAAACCTTCGTTTAATGCTGCCGATTTACCATAATTCCGTCTGAACTTTATACCTCTTACATTGGCGTTTTTAGTAGCGAGTTGCTCAATAACGTTCCACGAATTATCTTTCGAACCATCGTCCACCATAATAATTTCGTAAGTAAAATTATTAGAAAGCATCACGCGTTCTATCCATTCGCAAAGCTCAGGCAACGACTCTTCTTCGTTAAATAAAGGTATGACAACTGAAATATTCATCGGGCAAAGATAAAAACAAAATGCAATCGAAATCGCTTTTAATATTCTTTATGAATCTGGAGCAAATGATGAGGTTAACCATTTACTTTTTCGCCTTTCGCATCTTCACCAAATAGTACTCTCTTTTTTGTATTTCCTATTGCAGCCATCTTAATTTTACTGAATAAAAAAAGCACGTTTAAAATAAACGTGCTTTTTGGTTTAGGCTTTAATCAGCCATTATTCTTTTATCAGTTTGGCATAATGCACTGCATTGTTTCCGGTGATGGTACACATATACACTCCGGCAGGCAGCATTCCCACATCAACAGTTTCTGTTGAGGTAATATTGCTTCTGCTCATCACCTGTTTTCCTTCTATAGAATTGATGACAAGATTTGCTCTTTCTGTTGCTTTATCAGAAAAAACAAAAACCACATTATTACTTGCCGGATTTGGGTAGGCTTTAATAGTGTAAGTAGCCACATCTTTTCCATCGGTGATAGAAGTAGTAAGCATTTGAATAGTATCGGCAGTGGTATTGGTAAGTACAGGCTGATTGTAATCAAAATAAATACTTGCTCTGTTATTAATAACGGTTAGCTCGGGCAAAGCAGGTTTGGTAGTGATAGAATAACTTATCCAACCATTGCTTCCTGCAAAATCGGCACTACTGTCGGGCAACTGAATATTGTAAAAATTAAAGATGGCCACACCGTTTCCATTCATTACAAAATTATACGGATGAGAAGAACCTGTTATAACAAACGTCATCGGGTCGACATTGGTATCCAATGTATCTTTTACCGAAATGTTGGCAGCAGGGGCATTTCCGGTGTTTTGAAAATGTATGGTGTATTTCAGTTCTGTATTATTAGGAATCATACCAGCCGGTGAAACCGATTTTTCGTTAGGGTCCCAGGCATTGCTGATTAACTGATGAAGTGCAATTACGTTATTAGCCGGAACGGTATCTGCCACCGGATTAATAGTAAGAGTAGAATTCAGATAATTTCCTAAAATAGCTGTGGTATCAGGCATCAGCTGCAAGTTAATGTAACCCGATTGTCCTATTCCTAAATTAGAATAAACCCATTTAATGGTTTGACCCGATACCGAAACAGGAGCAGGCACTGACGAAACAAACGAATACAAAGCATCCATTACAAACGAAATGGTATCGCTTTCGGTTACTGTTCCATTGTTTTGATAATGTATCGGCATTGGTTCCTGCTGACCGGGTCTTGCTCCCCAGTTAGGACAAGTTACAGCCACTTCGTGAACATTAGGAATCATGTGAAAGCCAAAATCATTTCCATAAGTAGATTGCGAAAGCGGATTTACCATCAGAGTAGCCGCAGTGCTTTGATTCCAATAGGTCTGTCCCGAACAGTTTAACGAGTAGGTAATGGTTGAATCGGAAAAATAAAAAGCATAATTACCTATGGCATCACTGCTCACATAATAATTGCTCGGAAGCAAATGAATGATATGATTAGGAAGCCCTGTTTCTCCTGCATCCAGCGTTCCGTTATTGTTTGCATCATTAAAAACTTTTCCGGTGATGTAAGCAAAATTCAAATTGCCATTGTTAGCAACATTGCCGAAATGAAATGCAAATCCCGATGGTTGAGTGCAAGATAAACTGATAGGAAAATGTGTAGCTATAGAAGGAAAAGGATACGCATTGGCCCAGTTGCAAGTGGTATCGCCTAATGCCTGATAATCCATATTGGTGGTTCCACGTAGTCCGATTTGAATCTGAGCAGCTGAAGAGATGTAGGTATTGGCTCCATAAACAAAACGAATACCACCTGAATTTTCGTATAACCAAATTTGGAAATTCAAATCTCCGCTGTTTGGATAATACGAATAATGCAACCATTGCACCACCAACACACGATTAGGAGCGTTGCCAAGTGTAACATATTGCAAACTGCCTCCACTCATGTTCCTCAAATCGGCACCAAAAGGAGAAATAACATTGTTGACACCACCGCTTAGCGGATTATACAAAAAGCTGCCGGCATTCGTATCTAATTGAATATACCCATTGGTACTGGCCGAAAACGAGGAATGCGACACACCACCATAATTAAAATTAAAACCAATATTCAAATTGGGATATGTAACATCGTCCACTCCGGGAGCATCCAGGGTGGTTCCTGATATAATATTGAACGTGTCGAGCGAAGCTGTGTAAGGATAAGCTGCCACCTGAGCATTAACAGAAGTGGCACACATTACCGAGCAGGCAAGCATTACCACATAATAAAGTAAGTTTTTTTTCATTGTACTGATGTTTTTAAGGTTGATAATTTAAAAGTAACTACACTCAGAAAAAATTTCGGTGAACAATAGTAAGAAATTTTTTTTATTCTATTTCAATCATCACTATTTTTCTTCTGCTTTGCTCTTTTTCATTTTGCTTATCCATAAATACATCGACCAAACCACCGCAATAGCAAAAACGATTAGCACAGGCACATAATAGGTCCTTACCAAGTTGTGAAAATATCCTCCTATTAATAAGTAGGCGGTGGCGATACAAATTTTAAGAATTACAAATTCCTGATTCGACCAGCTGGTTTTAATTTTTAAGAAGTTCATTTTGTTTAGTTTTAAAAATTTACTTATAGGCCCCGAAGGTGTTTGGGCACGGATTTTATTTGCTACAAAATCACTCTTCCGATTTGCTAGCAGTCATAGAATATGTGACTTTTTTTAGTTTATCATTTTCAAATAAAAATTTAATGTACGTGCAGTTATAATTATTTGGTTGATTTGTTTTACCTCTTAACAAATAATCGCATTCCGAATTCATATAATAAACAAAATAATTATTATCTTTCCCTTTGATGTTAGGCGTGCCAAACTGTTTAAAAACAAACGCAGTATCCTTATCAATCAAATAATCCTTATACTTTGTCCATAAATAAATTTCACCTTCAACACTATTATTCAAATCTGTTGAATAAACATTTTTTTTCTCGTCATACTTCCAAAGGTTTGGTTTTTCTTTATTAAAAGCCATTTTGAGTTGTAATGTCTGACAAGAAGCAAAGCTTATTAAAAGAACTAATACAAATACTATCTTTGTTTTATTCTCCCTCACTCCTTCACTACCTTTTTCCTTCTTACACCCTTCTCCGTCCTCACCTCCACAAAGTACATCCCCCTTGCCCATTCACTGACATCTATTTCTGTTTGGGTATTTATTATTTTAGTTGTAAACACTTTTTCTCCAAAAATATTATAAATAGTTAAAACTCCCTCTCCTTTAAATAGAGACACAGTAAGGCTGGTTGTTACCGGGTTTGGGTACACACTTACATCATCCTCATTCTTTATCTCCCCCACCCCCGCATGTAAGCTCGTTGTACTATCACATGTACAACAATGCACATTTACATCATCTATATAATAATAAGCCACCCCCCCCATTGGAGGTAAATAAGAATTTGTAAGATGAAGAGTATCGCTTGTTGAATCCGATTTAAAATTTCCAATAATTAAATATTTTTCTCCTCCATGTGATGTGTATTGACCATATACTAATGTCCAAATAGAATCATCAATTATGTAATTGGGTTCTGTTATTTGTGGTATAAAATTCAAATTACTAGTTGTTGGAACAGATATGTGTGAATCAGAAAAATACATTCCGATATTTTTTAAAGCTAAATCGTAACCTCTATTCGCATGATTTATATAAAAGCTAGCACAATAGGTTTGTTGTTCTACCATAGGAGTGTCTAATTTTACTTGCAAATATTCGATATAATAATTGGAACCATTAAATGCATAAAAGGCACTCCCAGCATATGCATTTCCAATATGAGGGTATTGATAACCTGCGGTATTTGAAGGCACCGAAAAGTCACAAGTATTAAAACAATCTGGGGTACCATTGGATGGCGAATCCCATTTTACAATATGACCAAAAAAAATGGCTAAACTAGAAATACAAGTATCATGCTGTTCAAAACTCGGATTTGGAACCAAATTCTGAGCGTAGATTTGATCTAAAAAAAACAAATTAACTAATAATAGTAGTATTTTTTTCATCTTTTAAAAAAACAAAATCCTTTGCAATGCACAAAGGGTTTGTTGTTTTTTATTTAATTATTATTAGCTTGTCTTCTTTTGTGTTTTTATCACCTTCTTTTATCACATAGTAATATACTCCAGCATCTAGTACTGTTTCATCAATCACCAAACTGGTGTTTTGCGCATTCAGTGTTTGTTGTGTTATTAGCCTTCCATCCACCGAATAAATACTAAAAATAGCTGTTTCGCTGTTTTCTAAAAAATATTCCAATGTCATATTTCCATCATTTGGATTTGGATATAATTTATACTGCGAAGTTTTCTCTATCTCCCCCACCCCCGCATGTAAGCTCGTTGTACTATCGCATGTACAACAATGCACATTTATATCATCAATGTAGTAATAGCAATTATACGCGTTAGCGGGGAAACCATTAACAAGATGCACTGTATCACTTGTAGAAACAGAATTAAAATTTCCAATTATAATGTATTTTTCTCCACCTTGGGCCATATACTGTCCGTAAACCAAGACCCAAGCAGAATCATCACTTATAATATTCGGCTCTGTAATTTGAGGAATAAAATTTAATTCACAATAAGTAGAGTCATATGTATGGGTGGGTGAAAAATACATTCCAAAATTACCTAATGCCGCCTTATAATAACGATTGGCATGATTTACATAAAAACTTGCACAATATTTTTCATGTGCAATTAAGGGACTGTCTAATACCACTTGAATATATTCGCTAACATAAGTAGATGGACAAAAAGAAATACTACTAAAACAATAAAATCCTGCACCTGCATATCCATTGCCAGAATGAGGATATTGATAACCAAAAACATTTGATGGAACAGTTGAACTGCCCCCTGTAGCACCTGAACAAGAATTATAAACATCAGGGCTACCTAATGTCGGAGAATCCCAAGGAGGAACATGACCATAGTATATCCCTGCTGCTAAACTATAACATGTATCAATAATTTCAAAACTATGATTAGGCACCAAATTTTGTGAAACACAATAATTAAGCTGAAAATAATTCAGAAGGAGAAAAAGAATTATTATTTGATTTTTTTTCATTAGTAAAATAAAATCCCTTGTGCAATATTACACAAAGGATTTTATTTATTTTTATTTTATTTAATAATTATCAGTTTATCCGTTTTTACTTTTTTATCACCTTCCTTTATTGAATAGTAGTAAACACCCGCATCAAGCGTAGAAGCATCTATTGTAATACAAGAGTTAGTACTATTAAAATTATGCGAAATGATTTGTTTACCTGTAACATCATAAATATTAAGAACTCCAGTCTGATTCTCCTCTATATGATATTCGAGTGTCATATTCCCATTGTTCGGATTAGGATATAACTTGAAATCAGTCCGCCTTCCATTTTCTTCATGTATGCCTTCATCCGTACAGTCTATTACACTTATATCGTCAATGTAATAATATGGTGCTTGCCAGATACCAGTATTCAACATTACAGTATCACTATTCAAATCATCTATAAAATTACCTATTGTCATATACTGTTCTCCGCCATTGGCAATAAAACTGCCCGATACTTCAGTCCAACTCCCTTTGTTGGTTAATGGATTAGTAATTATATTATTTGTTATTTGAGGGTTGACATAAAAAATAAGTTGATTGGTACTGTGAATTGCTGTGTCAGAAAAATAAATTCCAATATTGTTGCATGCGATATTGCCTGTATCTTGCAAACTTACATAAAATTTAACACAATATTTATGCGAGGGTATCAAGATGGAGTCAATTTTAGTCTGAACGTAATCTCTTAAATTTACTCCATTCACCCAAGTATAAATTCCCGCATATCCATTTCCTGTTCGTGGGTTTTGATTACCAACAATGTTATATGGTATGCTAACTCCTGATGAAATAGAAGCACAACTATTAAATAAGTCTGTAGTACCTCCATTAGGTCCAGACCAATGAGAAGCATAATAAATTTGCCCTGGCATAAAAGGACAATGAATGGTATCTTCGAAGGAAGGGTTGGGCACTAAGTTCACTTGTGCTTGTATGTGAGTTATGAAAAAAACTAACATAATTAAATTACTTAATATTGATTTCATACGACAAAAATAAAGCCTTTATTCCAATCTCTCGGAATAAAGGCTTTAAATATTTTATTTAATTATACTTATCTTGTCACTCGCTTTCACCATATCATCTATGATGCCTTTGCAGGTGTTTTTTCACCTGCAAACCGAACTCGCTTAAATTCTTTTACAAATATATACTATTATTATACACAAAAAAAATCCCACCCTTTTCAGAGCAGGATTTTTCCTTCATTCGTAAATTAGTATTATTCGTATTTCGTAAAGATTTTCATTCTAAAATTCTACAAATCTAAAATTCTAAAATTCCCTCCCCATTCATAATTTATAATACATAATTCATAATTTCCCTTCCCCTTTTACGCCAACACCACATTCACTTCCAAATGATCTCTAGTAGCCACAGTCACTGGCACCACTTTGCTCATCGTTCCCCAAGTAGCCACCAAATTATAATCCGTGGCCCTCATCCCATTCATCTTATAAGCCCCCGTTGCATCCGTGTAAACTGTTTTTGTTCTTCCTCCATCCACCGGTATCAGCTTTATTTTCGCCTTGTTCAGCACATTTCCTGCACTGTCTTTAGCTATTCCATATACATCCGTTTGAGCTTGGTCATTCCTAATTCTTTTCTTCAACACACTAACAATGTAATCTTTCATTTTCGTCTTATCAGTTGTCTTAAAAATCAAAGTACCTATTTTAGATGTCTTCAATACATAATTTTTCCAAAAATTATTATACAAAGTCATGTTCGTAGAAGCCTGCACACTCCTTTGTTGATACAACGTATTTTGCAAAGTATTGTTTGTATCCAATGCCTGAGTAGCATTCACCAAAGCCGTTTGTTTTACCAATGTAAAACCCTTTGTTATCAAAGTCGCACTATTATTTGCAATATTCGCATTCAAAATTCCCAAAGCCTGAATCAATGCCTCCACATCCCCTCTGTTCACAGCCCTTCTAACAGCCTTCTGACCCATGTCTTTCGGCATCACATTCAAACTCGAACCTGCGCTTATAAAATAAGCCTCAGCTTTGTTCATGTTTTCTCTCATTGCATACATTCCTGTAAGCAAGTTAAACGTTACTAATTTCATCTGATTCTGAATCACCACAGGCGATACAGCCGCGCGCACTACCAACACTTGTGCTGCAAAATCTGCAGGAAAAGGAGCATCAAAATCCGAATACGGAATAAACGACCCCACATCCCTCACAAGCGAAGTACTAATAAAACCGCCTATTACAGGCACTTCCTCAATTCTTACATTAAAAACTGGTTTACTCATGTTGTTTAAAATTTAATGGTTAATAATTATTTTTGTTGATAGCTATAACACTATCCGAGTGTAAAGATACAAATTATTTTAATAACCAAATTATTTTCAATAAATATTCAATAAATTTTTCAATCATCTATACATTAGTCCTATTAATTTCAAATCCCCCTTTTTACCAAAAACACCCTTTTTTCACTTTAAATCTCCTTTTTCCAAAATTCGTAAATTCGTGTTATTCGTATTTCGTAAAGCACCACCATTCATAATTTATAACTTATAATTTATAATTTCCCTCCCCCCTCCCTTTCTCCTCAATCTGAAATTTGAAATATGAAATCTGAAATCCCATTTCCCCCATTCGTAAATTCAGGGCAGAAGTCCAGTGGACTTATGAGCCAGGTTGTGCGTGGTTGTATTTCGTAAAGCAATTCACTCTAAAAATCTCCAATTCTAAAATTCATTTCATAATTCATAATATATAATTTATAATTTCCATCCCCCTTTCAAGTCTAATTTTGTACTCTCTTATTCCATTTTTATACTCTACTTTTTTCTTGTCTTGCTTTTTAAGTGTCTTTTTATACTATACTTTTTCCTTATCCAGCCTTTCTAGTCCTATTTTATACGCTCCGATTCCATTTTTACATTCTCATTTTTCCTTGTCCCTCCTTTCGAGCGTCCACTTATACATTATATTTTCATTGTTCTGCCTTTCAAGTCTAATTTTATACGCTCCGATTCCATTTTTATACTCTACTTTTCCCTTGTACCGCCTTTCAAGTGTCATTTGATAGTCTACTTTTTCATTATACTGCCTTTCAAGTCTTATTTGATAGTGTGCGATTGAAGTTTTATAGTGTGCGATTCTATTTTTGTACTCTTCTTTTTCTCTGTATAGGCATCTTTTTTCTCAGACTGGCTGTTTTTTTCTCAGATTGCCTGTTTTTTTCTCAGACTGACGTTTTTTTCAATAATCCAAAATCTCAAATTTCAATTATCCCCCCTTCTAGTCTCTCATTTTTTAAATCACTATTCACAAATCCCAAATTCGAAATTCTAAATCCTCCCTTTCCTCCACCCCAATTCGAAACCCGAAACTTTTAACTTTCTAAACTAAAACTTTAAACTTTCCAACTTAAACCTCCCCCTCCCAACAAAAAATAATATAAACTCATAATATTTATTTCTAATTCATAAATTTATTTACTTTTGCCCCGGGGTAAGTCTTATACGACCAGCTCCCTTCAACCCTCCAGGTGCGGAAGCAAGCAAAGGTACTAGGTTGAGCGGTGCGATATGAGTAGCTTGCCCCTTTTTTTATGCCTTTAAGCGGGGTCGGTTAGTTTTCCACATTTAATAACTCCTCATTTTAACCAATCACTTATTTTCTACCTTTGCCCCATCTTAATACATCAAGCCAAATTAAGATTTCGAAATAACTATTCACTAACAAGCAAAAATTAAAATAAAGCAATGAAATTTTTTATCGACACAGCCAATCTTGAACAAATAAAAGAAGCACAAGACCTCGGAGTACTGGACGGAGTAACCACTAATCCATCCCTAATGGCCAAAGAAGGCATAAAAGGCGAAGCAAATATTTTGAAACACTATGTAGATATTTGCAACATAGTAACCGGAGATGTAAGTGCCGAAGTGATAGCCACCGATTTTGATGGAATGGTAAAAGAAGGCGAAGCCCTTGCCAAACTTCACAAACAAATAGTAGTAAAAGTACCAATGATAAAAGACGGTATAAAAGCCATAAAATATTTTACCGACAAAGGAATCAGAACCAATTGCACATTGGTGTTTTCAGCTGGTCAGGCATTGCTTGCCGCCAAAGCCGGTGCCACTTATGTATCTCCGTTTATCGGTCGATTGGACGATGTATCTACAGATGGTTTAAGACTCATAGAAGACATCCGCATTATTTACGATAATTACGGATACAAAACCCAGATACTCGCAGCTTCCGTTCGTCATCCTATGCATATTGTAGATTGCGCATTAATTGGAGCCGATGTGGCTACCTGTCCGCTTAGTGCTATACTTGCGTTACTCAAACATCCGTTAACCGATAATGGTTTGGCTCAGTTTCTGGCCGATGCCAAAAAATAAATAAACACCTGCCTCAGTCCCCTTTGCTTTGCAGAGGGGACTAAAGGGGCAAAAACATTACCCTTCACCACTATTCAAATTTAAAAATCCCTTACAGTGTTATTACGAATAAACCCCGATAAGCCCAATTACGATGAAATAGCCCAGGTAGTGGCTTGCTTGCGCGATGGAGGTGTGGTTATTTATCCCACCGACACGGTTTACGGTATAGGTTGCGATATTAACAAACAAAGAGCAGTAGAAAGAGTTTGCAAAATTAAAGGCATTGATTCCGAAAAAGCCAATTTCTCCTTCATTTGCTCCGACCTTTCTCACCTTGCCGATTTTACCAAACCCATAGATACCGCCACTTACAAGGTAATGAAAAAAGCATTGCCCGGCCCGTTTACTTTTATTTTGGATGCAAATAATAATGTACCGAAATTATTTAAAAGCAAAAAGAAAACAGTTGGTATCCGAATTCCGAATAATAAAATATGTCTGGAAATAGTGAATCAACTGGGCAATCCGATTATGAGCACCTCTGTGCACGATGATGATGAAATAATAGAATACACCACCGACCCCGAATTGATTTATGAAAAATACAGCGACCTAGTGGATATTGTTATTGCGGGAGGTTATGGCAATAACGAAGCTTCAACCATTGTAGATTGTACCGAAGGCGAGTTCTCCATCCTTCGTCAGGGATTGGGACAGCTCGATAATTTTATTTGATAAAAACAGAATTATTTAAGTAGGTTACCCTACTCCATCACCAGCCTGCCTGAAGAAATTATCTTCTCTCCTTCACTAAGCTGATAAAAGTACACTCCGCTCAGCAATCCATTCCTTTGGATGATGATATCATTCGAACTAATTTCTTCAAGTGCTTTTACCGTTTTACCATTGCTGTCGGTTATTCGCAAGGTGGCTGAATTGAGTTTAATCTGTTCATTAATTTTAATCATAACCAAATTACTAACTGGATTAGGATAAACTGTAACAGTTGCAATTCCTTGTTTTCCGGCTTCAGCCATGCCTGTGGCAGGTGAAACCATGAAATTGACAGAAGCTGTATCATCAGGAATAATACCTGCAACACAATTAGGATAACCAAATCCGCTCGAAAGCGTAAATCTGAACAGGTGATTACCGGCAGGCAAATAACCAATGTCAAAGGTATCAACCGCACTGCAAATGTATGCCAGCATACCTAAACAATGCAAAGCAGAAGCATCGGTAATGTTTCCATTTGTATAAAAAGTCTGATTGTTTACGCCACATCCTCCCGATGTAAACGACATGCTTACGTATGCTTTCACATCATCAGTTACTGTTGGCGATGCGGGAGAAATGGTGATGCTTTGAATTGTACCTTGTGCCATCAAGTTGTGGAAAGAAGAAAACCAAAGAAAAGAGTAAATAATTTTTTCATGATAACTAAATTAAGGTTAAACATCCGACCACAAATTTACATTTTTTTGAAACAACAGAATGATTTATCTCTTCTGTTAGTTTAATTACCTTTCATTATTTAGAACACATAAGCAAAAGTTTTTTGGTAGATTTGTTGCGTTATTTTTTACAGTAAATTAAAAACAAAACTCATGAGCAAAATAATAGTTTTAGGTGCCGGAATGGTAGGAAGTGCAATGGCAATTGATTTATCGAAAAAGCACAGCGTAACTGTGGCCGACATGAATGAAACGCGATTGAAACAATTAAAGAGCAAGTGCGATGTACTTTCAGTAATGCCACTTGATGTGTGCAATGCCGAGCAACTTCAAAGCGCACTCTCCTCTTTCGATTTAGTTATATGCGCTGTGCCAGGTTTCCTGGGTTTTCAAACCTTAAAACATATTATTGAAGCAGGAAAAAATGTGGTTGATATTTCCTTTTTCCCCGAAAATGCACTCGAACTTGATGCATTTGCAAAAGAGAAAGGTGTTACTGCAGTGGTGGATTGCGGAGTGGCTCCAGGCATGGGCAATATCATTTTAGGATATCATAACCAAACCATGAGCATAACCGATTTCGAATGCCTGGTGGGTGGTTTACCTAAGGTAAAGAAATGGCCTTTCTGCTACAAAGCACCGTTTTCTCCTGTGGATGTTATTGAAGAATATACTCGCCCTGCGCGATATGTTGAAAATGGCAACATCATAACACGCGATGCTCTTACCGACTGCGAATACATCGAATTTGAAAAAGCAGGAACTCTCGAATCGTTTAACTCGGATGGATTAAGGTCAATACTTTTTACAATGCCGCATATCAAAAACATGAAGGAAAAAACACTTCGTTATCCCGGACATGTTGAATACATAAAGGTTTTGAAGGAAAGTGGTTTCTTTTCAAAAAACAAAATAAATATAAACGGTACAGATATTTCTCCGCTGGATATGACCAGTAAAATATTGTTCAACGAATGGAAACTTGGCGAAACAGAAGCCGAAATGACCATTATGCGTATTTCTATAACAGGTAAAAACACCAAAGGGCAAACAGAAAAGATTGTATACAATTTGTATGATGAATATTGTCCCGACACACAAACATCGTCAATGGCTCGAACTACCGGGTATACAGCCACTGCTGTTGCGAGTTTAATATTAGAAGGAGGATTAACTGCTAAAGGAGTTTTCCCACCCGAATTGCTCGAAAATAATGCAAAGTGCTTTCAGTATGTTTTAAAATATCTTGAAGAAAGAAATATTCATTACATCAAAAGTTCAAGCATCTTGTAAGCACCACAAGTGCAGATTACCACTATTCGTTTTTTTAACAACGCTTCTTTCTAATCCTTACACATGCCATGACCGAACTAAAAAAAGAACACCCGAAAGAAAAAAGCGAATTACACCCTCGCAACAAACATCGCCAGCGTTATGATTTCAAACAACTCATTCAAAGTTGTCCGGAATTAGCACCCTTTGTAAGCGAAAATAAATGGCAGGATTTATCCATCGATTTTTTTAATCCCGAAGCCGTGAAGATGCTAAATAAAGCTCTTCTCAAACACTTTTATAATATAACTTATTGGGATATTCCTTCCGGTTACCTCTGCCCTCCAATTCCGGGAAGGGCCGATTATATTCATTACATAGCAGACCTGTTGAGCACAGGTAACAATGGAATTATTCCAACTGGAAACAAAATAAAATGCCTCGATATTGGCACCGGAGCCAACTGCATATACCCTATCATTGGCAATAGTGAGTACGGATGGACTTTTGTGGGAAGCGATACAGACAGTGTAGCACTGCAACAAGCCGATAGAATAATTGCGAAGAATCCTAAACTGAACAACAAGATAGAACTTCGACTACAAAGACATTCTCGCGATTTTTTTAAAGGCATCATTCAACATGGCGAACATTTTAATGTTACCCTTTGTAATCCTCCATTTCATGCATCTCTAGCTGAAGCCCAAGCAGGCTCAATTAGAAAAGTATCTAACCTGAAACATCAGAAAATCACAAAACCTGTACTTAACTTTGGGGGACAAAATAATGAACTGTGGTGTACAGGAGGTGAAGTGAAATTTTTGAGAGATATGATATTTCAAAGCAGACAGTTTGCTGAATCGTGCGCTTGGTTTACATCACTCGTATCAAAGGAATCAAACTTACCTCAAATATACAAAACACTTCAGCAAACGGAAGCCCTTCAGGTAAAAACCATACCCATGGGACAGGGACATAAAAACAGCCGCATCATTGCCTGGTCGTTTTACACGCCCGAAGAACAAGAAAAATGGGTAAGTAACAGGAGTGAAATATAACTCCATTATTGAAACATAGCAAAACCATTTATTGCTTCAAACTTATCACTTTTCGGTAATTTTATTTTGCTTCTAAATGGACGGATTCTATTAGTTATTTCGAAATCACTTTAAACTCCGTACGTCTGTTCATGGCGCGGTGTTCATCTGTATCGTTGGCAACTTTAGGTTTACTTTCTCCATAACCTCGATAAGTAAGTCGTTTGGCATCTATGCCGTTTGAAGTTAAATAGTCGTAAACTGATTTAGCACGATTAAGTGATAGAGTTTGATTCATTTTTTTGTCTCCAACATTATCGGTATGTCCGCTTAATTCTATTCGCATTGTCTTGTTAAGATTTAGAAAAGCCACCAATTTATTCAACTCTACTTTCGACTCGGGTTTTAAATCAAATTTAGCTGTTTCGAAAAATATATTTTTCAGTTCAACCACATTTCCTGTGTCTATTGGTTGCAATGGGACATCCATGATAAATGGTTTGGTGATATCGGACATTTCTTTTAATGCGAAATTTTCGGAATAGAATAAATAACCCGGCATAGAAACATTCAATGCATAATTTTTATTTACTGGTAACGTCACAAGGAATTCGCCATTGCCACTATTAGCATCAGATGTAATCATTGTTTTTGCAGATTCTAAATCGATGAGTTCGAAGTGAGCGCCCAGAGGGGCTTTGGTTTTGGCGTCATACACCTTGCCTTTTACATAAGTAATTTTTCCGGGTCTGGCAGACTCATATAAATCGAATTGATACAAGTCTAAACCACCAAAACCTCCAGCTCTATTGCTTGCAAAATACGCAAGATTACCTGCAGCATTTACCAGCAAACTGTGATCGTCTCCGTAAGTATTGATTGGATAGCCCAGATTTCGGGCAGCTCCCCATTTTCCATTATCATCCATACGCGATACATAAATATCGTAGCCACCCATTCCAATGTGTCCATTTGAACCAAAATAAAGTGTTTTACCATCTGCAGAAATACAAACAGACTCTTCATCTCCGGGTGTGTTTACTTTGTCGCCCAGGTTAACGGGATGTTCCCAGCTTCCATTATCGTTGAGTGTTGCCACATATATATCATGTTGCCCGTAACCTCCCGGACGATTACTTACAAAATAAATATGTTTTCCATCTGCAGCAAAACTGGGTTGAGTTTCTCTGAACTCCGAATTTACAGCGTTTCCAAGATTGTATGTTTTCGACCAGCCGTTTCCTACTTTTTGAGTATAAAAAATATCACAGGCTCCTAAACCTTTCCTGCCGGGTCCCCAGCCATCGACTTTGTCAGCACAAACCGTAAAGAACAATAGTTGCCCATCGGCCGAAATGGTCGGTGCTCCCTCGTTACCGGGAGTATTGATTCCGTATCCTATTAGTTGAGATTTCTGCCATGCACCTTTTGATTTAGTACTAATCATAAAATCTTCTTGCATATGTACAGCTTCTGTTCGGTTGTTTCGGGTATACAGAAATGTTTGGTCATCAGCAGTTACAGCCGGAAAATATTCATCCAGATTTGAATTAATGGCTTCTCCCATATTCACAGGCTCGAACGGAACAGGATGTTTTATGGCTTCGATTGCAAAATCGCAATTGGCCAACTGTTGCTCTGCTTTATCACGCGAATCGGGATTAATATTAGGCTTCTTTAAAAATTGCTGAAAATCTTTTTTTGCATCTTCATATTTTCCCAATCGCATTTCCATTTGAGCAAGGTTAAAAAAATTACTCAAATTAAATTTGGGATTGATGCTTATTGCCTTTATGTATTCATCAATGGAATTCTGAACTTGATTGCGAGTTTCATAAATTTCAGCAATTAATAAATGAGGTTCGATAAATGTCGGATCCTTTTCAATTGCTTTGAGGGCGCTTTCTTTGGCATTATCGTCATTGCCCAGACTATAATATTTCACAGCATCTTCAAAAACAGAAATCGCTTTTTTGTTTGTAGAAGAGTATTGTCCGGGAGGTAACTGTGCAAATGAGTTACTAATGGAAAAACATAAAATTAAAAGGAAGAATAGTTTTTTCATAATTTCTGTAAGACTTACTAAGTTCATTATTCGTTTAATTCAAAGAGATGAAACATTGTATGAAATGCTTTTTTATAATTACATTTTTGTGTTTATCAATTGTTGTTCCATTAAGGTATATTCATGTACTTATGGGTTTGTAATGATACATTCCACTTGGGGTTATTCATCACATAATCCACTATAAGGGGCATCATTTCCTTTGCCTTACTCCATTCGGGCTGAAGGAAAAGAATGCACGAGGAATTAACCTGCATTGCATTTTTTTCGGCCCATTCAAAATCACTTTTATTATGAATAATCACCTTAAGTTCGTTTGCTTTGCTGAAATTATCGGTCAGTGGAGGACTCGTTTTTTTGGGAGAAAGACATACCCAATCCCAGTTTCCGGTGAGGGGAAATGAGCCGGATGTTTCGATAAAAGTTTGTATTCCCTCAACTTTCAATTGCTGGGTAAGGTATTCTAGATTATACATACTTGGCTCGCCACCTGTTACTACCACTGCCTTTCCAGGATAATTTTTTGCATTCGCCACTATCAAATCAACATTGGTTGGAGGATGTAAAGTAGCATCCCAGCTTTCTTTTACATCGCACCAATGGCACCCTACATCGCAACCACCTACCCGAATAAAATAAGCAGGTTTACCGGTATGAAATCCTTCGCCTTGAATGGTGTAAAATTCTTCCATCAGCGGTAATTCTATGCCTTGTTCTAATAATGATTTGTTATCTTGCTTTATCTCCATTTTATATGTTACCTCTTTTTTCACACATTGCGGTGTGTAATTATAGAGATGAATGTTTATTTATTCGATTGTTAATACCAGAAATTCGAACTTAAAAGGATTGAACTCTTCGCTAAGGTTATCTATTAATTTTGGCCCTGTTTTTAAGTAATAGGGAGAAAAATTGTCGTGTCTTTCCTGTAAACTTCCTTGTGGAAAAACTTTTTCCTTTATTTTTTTTATTTGATTAATACTTGTTTCCTGTTTTTGTTTTTCAGCTTTCAATAATTTACTTTCAATGTTTTTTAAACTATTTAAAGCCTTTTGCATTTCAGCATCCACAGCACCTTTAAGTGATGCATCAGTTTTAACAGCCTTACTCATTACGTCCTGATAGGTGGCAATCAATTTCACTTCTTCATCTTTCAACGAAATGTTTTCTGAAGAATTTCGAGTAACAAATTCTTTGATGAGCACCTCTGTATCCTTAAATAAATCAGCAATTGAGATTTCCATTTTACTCATCTGCTGAACAGATTTCCCGTCAATAATCATGGCGAAATTACGAGGAATAAGCACCGGAAAATTTATGTGATGATGATTGAACATATCTTTCAACTCGAACCAGTAAGCAAGTTCTCCCGGGCCTCCGATATAAGCTAGATTCGGTAATATTTTTTGCTGATACAGTGGGCGCAAAACCACATTAGGGCTGTATTCTTCAGGACTAAGATTAAGCATTTCGTTGGTGCTGTTTTCAATTCTCACTCGATTGTTATCAGTAAGATGGAAAACATTTATTTCACGAGGGTTTACCTGTGCACTGTAACCTGCTTTTTTTAACGTCTCGATGGAATTGTTAACCAGATGATAATTGGTTTTATTTGCAATATCATCCTTCATTATGGATAAGAATTCTTTTTTTAATTCAGCGTCATCTGCATCCAAAATTATTAAATCAGAATTCAAAAAAAGAGAATGTACCAGCATACGAGTTGCGTCAGCAAGTGTTGAATGATGAAGGTAGGCATCGCTGAAAAGATTTGTGAGTTCATCTGCAAATGTTGAATCACCTAGAATCTTTTTTAATTCATCAATCACTTCTTTTAGTGATTCAGTTTGCAGGCGGCCAACAGCACCAGAAGCGAGTGGGTTGTTCCAACTTAATTTCTGACCAAATAAATTGATGCTTTTTATTTCCTCAAAATCGTGGTCTTCCGAAGCCATCCAGTAAACAGGGATAAAATTGTTATCAGGATAATGCACTTTTAATTCCTTTGCCAGATTGATGGTGGTAATAATTTTGTAAATAAAATATAAAGGCCCTGTAAAGAGGCAAAGCTGATGGCCGGTACAAACGGTATAAGTATTTTTATTAAGCAGAGAGTTGATCAGTTCTTGCCGACCCGAAATTCCTGTTTTTATATATTGTTGAGAGATTACTTTTACCAATAATTCTCGATTGATGAGTTCCTTGTTTTTATCTTCAATCGCTTGTTTGAACGAATCGACAGACGGGACATAGGTATAGAATGGACGCAACTTCTCGTTCCCGCTGATATAATCTACTATCATTTTCGGGAACTGATTTGTTTCGGATAAACTTAACGCTGTTTTGGTAAAAGACATGGTTGGCAAAGGTAGGTATTAACTTCGCTCCTCCCAAACCTTAGTTAGATTGACAATTGTATCCACAACCCTGTACATATCCTGAATGGAAATCCATTCGTGTTTGGAATGAAATGCATGTTCGCCAGCAAAAATATTAGGACAAGGCAAACCCATAAATGAGAAACGAGAACCATCTGTACCTCCTCTGATACTTGATAAAACAGGTTCTACTCCTGCTCTGCGTACTGCTTCCATTGCGTATTCAACCACTTCAGGAGTTTTGTCGAGTACATCTTTCATGTTTCGATATTGATTGGTCACAATAAAATCGTAAGTAGAATGTGGATATGATTTCAGTATAAGTTCGGTTAACTGTTTTAAAAAGTCTTCCTGCTTTTTCAATGTTTCTTCGTCAAAGGCACGAATGATAAATTTAATGGATGCTTCTTCCACAGCTCCTGAAATGCTTACCGGATGAACAAATGGTTGCTTCTTTTCGGTGCTCTCTGGACTCATTTCGTCAGTAGGAAGTGCAGCTACAATTTCGGAAGCTATTTTAATGGCACTTTCCATTTTGTTTTTGGCAAATCCCGGATGTGTGCTTACTCCATGAATATTGATGGTTAAACCATCAGCTGAAAAAGTTTCGTTTTCGATATGACCTAATTCTTCACCATCTATGGTGTATCCAAATTTGGCTCCCACCTTCACTAAATCCGCTTTGTCTGAACCTCTGCCTATTTCTTCGTCAGGAGTAAAAAGTACTTTAATGGTTCCGTGTTTTATTTCCGGATTATTGATTAACTGGTAAGCAGCGTCCATAATTTCGGCAACACCTGCCTTATTATCGGCTCCCAACAATGTGGTTCCATCGGTAGTTATAATATCGTTTCCAATTTGTTTTAATAAAGAAGGGTGTTCGCTTACTTTGATTACTTGAGAAATATCGTTTATCAATACAATATCTTTTCCATCATAATTTCGGTTGATTTGAGGATTTACATTGAAGCCTGAACAATCAGGAGAAGTGTCCATGTGAGAACAAAAACAAATAACCGGAACTTGTTTGGTGGTGTTACTTTCTATGGTTCCGTATACATAACCGTTTTCGTCCATGTGGGCATCTTTAACTCCCATATCGAGCAGCTCAGCCACCAATACATTACCCAAGTTTTTTTGTTTCATGGTTGACGGGCATGTAGGAGATGAAGGGTCGCTTTGGGTGTCGATTCTTACATATTTTAAAAAACGTTCTGTAACTGTATAGTTCATTTGTTGCGTTGTGTTTTGAGGTTAATAATGACGATTCGAATTTATGTTGTTGTGAAAATATACTTTCTTTATTCTATAATTAATTTTCCTGTTGACTTTATTTCGTTCTTATTCCAAAGACGATAGAAATACATTCCTCCGGATAGGTTTCCTTTTTCAATTTTCACTTCATTCGAATAAATACCTTTTATTTCAGAAACTATATTTCCTATCAAGTCATAAATTTTTAGTGTGTAATTACTCGGAGGATTTCCGGGAATAGAGATAACTGTGTAATCAGAAAAAGGATTAGGAGATGCAGTGGTTTGAATGATTTGGTTAGTTGCTTCGTCAATGCCGGTTGGTATCAAACAATAACGAATTCGGCCATTCCACACTCTGGAAGTAAAAGGTGTTCCTGAAAAAGGATACTCAATAGCACAACCTTCGTAGATGATTAAGTTGGCATCTTGCTGATAAGCTGAACCAAGATTAGTACCGTTTGTATAATTCAAATTTTTGGTTGAAACAGAGGAAGTGATGTAAAATGCACAAGTAACACCTGCCGGAATAGTAACATTGACAGGGATAGCAAGAGGAGTAAGTTGGTGAGGAGGTTTGGCGCGAACAGAATCTTTGTGCCCGGCAAGTGTCCACGCTGCAGGATTGTTTTCTGTTCCCATGTATGTTCCTAAATGGTAATACACCGAAATATTAGAAACTTTGAAGCTATCCAGGTGAATGTCGAATTTGGTAACCTTTAACTGAGTAAGAGCAGTAACATCAAACATATTACCGCGATGACCATTACCTCCCGCCATAGTGGTTAGTAAGCTATCGCAAATGGAGGTAAGCATCATTTCGCCTGTATTGTTTTCGTCTGCAGCAAGAGTATTTGCCTGTAAGTCGGCAACTGCAACAGAATTACGAATGCCTGTAAAAGGAACATTGGCATCCTGAGCGTGCAGAAAGCTGATAAATGAAAAACAAACCAATAAACAAAGAGTAATTTTTTTAATCATGTCTCATCGTTTTTAGAAATTAACCTTCCAAAAGTGAGATAAATATTTGAGATATTAAAATAATGTTTAAAGAAAATAAAAAAAGTCCCGCAAACAGCGGGACTTAGGGGATAGTTATTTTTGAGTTTTTTTAGTACAAATCTTGTGTTTCTATTAAATCTACCACATCATCGGTTTTGTTCTTTCCCATTTTCCGATTGGCCTTTGGTATTTCGCCATTGGAATGATTGAGGTTAATATCGCCAGAATTGTTGCTGTTATTCATATCTATGGCATTATACATTTGCTGACTGTTGTATATGGATTTGGTTTTACCAAAGCGGAACATCATGCCGAAGTTAAGAAACACCCCGTTTTTAATGTGTTCTTTATAATAATTATTGTAACCATAAATCATATCGGGTTTGCCGGTGGTAGGGAAAAACTCAATATTGTTTTGAGTGGTGAATCCACCGCTTAAATAAAATTCGAAATGACGGGAGGGCATAATATCGATGCGAGTACCCAATAAAAACTCAGAACGTCCGAAGTTTAATTTTTTGTAATCGTCCGACAGTGCATTGCCGAGATGAATGGTATCGCTGTTGGCAAAGGTATAAAAGCCGCCCTGAGGTTTGGCATATAAACTGGTGCGAACATAATTGCCGATAGGAATATTAAAAGTGATGCTTCTCGGAAACTGTAAACTGAAATTTACTTTATCCAGTCGGCCAACACGAATACCTAAGTAAGGAAGGTTGGAGAGATTGCCAAACAGAAACGAACGAGAATACCCCACTCTGAAAGCAAAATATTGGTTTACGGAACAATTATACAATACAGTAGCCGACATGCGAAGTTTTCCCGTTTTGCGATAACCCAGGTCGAAGGCATTAAAAGGGGCCATTTCGGCAAAGAAGATGCTCTTCTTTCCATTGTTATAAATCCCCCGCACACCCATATATGTTTTTATGAATGTATGTGTTTTTATTCCTTCAAAATTCATGTTGAGGGCGGTCATACCTCCGGTAAGCAAAAAATGGATATTTTGAATTCGGGTGCTATCGTGGTTATAAAAATCTTTGGTAATGCACGGAATATTAAAGCCCATATTAAGCTGACTCATTTTATACGATTTCAATTGTTTTGAAATGGTATTAACGGTATCGAGTGTGCGCTTGTTTGGGGAATACAAATCGAAATAAAAAGAGTTGCTGAAATAATGTTTGGGAGGATGCAGCGTTTTGGTTTTCGTACTGTCGTTATCAAATGCCAAAAGCTTTGTAATATTAATTACAAAGCTCAGAATAAGAAAACCGGCTACTTTTCTGTTAATTCTCATTAATTATTTTTGATGGAATTAATTATTTCCTTTTTAAAATCTTCTTCTGCTCTGCGCAGGGCGGCTACTTTTTTGACCGGTAAAATCTTTTTAAACTTTTCGTAATATTCTTTAAAAAGTTCGTATTCCTTTTGTTTGAGCAGTAATTCGGCATTCAGGTATTCTTCGGCTTCTTTGTCCGTATCGAAATTAAAATTGGTTTGAGGATTGTATTTTTGTTTAAACGTGCGTCTTACCGCATCCAGCTTATCGTTCATTTCGTTGTACAATGGCCAGAAAGCATCAGCTTCGCGGGTAGTAAAATTTACTTTTTTGTTAATAAAAGAGGCCCTCAATGCATCTATCTTTTCTCGTTTAGCATCCGTTTGTCCTAACGCACAGAATGCGGAAAACAAGAGAAAGGAAAACAAAAGGCTATGTGTGTAAAAACGTTTCATTTTATTAGTTCTTCTTTTCAATTTCTGTTTGTGTGTTGGGTTTTGCCGAATCGGCTACAGCCGCTTGCCCTATCTGTTGGTCGAGTTTGTCTACATCCACCATTTCGTAAAGATTGTCTTCGTCCATTTCGCGAATGGTGTGTTCGTTCAGCATTTCCCTTTTTTCCAGACAAGCCAGTGTTTTGCAATCCCCGTCATTTACTGTATTATTAACCGATTTTAAATACAACACACCTGCCACAGCAGTAATAGCAACCAATCCGAAGGTAACGGCAAATTTAGGTTTGAAGATGAGTAAAATTATGCGTTGTAATACCGATTCCGAATTACCGCTGTGAATTCTTTCTTTTACCTTATCGGCCAGTGTGTCGAAGTATGCCGGAGAAACTTCAAAATTTTGTTGTTTGCTGATAGAATAAAGCATTTCGAACTGTTTCAGCTCTTCCTGTTGTTCTATTTTATGTGTAACCGCAGCACCGAGCCTATCGAAATATTCGGCAGATACAGGTTTCAGCACAGGTTTGCCTATTCGGCTGAGTTCAGTAAACTCTTGCAGTTCGGCCTGAAACTCCACTTCATTTTCGAGAGAGGAGAAATAACCTGCCGGAACATCGAATGCACTTTTCTTTTCCATTTCTGATAAAAGAGCCATCGAACTTAATTCTTCCTCAGCTTCTATCTTATTTTTTATTTTGTCCGAAAGTGCATCGAAATAACGGGTAGGAAGGGAAAACGGAAGTTCCTTGTTTTTTCCAAACAAAAAATTTTCGTCTTCCTTACCTGTAGCGTTTATGTTATTTTTATCCGACATTTTCGTTTTTATCCCTTTAATGTTTCAACAGATATTCTTCCACCTTTTTGGCAGCTATATGATACGAAGCTTTTAAAGCCCCTTCCGAAGTTTCCAGAATTTCGGCCATTTGCTGATAAGGCGTTTCGTCATAATACCTCATATTAAAAACTATTCTCTGTTTTTCGGGCAGGGTAAGTATGGCTTTCTGAAGTTTCATCTGAATTTCATCCCCTTTAAAGTAAGCATCCGATTCCATTTTTTTGCCAAGTTCGTATTCTATCGGGTGAATGGACACCAAAGCAGCTCGTTTCTTTTTTCTTAAAAAATCAATCGATTCGTTGGTGGCTATCCTGTACAACCAGGTGTATAATTTCGAATCCTCCTTAAACTTGCTCATCGCTTTCCATACTTTGATAAATGAATTCTGAAGTACATCGTCCGTATCGTCATGGTCTATCACTATTTTTCGAATATGCCAGTATAGCCTTACTTCGTATTTTTTTATCAAATAATGCAGGGACATATTTCGGGAATCTTCGTTCCTGAACATCTCCATTATTTCTTCATCTGTGTATTCCTGCATTACTTTTTAGTGTTAAGACGAGGGTAAATGTACAAAGTTTAATCAGTAGGTAAAATAAATGTTGGTTCTCGGAAGGGTAAGAGGTAAAAATTTCAGATTTCAGGTTTCAAATTTCAGATTTCAGATTTCAGATTTTAAATTGGTGTTATTCGAAAGTATAAGGGTTAATGGTTTCAGTTTGGTGTTTCATAAAGTTAGCCACGGATGCATGATCAAATTTATAAATAGCAAATAGGGAAAAGGCAAGAAGAAATAATATTAGATTCGAATAAAAATTAAATTCAAATAACTCTTCTTCCAGTTTCATCCTATTTTAATTTTGCCCCGTTAATTTTTGTTTTTGTTATTCAATTATGTGTTGATGCAGCCCCATAACTGAGGCGAGGGTTATGCCGATTGCATTGTGTTTTGTTAATTTTTAAGCCAATTATTTCGTTTTTTCTTAACGAAAAAAGGAAAATGGTGTTCCATTTTGAATTTCTTGATTTGGTACATTTTTATTTAAACACCCAAAAACACCATCTCGTTAAAATGATGAACGATTTGTTTAAGACATTGTACAATTTGTTTAAGTCATCACACAATTTGTTTAAGACTTTGTACAATTTAAACAAATGATTAAACAACTCGTTAAAATGATGAACGATTTTAACGAGACATTGTACAATTTGTTTAAGACATTGTACGATTTGTTTAAGTCATTGTACAATTTAAACAAATGATTAAACAACTCGTTAAAATGATGAACGATTTTAACGAGACATTGTACAATTTGTTTAAGACATTGTACGATTTGTTTAAGTCATTGTACAATTTGTACAAGTCACTACACGATTTGTACAAATGGTTATACAATTTGTACAAGTCACTACACAATTTGTACAAGTCACTACACGATTTGTACAAATGCCGCTTTTTCTTGTTTCCCAACTCCTTTTTCTCGTTTAAAAGACTTTTAAAGAACGTTATTACATGCTTTTTCTGATTCGGAGGATGAATGATATTCCACTTTGCAAACAAAAAAACTATAAAGGTACAATGCAAATCAGATGAAATTAGGCAAAAGGTGTGAAAGTGGGGTTTGAAGGTGTGAAAGTAACTTTTCAGGGTGAATATGAATATGGGCTTAACAATTTGTTAATGGATTGGCGTTTAATTATAGTTTATTCCCTTCTGCATAATCGCAAAATTGATGAATCATCTATTTTTTTTAAACTTATACCGACAAAACTTCGTTTAATCTAAAATTATTTCTACTTTCGCAATTGGAATTACGCGAATTAAAGAATATTTAATTCGAGAAAAAAGTTTAAAGTGTATTTTAGAATTTTATAATTCGACACTGTTTATGAGTAGTTATGGAGTTTACAAACGGTTTTACTTCACTCTTATTTATAATACAGTTCTGTGTTTATACTTAAATCAATGATGATGAAAAAACTTTTCTTAAGTATCTTTTTATTGGCATTATGTGCAACTACTCAAGCTCAGTGCACATTACTTGCCAATGCTGTAGCTGGTATGACGCTGGTACATCAAAACACCAATTGTAACAACAATAGCGGAGTGGCCTATAACCCAATTTTAGGTTTGTACTATGCAGTTAGAGCTGGTAATTCTTCATTTCCACTCGAAACATGGACTTCAGCCGGAGTTCCCCTTTTTCAAACAACAGCAGGATTCGATTGGAGAGGTATGTGGTGGAATCCGTTGACAAATCAATTGGAAGGTAATGGTTACAGTACTTCCGGATTATGGAAAGCCGATTTAAATGGAACCGGTTGGGCATTAAGTACAGGTTTATCTATAAATACGGGCATGAATCAGCCGGATGCACAGAGTTGCGGAGACTTCGATTGTCAGGCCAATGAAGTGTTGTATTATTTTAATGGTTCGGTTTATCGTTATTCCAGAGCCACAGCTGCTTTTTTAGGCTCCTACCCTATTACCGGAACTCCTGTTCCTATTTCTAATCTTAATTCAACTACTTTAATGTACACCGGGTGTCTCGGAAAAGAAATTGCATTACTGGATTATGTTAATAACGCTGTTTATGTTTATAACAAAGCCAATGGAGCTTATGTTGGAATGAGTCAATTACCGGTAGGAGCCATTACTTCAGGTTCGTTCAAAACATCCTGGGCCAATTGTAAAGTATGGCTTTTCAATTTAGCAAATTACACATGGTATAGTTACGAAATTTTTAATTCTTGCACTTCTTCGTGTATTTCTTGTCCACCAGTTTTCACCACTCAGAATTTAAGTATTTGCAGCGGTGATAGTGTACTTGTAGGAGGAGCATATCAAACCACAGCAGGAGTCTATGTCGATTCACTTACCACCTTTACAGGCTGCGACAGTATTTTAACAAGCACTTTAACGGTAACAGCATTGCCTGTAGTTACTGTTAACTCGCCTACCATTTGCACCGGACAAACCGCTAATTTGAGTGCAGGAGGAGCTACTTCTTATACCTGGAGTGCAGGGGTTACGGTAACAGGTATTAATACGGCCGATGCTACACCAGCATCAACTACCACTTATACCGTCACTGGAACTACATCGGGTTGCAATAATACGGCAGTAGCCACGGTCACGGTGGTTCCAAGTTTAACCGTAACGGTAAATTCACCATCTATTTGTTCCGGACAAACGGCTAATTTAACAGCCAGCGGAGCAAACACCTACACATGGACAGCCGGAGCAACATCAACAGGGGTAAATACAGCAAATGCTACACCTGTATTAACAACCACATACACCGTTACCGGTACTTCAGGTTCATGCTCTGCCACGGCTGTTTCTACAGTCACAGTAAATAATAATCCTGTTGTAACTGTTAATTCTCCAAGTATCTGTTCAGGACAAACTGCCACTCTAACAGCCGGAGGCGCTACTACCTATTCGTGGAGTGCCGGGGCTACAACATCGGGAACAAATACCGCTACAGCGGCTCCTTTAACTACCACAACTTATACCGTTACGGGAACCACAGGCTCTTGTACAGGTACAGCCGTATCAACAGTTACCGTAAATGCAAGTCCGGTGGTAACAGTTAATTCACCAACCATTTGTGCTGGGCAAACTGCCAATCTAACCGCAACAGGAGCTACCACTTATACATGGAGTGCAGGAGCAACCGGAACCGGAGGAGGAAATGCAACAGCATCGCCTGCTGCTACCACTACCTATACTGTTACCGGGACAACAGGGACTTGTTCGGATACCGCTATTTCGACAGTAACTGTAAACCCTAATCCCGTAATAGTAGTTAATTCTCCTTCGGTATGTGCCGGACAAATAGCAACACTTACAGCAACAGGAGCAGCCTCCTATACATGGAGTGCAGGAGCAGTAAGTTCAGGAGGAGGAAGCGCAACAGCAAATCCCATCGTAACTACCACCTACACTGTCACTGGAACAACAGGTTCTTGCACAGGAACTGCGGTATCAACTGTTACAATTATTAATAATCCAACAATATTGGTCAACTCTCCGGCAATTTGTTCCGGACAAACGGCATTGCTTGCTGCCACAGGAGCCACAAGTTATACTTGGTCAGCAGGTGCAACATCTACCGGAGGAGGAAACGCAACAGCTACTCCCGCCTCTACTACGAGTTATACGGTTACAGGTACCACATCTGGCTGCTCGAATACAGCCATAGCCACAGTTACTGTTACGGCTACACCGTCAGTAACTGTTACTTCGGATACAATATGTACCGGACAAACTGCAAATCTTACTGCAACAGGAGCAACCACTTATACGTGGAGTGCCGGGGCTATGGGTTCAGTAGGAGGAAATGCCACGGCATCGCCTACCTCAACAACAACCTATACTGTTACCGGAACCACTGCAGGATGCAGTTCTAGTACAGTTGCCTCAGTTACGGTAAATAGCTGTGTACCGCCTATTGCCAACTTATTTGCATATCCACTTACCATTTGCAATAGTGGTTGTGTAACGTTTTCCGATATGAGTGTCAATTCGCCAACTACCTGGTTGTGGCATTTTCCGGGAGGAATACCGGCCACAGCTAATGTTCAAGGGCCAATAAATGTTTGTTATACTTCACTTGGACAATATTCTGTAACACTTGTGGTAAGTAATATTCATGGTACCGATTCCATCACCATACAAAATTATGTGAATGTGGTAGCTCCTACTCCTTTTTCAATAAGCGGCAATACCATGCTAAACGCATGTGAATCGTCACATCTTACCACAGTTCCTTTAGGAACATCTTATTTATGGGGACCTTCGAATTTGATGTCCTGCAATACTTGTCCTGAAGCTATTGTTTCACCCACCGTAACCACTCCAGTTTATTGTCAATACACAGATAATAATGGTTGTACAGCGGCTGATACCACAATTTTATATGTTTTACAAAATTACTCCTACTTTATGCCAACAGGATTCTCTCCAAACGCAGACAGGATAAACGATGTGTTGCTGGTGAAGGGTATCGGAATTGAGAGTATTGACCTAAATATTTACGACAGAGTGGGCGAAAAAGTTTTCGAATCGACAGACCTACTTAAAGGTTGGGATGGTACTTACCTTGGAACGCCTATGAACGAAGGCGAATTTGTGTACACCCTTGTAGTTACTTATTGCAATCAGCAAGTGGTAAAAGAACAAGGAAGCGTGATGCTAACAAAATAATTTCCTGAAATTCATATTATTTTTTTGAAAGGTGTTTTTTAAGTAAAAACACCCTTTCATTTCTTCATTTTCATCACCTCCATTAACAAAAAATAGTCGATTTTGAGCAAAATACACCCTTCCTCAAAAAAAAGATAAATTTTATTTCGTTATTTATCAGCGTAATGAAAAAATATTTTTAACTACACTTGCTTATGCATAATATTCTTATGTATCTTTGCGGCATGTATTCATCAGAGCTAATTAAAGGAACTTTAAAAACGATTGTTTTAAAGTTGTTATCCGAAACAAAACAAATGTACGGGTACGAGATTACACAAAAAGTAAAAGAGTTGACCGACTCGAAAATTGTTATTACAGAAGGCGCGCTTTACCCAATGCTTCATCAGCTGGAAGCAGAAGGCATAGTAACAACAGAAACGGTTAACATTGGCAAACGCGTTAGGAAATACTATACACTCACTTCTTCCGGAGAGGAGAGAGCGAAGGAAAAGATTTTCGAATTTGCCGATTTCATTAATACAATGAATGTTTTGCTTGATCTCAAGCCTAGAGTGAGTTATGTTTAGTTTGACTGAAGAACAAATTGCCTTTATTGAAAACGATATTAGAGTCAGGGGAATTACTTCTCCTGACTTAAGTATCGATCTGCTGGATCACATATGTTGTATAATTGAAAATAGTCTTGATGAATACAGGAACTTCGATTCTGTGTATCAGGAAACCCTCTTGCTATTTGGCGACAAAGGATTGAAAGAGATACAGGACGAGACAAATCGAGTATTAACTTTTAAACATTATTATCTTATGAATTCGACAATGAAAATTTCTGGTTACGTATCTTCCTTATTGATACTGTTTGGTGCTATCTTTAAATTTCAACATTGGCCGGGTGCTGCCCCGCTACTGATAGTTGGAACTTTCTTTCTTACTGTATTGTTTCTTCCGTTGCTGTTTATTCTCAAATTCAAATCCACTGCAGAGAGCAACAGAAGTGTATTACTTAGCATCATCGGGTTTGTGGCTGCACTGCTTATTTGCTGCGGGGTGTTATTTCGCGTTATGCATTGGCCCGATGCTCGATTGATTTCGGTGATGGGCGGTGTGCTGCTTATTCTGGGCTATTTGCCTGTTTATTTTATTTCGGTACACAAAAACACTACTAATAAAATGAATGCTACAGCTACAGTTATCCTCATCATTGCAGGTGTAGGTCTGTTTATTACCGAGACAGGAACGGGAACACCACGACCGGTGTCGGATAATTTTTGGCGCGGTGTTATAGAGAATGATGCCCTGCTGAACAGCATGAGAACCGACAATGCTACTATGTACGCGAAGTTGAACTCTTCTAGCGACAGTGCGAAAAAAGATTTTAAACCACTGAAAGCATCTGCTGACGAGCTGATGAACTATTTGGATGAAATGAAAATTTATCTTACTGCTGCATCCCTTGACATGAATGAAGAACAAGCAAAACAAGTGAAGTTGGATGATTTGAGAAGCGAAGGAGCCAATAACACAATTACTAATTTGCTATTCGAGACCGACCATGTGCAAAGCAAATACACGGTAGCAAAGATGAATGCGCTAGTCGACAATTTTAAGAACACCGTGAAAACCATTGATCCATCAGCTGATTTAACACTATTGGATCGCAAAGAACAAATGGTAAACGATCAACCTGTTACTTGGGAAAAAGCCAATTTCGAATGGATGCCTTTACCTTTGGTAGTGTACAACATCATTAGAATAGAGTTGGCTGTAAAAAACTGCGAACGAAATGCGCTGAATCAGTTTTCGCAGAAATAGAAAAACAGCATAAACAAAAAGAAATCCCTGCAAATGCAGGGATTTTTTTTTGAACAAAACACGTGCAAAAGTTTACTCTTGTTTTAGTAGTAAAAGAACCTTAAGATATGAACAGGCAATTATTAATAATAATAAATGTCGACCGTGTATGATTGTCAGAAAACAATACATTTGCCATGCTATTCACAAGCATTTTTTAAACTTAACAAGGCGTTTCGAACGCAGAAGTAATATTAAATGAAAGACTACTATTACACACTTGGCATTGAAAAAGAGGCTACCGAACCTCAGATTAAAACAGCTTACCGCAAATTAGCACTACAGTTTCATCCAGACAAAAATCATGGGGATAAGTTTTTTGAAGAACGTTTTAAAGACATTCAGGAAGCTTACGAAGTATTAATAAATACTCAAAAGCGTCATGAGTATGATTTAAAATTCAAAAGTCCGAAAGTAGAAGAAAAAACTAGTGCTGAAGAACAGGAAATAATATTGCGTTATGGTGAAGAGCTTAGAAAAAAAGAGGAGGAAATAAAAATAAAATACAAAACAGCGGCTCAAAAAGCCGCTGAAGAAAAAGCAAAGATAAAAGAAGAAGAGAATAAAAAGAAAAACGAAGAGCGTGAAAAGCTTTTAACCGAATCGCAAAAATACAAAAGCGTTTTACGCCAAAAAGAAAATACGATTACTCAATTGAAAGAAAGCATAGCGGCCATAGAAAGCGAATTGCCGGAAATACATAAACTCCTAAAACAAATTGACAACCTCATCGATTCGTTGAATAAATCAGTGGCTGATGAGAGTGAAGAGCAGTATACCCGAACCGGTGAAATGTTTGAAGGTGGAATGATAGTGTATGCAAACGATAAAGGAGAACATGGATTAATCTGTTCGGTTGAAGATTTAGGTAAATCGAATTGGGCCGAAGCCAAAATAATGTGTGAAGCATACAATGGCGGAGGTAAAACAAACTGGCGACTACCCACCAAAGAAGAACTGGTATTGATTTATCAGTTATTGTATAAAAAACAAGGTGTAAAAAGTTTTGCTTCTAAAAATTATTGGAGCTCGTCTAAAAACAAATCAGATTTTGCATGGATATTCGATTTTTATTCGGGAGATACTTACGATTACTACAATAGGTACAATGCCTATTTTGTGAGGGCTGTAAGAGAATTTTAAAACAGGAAGTCATTATGTTTTACTTTCTGTTTACATTGCTTTCAGCATTAACTCTAAGTTCTAGTTATGTTCAAACGGTGAGTTAACGTACCCCTCTCCTACCCTATAATAATAGATAAATTATTAATGAATGAAATAAGCACATCAAATGAAAACAGAAAAAACGTTTACATTTTCTCACGGAACAGTAGATGGAATTTACCAAAAAAGTGATTCTGAGAATTCGCCATTAATAGTGATTACAAACGGTCATAACGGATTTTACAACTATGGTATGTTTCCATACATTCAGGAGCAATTCGGTATTAATGGTATTTCATCATTCAGTTATAATTTCAGTCATGGAGGTGTAAAGGGCAATTCTGACTATTTTGCTGACCTATCTCTGTATGAGAAAAACTGTATGCGCCTCGAAACCCTCGACCTGTATGAAACGGTTAAACAAATAGTGAATAAAAGAAATGAGTTTAATGCCTATAAGGGATTGTATTTAATGTGCCATAGTATGGGAAGTGTACCCACTCTGTTTGCAGCCAAACAACTTATTGCTGAAGGATTCAAGATAGATGGAATTATACTTATTTCGTGTGTAAAATCAATTGCATTGTGGCCCCCTTCGGTGATGGAAGAATGGGAAAAAACAGGAGTGTTGCTCAAGAAAAATAACAGAACAAAACAAGAACTTCCGCAGGGCAAAGAGTTTCTTGAAGAAATAAAACAAGCCGATTTGAAGTGGAATTTAAAATCAGATTTGAAAGAAGTGAATTCAGATTTTTTATTACTTCATGGAGAAAAAGACGAAGCCGTTCCGCTGGAACATTCTGTAACGATGAATAATTGGAACATAGAGTTCGGTCATAACTCACAATGCAAAATTATTCCTAACGCTACCCATACCTACAATACCAAGCACCCTTTCGAAAAAAGCACTCCGGAACTGGAAGAGTTGATTACTGAAATGATAACTTGGATTAAAAAGGACAAAAGCCCCTCCTAACCTCCACAAGGGTAGGAATTGAAGTACTTTGCTTATGCTAGTGTTTTTCCTCCTGCAAAAGACAGTGATTCTAATTCAAAATCACCAACAAATATACTTTTATAATAAACAGCAAAACCAAAGAACTTCCTTTTAGAGGGAGCTTTATGTTTTTCAATTCCTTTCTTTCGCTTTTTCTCTTCTTTTGCAAGCAGAATAAGGAATTGAAGGGAATTCTGGTTGTCAATAATCAGTGTTTGATACATGAACTTGAGTCTTTGTATAAAAGACGTGAATCTTTGTATATAAGAATTGACTCTTTGTATAAAAGATGTGGGTCTTTGTATAAGAGAAGTGAATCTTTGTATAAATCGCCCTAATAACTGATAAAATATTCTTGGTTTTCAGCTATTGGTCTTTCAGTAATCGATACAACTAATTCACTACTTGACCTCCATCTTTGGTTACTAATAATGGAATTAGCTAGTGAAATCATAACTTGAATAAATAACGGCATACAATAGAGATACAGAAGAATGTGAATTAGTGGATAGGCCCTGCCTAATTAACCAAAACTATTATCTTTGCACCGCTTATCAAGACAATTTAATTTGAAATCACAAAATCAGGAAGCTGAACTTATCCACTATCTTTCATCGTTTATTTCTGAAACCAGAAGGGCTAAATTTGACGAAGTACTAAAATACCGAACCCGCCATTTTACGTTGGTTTTGGAAGATTTATATCAACCCCACAATGCTTCTGCTGTGTTGAGGAGTTGTGATATTTTTGGAATTCAGGACATACATATTATTGAAAACAAAAACGCATACACTGTAAACAAAGATATAGCTATGGGTTCGCCAAAATGGCTCAATTTGTATAAATACCGAAAGGAAGAAAACAATTCGCTTTCCTGTATAAATAATTTGAAACAAAAAGGGTATCGCGTCATTGCTACTTCACCCAACGAACAAGTAACAACCATTGATGAATTACCTATTGATAAGCCACTCGCACTTTTTTTCGGAACAGAACTTACCGGCATATCGGAAACAGTGATGGAACATGCCGATGAATTTGTAAAAATACCTATGTATGGTTTTACAGAAAGCTTTAATATCTCGGTATCGGCTGCTCTCTGTATGCGTTCATTGATAGAAAGGCTTCATAAATCGGGAATAGACTGGCACTTGAGGGAATATGAAAAGTCGGAGCTTTTGCTAAAATGGCTTCGTAATAGTATTCGCAAAGTGGAAATGATAGAACGAGATTTTATGAGTAAGAAAAACGCAGGCTGATATATTTTTCAGAAGTTTCAGAAAGTTTATTTTTGTTATTATCTAAAATAAATGTACGTTTGCAATCGCAATTAAAATAAAACAAATAAATAAACAAATACATTATGGGAAAAGGAGATAAAAAAAGCCGCAGAGGCAAAATAACAATGGGTTCGCACGGTGTGTCGAGACCAAGAAAAAAATCAACCGAAAAAGTTGCCCCTAAAGCAGCAGCAGCAGTTGATACTACTGAAACTGCACCTAAAAAAGCAGCTCCTAAAAAAGCAGCTAAAAAGGCGGCTAAAAAAGCAGAATAATTCGGTTTTAGAATCCCAACAAATCCCTTTGCATAATTATGCAAAGGGATTTGTTATGGTTTAAATTCTAAAAACGAAACTTTAAAAATTAATATTTTTCTGCATTGTTTTTAATTACCCGCTGCCGGGGCTTTTTGTTTTTTCGGTTTCACTGCATTCAGGTATCTTAAAAACAAATCACCTATAAAATCGAACTCTTCCCGATAAAATATTCCGACCCCTTGAGTATAGGGCCCACTGGCATATTGGTTGTTATTATTGTCATTCGCTTTGTTAAATGCCTTCACACGCACCTTACCATCATTGGTTAATTTATATTCCACATTCACATCACCTATAATGTTATTGGCATTTTGAGAATTTACATTTTGACTGTTGCTCACATTTCCGTCAATAGTTAGCTTGTCGTCAAACAACTGTGTGGAAAGAGCCAAACCTAATTCCTCTTTACTGATGGCATCTCCCGGACGATAATTAATTCCCACATCAAAATCTTTACTTACTTTACTAAGCATATTACTGAGTTGATTCGACAGCAATTCGCTGCTGTTCGCTCCTGCTGCCGAACCCACAGTGGGGCCGTTTCCGGTATTGGATAGTTGATATGGTGTAACAAAACTATTTAGAATAAGTAATGAAAACACCTGTCGGTTTCTCTCAGCATCCGTGTTGATATAGCTTAACACCGTTTGGCGTTTATCAGCATCCACAGTAGGCATTCCGATTTCAAAATTGATTTCGGGTTGCAATAAATCACCCGTCATCAAAAGTTTTAAATCAACAGGTATTCTTTTTTTCATACTTACTGTTGAGTCTTCGGGAAAGAAAGGAATAAGTGATGCACGGGCTTTGTAAACGGCTGACAAATTAAGGTCGGCTTTATATGGCACCCCGCTCCATCTTATGATTCCTCCTTTTTCGAGTTCAAATCGTTTGTTGATGATATTTTGTAATGTAAACAAGTAATCCCCGTTATCTACCACATAATCGCCAAACATTTTAAATTCGCCTTTAGAACTAATATTTAAATTAATGGTTCCGTATCCGCGGGCTTTAATAATGTCCCCTACCTGCTGATCAAAAATAAGCTGAATTTCCGCATCGGGCGTAACATCCAAATCAAAATCCAACGTCAGTCCTCCCAATTTTACATTGTATGAATCTTTAATTTTAATCACGCTGTCTTTTTTAACATAGGTTATAAAATTACTTTCACTTACCTCCGATTGCTTTGACAATGGGATATAGAGCTTCGTTAATTCTGTTTTCGAAATAACATTTACTTTTTCTGTGCGATCACTGGGAGTTATTTTCTCTGTTTTAACATTTGCACTTATTTTTATGTTATCAACATATCCATAGAAATTCACGATTCCTGACACAAATGCTTTTCCATAATACATGCTGTTGTCGGCCTCGGTAGTGTTCAAGCACATAAATTTATTTGCCTGAACATCGAAGTCAAGCTGGATGTTTTTAAAGTTATCGTGATAAAGTTTCCCTCTGACTTTGGCCGTATTTCCGTTTTCGTCATACACTATCATATCTTCTACACCAAAGGAGTTATTATCAACAGTAATATTATGAGAAAACTTATATTTCGTGTTCAGATAATCTACCGTGATGTTTTGTGCATTAACATTTACTACTCCTGATAATTCAGGTTTTTTTAGCGACCCTTTCACTTTTATATTTCCGGCAAAAAAACCTCTGAATCGAGAACAATATTGTTTCACAAATGGCTCGAACAATTGCATTTTAAGTGCCTCCATACTCACGTCCATATCAATATTGTTTTCTTCCTTCTTAGGATAATAATTTCCGGAAAAAACGATATTCGGAACAATTCCCAATGTAAAGTTTCCGTTTAATTTCAGTGCTTCGGTGGCATTGTCCCAGCTACTTATTACCTTTCCATCACCCAATTCGTTTTCATTAATATAAACCGACTTGAATGTATTATCGCTTGAGAATACCAGGCCATGATAAAAATCCGTTATAGTCGATTCTCCATCTATTGTGCCTTTCAGCGATAAGTTCTTTTCTTTTGTAAACAAATTCAGATTAGCCAAACTAAAATTAGTAAGCATCAGTTTAAGCGCATCGGCCTTGTTTTGCGACAATGCTCCATTAAGCGAAAACGATTGCATACCGTGTTCGAATGTGATTGAATTTACATTTACATAATTCGAATCGATTAGTATCTGATTGTCCTTATCAATTGTCCAGGCTGAATCTGAAACAACAAAAACAGAAGGCAGAATTTTAAATTTAATAACCCTATTGGGATTTATGTATACAAACGACTTGATATCTCCCTTATATTGATTTTGAGTTTTGTTGTCCCATGTTAATGCAATGTTTATGCTGTCTGCACGTGTTTGAGAAGAGAAATGAAAATCGGTTAACCAACTGCTGTCTGTGGTGTAAAGCCTTTTGCATCCAGTTTTGAAATCCATAATTCCATTTGTTTGCAAGTCGATATACCAGTCTTTTAATTCAATTCCCTTTATAATTAATTTGTCTGAATTTCCTTTTAACACTAATTGATTGGAGTTAGAATTAAACTTGCCTTTCAATTCAGATTTGGGAGCAATTTTTATGTCAGGCAAAAACAATCGTGATACCGCATCTGTTTTTTTGAATAAAAAGGAGTATTCAAAATTCTGAGGTGTGATGGCTTTAGCTTTCACTGTGCTGTTGAAATAGGAAGGAAGATAGTTGGTCATTAACTTTTCCAACGTAAGCGGAAGTTCGAGTACTTTAAACGTTCCGTTAATTTTAGCATTTAAAAAATCCGAATTAAGGGTGATTGATTTTTGTCCGTTCTCCTCAGCCGACACAAGATTAAACACCGAAACTTTATACGTTTCTTTTCCCTTCTTGTAAACTGTATTATCCAGATTAATTTGTCCCAGTAAATTGTCAATATTATTTCCGGTTACGTCCACAATTATCTGAGATGATAAATTAGATTTGGCAGTAGTATTGATAAAATGTAGTGCACCTAAATCAGCATTGTTTAAAGTAGCTACGAAATCAAGATGTGGTAACTTGTGCGTAAAATCAACTCCTCCCAAAAAGTCAAGGTCGATATTTTCATCCGACACATTCAATTTTCCTTTAAAGATTTTATCGGCTATTTTACCTTCAATCGCTATGTTTTTATAACTGTAGTTGTTTAAATCTATACTGTTAATTGTTCCTGTAAGTTTAGCTGCCACATCATTCAAGGTTAATCCCGAACCATCCACATTTACATCCATGGTAACTGTTCCCAGTTTACTCACGTTAAAAAATTTCCCAAAATCAAATGCCTGTGTTTTTAATTTACCTTGATAAAACTCTTTGTTTTTGGCAATGTCATGCCTTACGGATAAGTCGGATGAAAGATTACCTAGTGCAGAAGTAAAATCACCATAAGCATAAAAATCGTTATACAAACCTGTAAACGTTCCTTTGAACTTCATGTTGCCAAGCTTTGCGACAGCAATGGGTACATCCAAAGTTTTGTGAGATAAAAATGGAGGAATTGGTATTTCCCTTAAATCACCATAGTTGGTACTAATGTTTTTTGCGTTGAGATAAATTACTGTTTCGTCAATATGAGGTAAACCGGTTAGAGCAAAATCACCATTAAATCGTGTAAAACCTCCAAGGTAAATATCCATATCTTTTCCTCGCAGGTCGCTAACGGTTCCGCTCACTTTTCCCGAAACGATTAATTTTTTACTGATACCTTTTAATCCTGAAGCAAAGTAAGCAATATCCGACATTTCGACTTTTGAATGGTCGAAATTGGCAATCATCTTTACTTTGGTTACATAATCATTGAAGTCTCGATAATGGCTGTATTTAAAGGTTAAATCAGTTGATATTTGACTGTCTGGGGTTTTAATCGAAAGCTCATCCAGTTGAATGCCACTTGAACTTACCATTACATAACTGTTCAAGTTGTTTAAGATAAATCCGGATTTCTCCATAGCTGACAGGTAGGCAATAGTACCGAAGATAGTGTCCTTATTAAATTTAACATCATTTATCTGCGTATTGATATCATGACAATTCAAATCGACAAAATCTATTCCTGTAGTGATTATCGTATCATGCTCGTTGCGATAGGTAAATGCCGAATTAACCAATGTTACTCCACGAACCTTTATATCCCAGGGAGCTGAAGGCGTTGTTGTGGTATCTTTTGATTTAAATGAGTCGATAATAAATTGCAGGTTGAGGTCATCATCAGAGAGGTACTTTATTAATTTTGTATTACTTTTGAGTAGCACCACATCGTTGATATGAAGTATGTGTTGTTTAAAATCTAATTCACCAATACCAACATTAATCTTCTTGGCATAAAGCAATGTGTCTTTGTGCAGGTCTTGAATGTAGACATCTTCCAGCACCACTTTTTTGAAAAACTGGATATCCAAACCTCCAATCTCCACTTTTGTGTTCCATTTATTCGATAGATACGCAGCAGCCTTGTGCCCCAGAAAGGTTTGCACAGCCTGCACCTGAATAAACACAAACGCAAGTATCAACAGAAAAATGAGTGTTGATAAAATCCGAAATAATATTTTACCGAGTTTTTTAATAACTTTGAGCCTTCTAGTCCGTCTTAATCAGGGCAAATGTACTAAATATGAACAAACCCAACATCATTCTTGGCATTGAATCATCTTGCGATGACACAGCAGCCGCTGTGATACAAGATGGCAAATTGCTTGCCAGCATTGTAGCCGGTCAGGAGGTGCACCGACAATATGGAGGTGTGGTACCTGAATTAGCTTCGCGTGCGCATCAGCAAAATATTATTCCTGTGGTGCATCAAGCCATAGCCAAAGCCGGAATTAGAAAAGAGGACATTTCCGCCATTGCATTTACACGAGGGCCGGGATTAATGGGCTCTCTTTTGGTTGGTGCTTCTTTCGCTAAAGCTTTTGCCATGGGGCTCAACATTCCTTTGATAGAAGTAAACCACATGCAGGCACATATACTTGCACATTTTATTGAGGATAGCAGTAGTTTTAAATCTCCATCGTTTCCTTTTCTTTGCCTTACTGTTTCGGGAGGCCACACTCAGATAGTACTAGTTAAGGACTATTTTGACATGACTGTATTGGGCGAAACCATTGACGATGCAGCAGGTGAAGCTTTTGATAAAGCTGCAAAAATATTGAACCTTCCTTATCCGGGTGGACCAATTATCGATAAATACGCTGCTTCGGGAAATCCTTTGAAATTCAAATTTACCAAACCTCAGATTCCCGATTTGAACTTTAGTTTCAGTGGACTCAAAACAGGTTTCATGAATTTTATTAATAATGAAAGTAGTAAAAATCCTGAATTTGTTACTGAAAACTTGTGCGATATTGCTGCCTCGATACAACACACCATAATTGAAATTTTGATGAGTAAGCTTAAAACAGCAGCTCTTCAACACAACATTAATCAAATTGCTATTGCAGGTGGTGTGTCGGCCAATAGCGGACTACGAAAGGCGTTACTCGATAACGAAGAACTATTGGGATGGATTGTGTTTATCCCCAAGTTTGAATATTGCACAGATAATGCTGCCATGATAGCCATTACAGGGTATTTCAAATTTCTTAAAAAAGAGTTTACTTCACAGGTTACAACTCCGATGGCCAGATATTCTTTATAATGAATAACCATTGTCTTTTTATAGCCCCTTCATGTTAATTCTGAAAACGACAACGAAGACAATGCGTTTACTGAAATTTATCATTTCAGTTGTGCTTGTTTGTATTCTTTTTACAGCAAATGCATTTTGCCCATCGGATACAGTAAGATTAAAACCAATAAAATCCAATCCGCTCAAAAAACGCATTTATGATGCTCCAATGGTAATAAAAACAAGTCCCACGGCATTTCTGAACGGTGGTACTTTTCCTTTTACGGCAGAATATCGTTTGATGGCCGAAATACCGACAGGGCGAACACAGTCGGAACAATTTGGTGTGTCATGGCTTGGAAAAAGTGTGTTCCTGATGATGCTCGAAGATTCTGCTCATTTTAATTCGAACGAAAAATACAAAGTGCAGGGGTGGAAGGTACAGTATGCGCATAAAATTTATTTAATACCTAAAAGAAAGTACGCTCCGTCCGGCTTTTATTTCGGACCATTGGTTCAATACTCTCAAACCCGGGTTTACGAAGGTTTAAAGCGCTATTACTCTAAAACGTATTACGATTTTCATAACTTTAATATCAACCTCATTGTTGGTTTGCAAGCTGCCAAAAAGAAAAGACTTACGTTTGATATGTATGCCGGATTGGGCTACAAAAAAAACACCTTGTACTATCATGCCACAACATACCGTTATGGAAAAATAGATCCTAAAAACCAATGGTGGTATATATCGCCTTATAAATGGCCATTAAGTGTTGTATGCGGAATAAACATTGGATACGGGTTTTAAAATAGAATAACTTATTTTCAATTTCGATACGAATGAACCAAACATTACTTAACCTTACGGAGGCCGAAAAGAAAGCGGCTATTCTGTTTCAAACCATAGAAGAAAGAGGAATAGTGCAGGCTGGCAAAAGCGAACACGAACTCAATACTGCTGTATTTAATTTAGCATTCGAACTCTTTGGTATTCGAAAATACTGGCATAAGCGAATAGTGAGAGCAGGGAAAAATACTTTGTTTCCTTATCGCGAAAATCCTCCTGATTTAATTTTACAGACAGATGATATTGTGTTTTTCGATTTCGGTCCGGTTTTCGAAGACTGGGAAGCCGACATTGGTCGTACTTATGTGTTGGGAAGTGATGCTAAAAAAATTAAACTTAAGAACGATATCGAAAAAGCCTGGGCTGAAGGAAGGGAGTTTTATTTTCAAAACAAAAATAATATCACCGGTGCTCAGTTGTATCAGTTCGCCTGCCAATCGGCTTTACGTTATGGCTGGCAATATGGCAATAACCACTGTGGACACCTTATCGGTAATTTTCCTCACGAAGAAATAGTGGGCGAAGAAACCATCAATTACATTCATCCAGACAATCACACCTTAATGAGTGATAAAGATAAAAACGGAAACGAACGCTTTTGGATTTATGAAATTCATTTTGTTGACACCGAACTTCAGATTGGTGGCTTTTTCGAACAGATGTTGTTTTAATCGGGTAATGAGTTGAGAGAACTGAGATTGGCGATGGAGGTGAATTTATTCCTCAAAAGAAATAATCCTGTTACAAATCCATTTTTCTTTACACCCTTACACCTATCACCAGTATATCATCTATCTGCTCTACTGTTCTGCGGTAGTTTTCTAAGAATTTTTTAAGTTCTTCGCCTTGTTGCTGCATATCGTAATTTTGAATAGAAAGCAGAAGTTCTTTAAATCTTTTTCGTGTAAGTTTTTTATCTCCGGTATCGCCTCCAAATTGATCTGCAAAACCATCGGTGAAGAGATAAATGGTATCTCCACTAGTCAAAATTAAGGTATGATTAGTAAATGGCTTACTGTCTTCGTTCATACCAATGGGCTGTTTGTCAGCTTTGGTTTCTATTAGTTCAAAGTTGGACTGTTGGGTGTTGCGTACTATCCAAAGTGGGTTATTGGCTCCGGCCCACTGCAATTCCTTTGTTTCAAGATTAAGTGCACAAAGCGATACATCCATTCCGTCTTTTATCAGTTCCTCACTGGTTGAAAAATTTTCTATCACCAGTTCATCAGTTTTATCCAGTATTTCGGATGGTTTGGTGAGGCCAAACTCCCGAACGGCTCTGTTGAGAGCATTGTGACAAACTACCGACACCATCGCTCCCGGCACACCATGTCCCGTACAATCGCAGGCAGCAAAAAGTATGGCCCCTCCCGACCTCCCCGAAGGGGAGGAGATGTTGCTTGCAAATTCTTTGTGCATAGTATTTCCGGGTATAGTCATCTCCCCTTCGGGGTGGCTGGGAGGGACCTGTTCCATCCAGTAAAAATCACCTGCTACAATATCCTTTGGTAAATAAAGAATAAAAGAGTTTTCGAGGTACTGTTTAACAATACGTGGAGGTGGAAGTATTGCCGTTTGTATGCGCAGGGCATATTCAATACTATCTAAAATTTCGCGCTGCTTTTCTTCTACTATTGTTTTTTGCGTTTCGATAACTTGTTTTTGTTCCTTCAGTTTTTTATTACTTTGCTTGCGAAGATAATTGCTCCGAATGATGAAGAACAACAAAACAATAAACAAAAGAGTACTCAATAGAAAATAAATAATAATTTGTTGTGAGTGGCTTAGTTCGGAATCTTTGTTATTCAGCAGTTCCATACTCTTATCGTTTTCGGATTGAAGTCTGGTAATTTGCTGTTGTTTTTTAAATGCATCATACTTTGTATTTAAATCAGTAATCTGACTGAACAAAGCCGAATTCAATTCGCTATTGCCGGAATTTACAATATCGGTGAGCACCTGGTATTCTGCATTTTTTATTTCGTACCTTATATTGGTTAGTGTATTAAAAATATATAAAAAGGGCTTATGATAGAAATTGGCCATTTCCCATTTTAATGGCTCCCCTTCGGCATCTGTATAATTATCTGTTTTCAGGTTAAAACCTTCTTCAATGATGGTGCGGTTTTGAGTTTGCACCATGTTGAGTAACGAATCTCTATATGCATGAATTACGGTTTTTAATTTAAATGCCGAATACCAGCCTTTATTCAGATCATATTCATTCCCTATCAAAATTTTGGTAGGAATATCCATATTGTTGGTACTTTGAATATAAATGGAAGAAAGAGTATCGGCTACAGCAATTGGAATATTGTCGGCCTGAGATAACAAGAGTGATTGCAGATTATGAATATAGGCAATAGACGAATCGGTAAAAATTTTAAGTTTGATAATTTTATCAAAAAGTACTTTATTTTGATTTTTACTAACACTATTAAGTGTTGCATAAAACTGTTGATTGCGCGAAGTAGCGGCTTGCAGTGCTTGTTCGGTGTTTACCCCCTGCATTTGCACAGCATCAATACTTATTTTACCACTGCCCGAACCCGTAAGTGAACCCACGTAAAGCAAGAAAAAATAAATAACTAAAAAAACAGAGTGAAAACTGATTAAGGAAGAACGACCGGCTTTAACCAGATGATAAAGTCCAAAAGGCAAAATAACAACAATCAGAATCAAATTGGAGAGGATATACAACGGGCCGCTACCAGGCCAATGCATTAGTTTAAATAAAAATGCGGTTCCAATCAAGAATAAAATCAGCACTTGAATTATAAGGGCTATTTTTGTTAGAAGAGAGGTTTTAAACCTCCAACTTTCGATGGAGTATAATGGAAGGTAAAATAGCAAAAAGCAAAAGCTTCCTAAAATAAGCATTGGACTTGCTCCGGGGTAGTGATTTACTTTAAAAAATTCTCCAAGAAGAACAAGTATAGCACTTATCCAGGTGATAACAGTAAGCGCTCGCGAGGGCTTTGAATGGAATACAAAGGTAGCGGACAGTTCTGATTTTTTTTTATTTTCTACAGCCATGTTGTCATGTTTTCATTTTTTTCATTTGGAACATTCGACCAATCAGTTGTCAAATGTATGAAATAAATAAATACCTGAAATAAGGATTAGAGAATAACGAATAGGCAGAAGAGAATGGCCTATTACCTGCTAACCATTTTACATAGCCGAATGACCGTTTGCTAAAAACTATTGGCTACTATCCAGCAACCGACTTTTAATCGAACTCCACCACTTTAAATTCGAAAGGCAATTGAAGGGCTGTAGAAAAATCCTGACCCAACTGGAGTAAATCGTCATCATCCTCTTCATAGCCCCATTCAACAGTAAGCAAATCTCCATAGCTTTTAGACTGCTGCATGTTTCGTATAAAATTAAACACTTGCACTCCCGATGATGTATTGAGATACTGAAAGGCTAAAGTAATATGGGTAGATTTTGGTTTTGATAACAAATAATCGTTTGCCCATTTATTCAGTCGGGAATAAAAAGTGTATGCATTTTCGGAATATGAGCGCCCTTTAATAATTACTATTCCGGTATTGTTGTTAAAATCTACAAAAGGAAGATTATTGGTAGCTTCTATTATTAGTCTGTTGTTTTCGTTATTCGCGTCCATAGTTTCAGTTTTTAGGGATTAAACTCTATTTCAGCTACAGCTATCTTTTGTTAATATGCTGTTTTGCTTTCGCCACAAAATTAACAAATAATTTAGTTACAATATTATTTTTTAACACCCATTTTTGAAAATGGCAGTGTTACTAATTGCTTACTTTATTTGCTATGTAATGAATATTTTTGAGGAGAATAGGGAAAGAATTAAGAAAAAATGATGGAAAGATAAAACTCACCATTTTAATACTATTCAAACTCCACCACTTTAAATTCGAAAGGAAGGCCAAGAGCAGACGAAAAATCGGCCCCTACTTGTTGTAAATCGTCATCATCATCCTCATACCCCCATATAACGGTAAGCGAATTACCTTCTACTTTTGATTGATGAAGTGTTTTTAAAAAACTATAAATCTGCACTCCGGATGAAGTATTGAGATATTGAAAAGCTATGGTAAGGTAAGTTGATGTTGGTTTTGTGCTCAAATAAGCCTCCACCCATGCATTTATTTGCTCATAAAAAGGCAACGCATTTTCAGAAAACGAGCGCCCTTTGATAATAAATACCCCTGTTTGACTATCGAAATCTACAAATGGCAAATTGGTGGTGGCTGGTAATACTAGTTTTTTCGGTTGATTGTTGGAAATCATAAGTATATAAACTATTTAATTATTGGTCGTTTTTTTCGCTTTAATAAGCTATCAATCGGATGCAAAGTTATATCTTTTTAAACAACAAATACAGAAATTTTGTTATTCGCAAGTATAATTTAATTTTCTTTTTTCTATTCTTACTTTTAGTTGAATTACAACCATACTAAGCCGAATTAACACCTTAAACCGTTAAATTGTTTTGTGTGGTTAATAAGAAAATACATACAGATTAAGAATTTGCGATTGAATAATCAATAGCAAAGTGTGTTCATTCATCCTTAATTCGTGGTTTATAACTCACATCCTTTTTTTTCGAAACGTTAATTTATATATCACTTTAAAGCAACGCATTAATACAAGCTAAATAAACTATCATTTAAGTAAAACGAGAATTGAATCAATACTAACTTATGCACCCAAGGCGAAGTAGTTTTGCTCGTTACTTTAATTAGCAGGTGGCTCATTACGCACATCGTATTTAAATAATAGTTGTAAATTTGTAAAGAAAAACTAACGACTTAGAATAGCAACATAACTAAAATGAAAAAAATAATATTTCTATTGTGCACTGCTATGATAGCAGTAGCCTGCAACACCCCACCAACTCCCACCGACCCAAATCCCACCGACCCTTCCTACCACAACTTTGAAAACGATAAGACCACATTATATCTGGCAACCAATATCACCACAAAACCGGATTCGAATAAGGTTGAAAACCTAACCGAATTAACTGCCGTTAAGAAAGATGAAGTAAAAACGATTACCTCTGCCCGCTTTGAGATTAGTTTGAATAAAACAGATGACAGTACAGGTTATATGGCCCAACGAAAGGTTACTACATCAACTGCTAATGCGGCTATCACCAAGACTGAGTATATCTGCGACTGGTGCGGTGCTGCCTCTTTATTCAAAACTCAGGAAGGGTTTATAAACTTTATGTCTTCGCGGGGGTATAAGTTAAACAGCCAAACAGAAAACGCGAATGGTACGGATTATATATTCGATAAGATTTAAAAATTATTACCGCCTATCGTTAATATAAAAGGTGGTTGATTAAAATAATTATAGACTTATTGCATAATATTATCTTTGGCAAATTTTTTAAAACAAGGACAACCGAAAACCAAACAAGTAAACAACCAAAAAAAAATAAACAATGAAAAAATTTATGATTGACATCCTTTTGCAAGGAATAGACGATGAAACAAGAATGAGATTATTGCCAAAGGAGCAAGAGATAATAAAGGAATGGGAAACCAACGGAACCTTATTGGCAACATACATAAAAGAAGATGCAGCCGGCATTTATCTGGTGTTAATGGCTAACGACAAGCAGCACGCTGACCAAAAACTTTCTACTCTGCCTTACTATCCGTATATGAAAATTGAAATAATGACATTGCGATAACCCCTTGTTGAGGGCCTATTTCAATACGAAAAGAGTAATGAACTTTTGACATTATAATAAACAACTAATGGCGGACTGGATAAAACACCCCTTACAATTAGAAGGAAACAAGGTGCTGTTGTTGCCATTATCCGAAGCGTATTTTGATGAGCTTATAAATGCCAGTCGAGACGAAAAGATATGGACCTATATGCCTGTTAAAGGCTGGGACAAAGAACTCTTGCTGATGGCCCTTAAAGAGGCCATGATAAAGCGCGACACCAAAGAACAATACCCTTTTATTATCATCAACAAGCAGAATGGAAGGGTAATGGGTTCTACCCGATTATTGCGACTGAACGAAGAACACCTCAATTTGGAAATTGGTTATACCTGGTATTTGCCCGAATACTGGGGAAAAGGATATAACGAAGAGTGTAAATATTTATTATTAAATTATTGCTTCGAAGTATTGAAAACCGTGCGTGTGCAAATTATTACTTCGGATAAAAATTTGCGTTCGCGAAAAGCTATTGAAAAAATAGGTGGACAGTTTGAAGGCGTTTTAAGAAACATGGTGATTAGAAATGGCGAAAAAAGAAATGTGGCTTTCTACAGCATTATTGATGAAGAATGGAACAAGGTTAAACTAATGCTGCCAAAGATGTATGAAGAGAAGTATGCCCACCTTTGATGTATAAAAACTTTCCGTAATCTCCCCTCCTACTCTCCTCCTTTTGTAATCAGATTGGAAAAACCCAACAACATTGTCTAAATAAATTATAAATTTGCGGCAAATAAATAAAAAAACAAACCAATGATAGAACAAACCGAAATGGTGGTAACCAAATGGGAATATACTCAACCATCCAGAGAATTACTTGAAAACGAAAAGATATTATCTGCCATAGAATTTGATGTGATGAGAAAGCGAAACTCCGAAAAGAAAGGAATAGCTTGCCGATTTACATGTACCTACACTGCTGGCCCGCAAACCATACTTACTTTTGTAGGCGAAGACTCATACGTAATAGACCTGCAAGATGTGGTGGATAAAGAAGAATTGATGCGTATGGTTCATAATTCGTATTCCAAATTCAGCGAAAAATTCGAGTTCAAGCGCCTTGGCACCATTCTTAGCAACCATTCGCTTATGCCTCTTAACGAAAAGTTGATAGATACAGATACCATTTTGCCATTGCTTGTTTAAAGTAGGCAATAGCGAATAGCGAATAGGCAATAAACATTAATCCATTGAATTAAGATGATGAAAAAACTAGCTCTTATTATTTGCATTGCCTTAGGCTATCATGCATCGGCTCAGACTGACAAAAAGCCTCAAACGAGTAAAGAAGCCATTACACCTCCTAAGGTAAATAACCTGGTGATAACAACTAAGGACGAAGCCACTACAGAGCTACCATTAGCAAACGGCAAACTAAATATGAAACTGGTTTTGCAAATTAACGGCACTGAACCAGCCGGATTGATAACCATTACCAAAGATGGAAACCCGTTTAAAACTATTAATTATACAGGCGTTGTTTACCCGGTGGAGCTAGACCTGCATGCCAAATACCAGATTAAATGCTCCAAACAGGGCTATATTCCTAAAGTGGTGGTAATAGACACCGATGTGCCGGCCGGAAGAGAAAACAGTGCTTTTGCTATATTTAAATGCTCTGTAGAATTATTTAAAGAAGACGGAAAAACCAAGGTTTCCGTCAAACCTGTGGGACAAATAAAATTTAATAAAGACAAAGACGATTTTGACTCGGTGCAATAATTTTCAATTAGGCAGTAGGCAATTTTGCAATTAAACAATTAGGCAATAAACAATAATCAATAAACAATAATCAATAAACAATTTGGTAGTAAGCAAAAAAAAAGGAGCCCTACGCTCCAGCAGGACTCCTACACTTCATGAAACGCCAAAACACCAATAATCTGGCTCCACAAAATTAATAAATATTTTAATTACTTTTCAAAATTTGCGACAAAAAGTTTAACCGCAAAGGTCGCAAATAGGCAATTGGGCAGTAGGCAATTTTGCAATAAACAATAATCAATAAACAATAATTGGGCGATAGGCAAAAAAAAAGGAGCCCTACGCTTCCGCAAGACTCCCAAACACTACATGAAACGCCAAACAAACTCGGAATTGGCTTCACAAAATTAAAAAACATTTTAATTACTTTCAAAAGTTTGCGACAAAAGGTATTAATCGCAAAGGTCGCGAATAGGCAATTGGGCAGTAGGCAATCTAAATGAGATGTGAGATATGAGATGTGAGATATGAGATACATTCTAATCCCAAAATCTCAATACTCAAATCTCAATACTCAAATCTAATTCTCAATACTCAAATCTAATTCTCAATACTCAATTCTCAATACTCAAATCTAATTAAACGGCACATTCGCCCCAACAGGGTTAGAAAATTCGCCCGGGCCATTTTTGCCATTGGCCACCATAATGATGTTGATGGCTTCGCCAAGGGCGGCTGAAGTTATTACCTGGCGTGACGACCCATTCTGGGAGTTCCATTTGGTGCGGTCGTACTCCCCTACTCCCCACATTACAGTATAGTTTTTGGCATAAGGTATTTTAGCGCAGCTTACCCCTATTTTGCCCCGGCCTTTGCTAAAACTGAGCTTAACATTAGGAGCAGGCAGGGGGTCGTTATGTTTTACTGCTTTGCGTTTGGCTGCTACTCCCGTAAGCAGAAACAAGGCCATATCTCCGTTGGCCAGTATAGCACATGAATTCATCAGTAATAAAAAATTTTGTTTTAATTGTTTGGTAAGTGTATTGCGTGTACTCAGGTCCGAAGGACTAATTTTACGGCTGCTGATAGTAGACAGCGGATACAGCGCATCGTATATGCCCTGCACAAAGGTTACGGTAGGCGAACAGTCGGCAAACTCCGTAATGGCCAGTATGCGCGGAAACTTGTCGGACACATAACCGCACACCGCCAACGCATTCATCCCACTGATGCCCGGAGCCGGAATAATACTCTCGAACGGAGACGGAGGCAA
>CAIYIS010000053.1 GCA_903926385.1 uncultured Bacteroidota bacterium
AAATTAATAAAAATAAAACAATGAAAAAATTAATTACAATTATGACAATATGCTTTTTGTCATTCTTAAGTATTACAAGCACAAATGCACAAATTTTTAACTCTATTCCCATTGGAGTTCCTGGATTTGGCCCTGTTGGAATAGGTACAGTAATACCTGCCTTTATACTTGATGTAAATGGTGGCGATATTAACATAAGCAATGCAGCAAATGGTTACAGAATAGGACCAGGAGTTGCAGGTAGCAATTATGTACTTTGGCACAACGGAAACACAACAAATATTTTTGTTGGAGTTGGAGCGGGTCTAGTTACTGCTAATGGGCAAAATACCTTTGTAGGAAATAATGCCGGTGTTATTAATACTACAGGTGGGCAAAATACGTTTGTTGGTTTTCAGACAGGACAAGCAAACATTGCTGGTTCACAAAATGCATTTTTTGGAACACGTGCAGGATGGTCGAACAATAATGTTCAAAATTCGTTTATGGGCTATGAAGCAGGGTATTCAAATACTACAGGAAATCAAAATACATATATGGGATTTTGGTCTGGCGCAAGCAGCACCTCCACCATTGAAAACTCTTTTTACGGAGCACAATCTGGGTTTAACACTACAACAGGCAATAGAAATGCTTTTTTAGGAGAAGAGAGTGGTTTTTGGAACACAACAGGAACGCTTAATGTTTGCGTAGGGCATGCTGCGGGTTTTTTCAACACAGGTAATAATAATACATTTGTTGGTGAAACGTCAGCACAAAATAATACAACAGGGAACAACAATGTGGCTTTGGGCTGGCAAACAGGAAATACAAATACTACAGGTGGTAATAATACTTTTATAGGTCAGGGAGCAGATGCTTCATTGCCCGGCTTAAATTTTGTAAGTGCTATTGGCTCTAACGCTGTAGTAACCACTCCTAATACTATGATTTTAGGGAATAACACTATTAATGTTGGTATTGGACTGTCTGGAGAGCCTACAGGTGTGCTTAATAAACTTGAAATAAATGCAATTAATAGTCCAACACCTAATGTGGATGATAATGCTCCAAATGGTTGTGTTGGAACCGGATTTAGTGGATTAAAATTTCGAGATTTAACTTCTAATTCATTGCCATGTCCTTCTAATAATTTAGGTTTATCTGTTGATGCTACAGGTAATGTTATACTAGTGCCTTCGGCTACGAGTACTGGAACATTGACAGGAGCGATTAATGGTGTGTCTATATTGGGGACTGATGTTGTTTTAGGTAATAGATGCGGAGATCCAGGTCAACCTGGCAAATTGACAAACCATCGAGAAATACCAATGAATAAAAATAATTTAATTTTTAGTGGAGATGATTTTGCAGGAGGAGATAGAATAGGTATTGGTACAATACCAGTAGCCTGTATGCCTGATGCTAAATTACAAGTTGAAAACAATGCCAATACAGGAGGGGCAATTACTGCTGGATTGTTTCACACTTATGGCAATTCATCGTCAATAATAACAAATGGAATAGATGTAAATAATAATTCAAACGGGGCTATTTTTAATTTTGGAGGCCTATTTCAAGCCTCAAAAGGGATGGATAATTTCGGTATCAATTCAATGGCTATTCTGACAACTCCTAACATTAATTGTGGCGTAAGTGGTCAAGCTGCAAATGGATTAAAAGAAAATATAGCAATTCAAGGGAATGCAACAAGCAGCGTTGGAACAAATAATTATGGTGGTAATTTTGCAGCAATGGGAACAAATACAGGAACAAATTATGGAGTAAAATCGCAAGTTTCTGGTGCTACTCAGAATTTTGGAGTATTTTCTGTTGTTAATCCTGGTTTAACTTATGGATGGTTAGGAGGATATCCTGCAGCAACTAATATTGCAGTATATGGCAATTGCGATCCGATTTTACCTCCAGTTATTCAGCCGGTTAATTGGGCTGGCTATTTTGATGGAGATGTGAATGTAAATGGATTGTGCTGGAATACTGGAGGGGGATTTTGGATAGCTTCTGACCAACAATTCAAAAATCATATAGATAGTATACCAAATGCGCTTGGGATAATTAAACAATTGAAAGCAAAAACCTATTATATGGATACGTTGAATCAAAATGGATTAAATTTTTCCAGTAAAAAACAATATGGTTTTATTGCTCAAGATGTGCAACAAATTTTACCAGAGTTAGTGGCTGCATCGCATAAACCTAACATGGTTGATTCATTAGGAAATATTATTACTCAAGGTTTAGATTTTATTGGATTGAACTATATTGAATTTATTCCACTTTTAACAAGAGGTATTCAAGAGCAGAGCAAAATAATTGACAGTATGAAAAACAATAACGCTGCAATGCAAAATCAAATAAATCAATTGGCACAAATGATAAACGATTGCTGCAATGCTCCTGGGCATCGTCAGATGCAAAACAATAATAATGGCGGAGGAAATAATAATGGAGGGGATAAGAGTAATCCTACTTCTTCTACTGATGTGAAATTGACTGATGGGCAAAGTATCGTTTTGGACCAAAATGTGCCTAATCCATTTGCAGAACAAACAACAATAAATTATTACTTGCCCGATAATACTGGCAAAGCGCAAATGTTGTTTTATAATGCAAGTGGTAAATTGATACAGTCGGTAGAACTTACTCAAAAAGGACAAGGCCAACTAAATGTGTTTGCACAGGATTTAACTAATGGCATGTACACTTATACATTAGTTGTAGATGGCAAAATAGCTGCTACTAAAAAGATGGTGAAACAATAAGTTAATTTTGAGCCTTGCAAAAAGGTAAGTGGTAAAAAACTCCGAGCAGAGATGTTCGGAGTTTTTTTGTTGGCTATTGATTATTATTACCAAATCCTAAAACCTCTTTTTTAGCTTTAAAAACAGCATTTCGAAGTAATGATAACTCACTACAGAAACAAAGCAGGTGCCTGCAAAAGCTGTTATAACCATGGCCACAAAAGCGGATTTATTCAATTGCGATAGCTCCACTCCCGTAAGATGAAGCCCAAACAAGAGGGCGAAAAATACAATCATGTGGTAGCAGTACATTCCATACGTGTATTTTCCCATGGATGAAATAAATGTAAGTCGGCTCATTTTGTAAAAAGATTTTTCGGAAAAACATTGTTCCATGATAATAAACGAAAAGAACAGTGCAAGCACAACCGGCACAAACGAAGCCACAAGTACATAATGCGCTCCGAATTTCCAGATGTATAACCTAAGAGGAATACAAGAAATACCCACCACATAAACCAACACAATCATCCAACGCGGAATTCGCTTTATAAGGCTTACCACTTTTTCGGATGTGGCCAAATAGGCCATTATGGCTCCCATTGCCAAATAAGTCATACACGACAGCGAATGAAATTTAAGTAGCATACCCCTACCATCGGTATAAAAATACCGAAACCCAATGGAAGCTATAATAACCAACGCAAACGAATGAATTAAATACTTTTTTGGAATAAAAGCCACAATAAGGGGCCAGAATAAATAAAATTGTTCTTCTACCGACACCGACCACAATACACTTAAAATAACATTTGAGATTCCGTTTTTCATAAAATCAAAATTTCCGGTAAATGTAAAATAATACCAAGGGCTGAGGGTTGAGGTAGAAATATTCATCGGGAAATTCATGGGAACATGATTTTTTACAATGGGTATGATAAAAAGTGTAATAATCACCACCAAATAATAAAGCGGGAAAATACGTAACACCCTCCGGGCATAAAAGTTTTTAATACTGATGCGGTTGTTTTCCTCTTTTTCTTTCAGCAATAAATACGTAATCAAAAACCCACTTAACACAAAAAAGAAACTCACTCCCATATCACCGTTTTTAAGAAAATTTTCTCTGATAAAAATATAATGACTGTTTGGGTATGTAAATCCAAGGCAAATTACAGTATGATTAACAAACACAAGCAGGAAAGCGAAAAATCGCAATCCGTCCAGATTAGGGAAATACACATTGGTTTGTTCTTTCATTACCAGTCCATCGGTTTTGGGCGCAATTTATTACTTTTTCCGATTGCTCAACCTGTATCACTGTTGTCAGTTTATATATTAATCGTAATTTCGCACCTCAAAAAATTGGTTCTGCAAGGTTAATGGCAGAATTTTAAAAAGTACGCAGATAGAAAATGATGGGTTAAGATAAAAAAGGTTTAGGATTGGTTTTAAGATAAAAACAGATGCCAGGCTTCGAGAGGTATAAGTGAACTCAAACGTCTTTATCATATCTCCAATCTTAAAAGTAAGAATCACTTTTATCATAATGAATCATACTAATCAGCGTACCTATTTTTTATATCATATTAGTAGAGTTGTATAACAAAAAAAGTAAAAGATGTCAAAATTTCATTCGTTGCAGGTAAGCGATATTTCGCGCGAAACCGCTGATTCAGTTTCTGTAGTTTTTCATGTTCCGGCTCCTTTGCAGGCCGAATATCATCATAAACACGGGCAATACTTAACCCTTAAATTCAATATCAATGGTGAGGAGTTGAGACGTTCGTATTCTATTTCGAGTAGCCCTGTGGCCGAAAGCGAACTGAGAATAGCCATTAAAAAAGTAAAAGACGGTAAAGTTTCGACCTATATTAACGACTCGCTGAAAGTGGGCGACACCATAGAGGTGATGACCCCGATGGGAACATTTTATACCGAAATGAACCCTGAAAACAAAAAGAAATATGTGCTTTTTGCAGGAGGAAGTGGCATTACGCCTATGTTTTCTATCCTTAAAACGGTGCTGAAAGCTGAGCCGATGAGCTCCGTTATTTTGTTTTATGGCAATAACGATGAAGCATCTATTATTTTCCAGAAACAAATAGAAGTGCTGGCTATAGCCAATTCCGACAGGTTAAACGTAATTCATGTATTGAATAATGCACCTGCCAATCATCCTGAACTATTGCAGGGAATGATGAGCAAGGAGAAAAATCTGGACCTTATTAAAAATTATGTAGAACTAAATCCTTCGAACGAATACTTTGTTTGCGGTCCCGGCCCTATGATGGAAAATGTGGTGGCTGCCCTTAAACACCTTTCTATTTCCGAAAACCATGTGCATGTGGAGTATTTTACCCCACCTGTAGCTGCACCCGAAGCGCCACCCGCTCCGGCAGCAGCCACAGGCACTTTGGCCACAATAGTGCTGGATGGAGATGAACAAACTGTACACATGTTGCCTAACGAATCGGTGCTCGAAGCGGCTCTCCGCATGGGTATGGATGCGCCTTATGCCTGTCAGGGAGGTTCGTGCTGTACCTGCCGAGCGCTTTTGCAAGAAGGCAAAGTGAACATGAAAGTAAATTATGCCTTGTCGGCTTCCGAAGTAAAACAAGGCTATATACTAACCTGTCAGAGCAGGCCAACTACCCCAACTATTACCGTTAATTACGATAAAGGGTTGTAGGGGTAATTTCACAATCCCTGATTTTGCCTCATGAATTAAGCAGAAAAATGTGTTACGATACCAAATCAGGATTAAAACTATCGCTCAAGTACGCCAAACATAGAGGAGATGACCCGGCTGAAATTGCCGAGTTGGAGCGATTAATAAAGCTCTTTACCTTTAGTTTCGAAAAACACTATCATGTGAGCGGCTTTGCTCATCCCCAATTGATGGTATTTACTAACGAAAAACCTTTCGTTCCTCAAGGCTACGTATGGGGGCTCATTCCTCACTGGATAAAAGATAAACCTTCGGCCAACATTACCGCAAATCAAACTTTAAATGCCCGAGCAGAAACCATATTCGAAAAACCTGCTTTTCGGCAATCGGCCCGAATTAAAAGGTGTTTAATATATGTAGATGCATTTTACGAACATCATCATGCCTTTGGCAAAACATTTCCATATCATGTTTCGATGAAAGATGGCTCTCCCCTATCGCTTGCCGGTTTGTGGGACGAATGGGTGAATCGAGAAACGGGAGAAATAGTGAATACCTGCAGCATTATTACTACCACCGCAAATGAAACAATGAGTCGGATTCACAATCATCCTAAACTGGAAGGACCTCGAATGCCGGTTATTTTGCCAAAAGATAAACAGAACGAATGGCTCAGCGAGTTCAAAAGTGATGAGGACATAAAACGATTAACCAACTTGCTTGTTCCTTTTGATGACGAGTTTCTGGAAGCATATACTGTAAGAAGATTGAAAGGTAAAGAAGCCACGGGAGATAACGAAAATGCCGAAAAAGAATATGTTTATGCCGAACTGAATGAAGAAGGCAGGCTTTTTTGATAACATAATGTGATAAACTAACTGGAAACAAAAATGTAATATATTTACATCCTGAAACAACAACATACCTATTGATATAATTTATGTTTAAGAAAACCATTTTACCAGTATTGCTGGCCACTATCTGGATTAGCATTTCCGAATTTGTAAGAAATGAATTTATTTTGAAATCATACTGGACGGGGCATTATCAAAGTTTGGGTATGGTGTTTCCTTCTCAGGCCATCAACGGTGCCATGTGGGGTGTGTGGTCTCTCTGTTTTGCTATTGCCATTTACATTATCTCCAGAAAATTTTCGCTTGTACAAACCTTTTTGCTCTCTTGGTTCATTGGTTTTGTGCTGATGTGGGTTGTTATCTGGAATATGGGAGTTTTCCCTCTTAGCATATTACCATTTGCTTTACCCCTAAGCTTGCTCGAGGCTTATTTAGCATCTTTTATTATTCACAAAATATCTGCTAAATAGAAAAGCGGTTAACTGGTTACATAAATCGCAATACGATTAAATATTCAAGATTAGTATTAAATTATTTCTATTTTTGCCATCCTAAGTTAAGCTTTTACAATTGTGTGCTACAAAGCCCGCACTTAGCTATTACCTGTAACAATGCGTTAAGTTGCAGCACCATCTTCAAAACTTTAAAAATAAAATTAAAAACAAGAATGAAAAAATTATTATTTATTGCCGCATTGTTCACTGCATCATTGCAGGCACAAACCATTAAATACAGTTTCAGCGATGAGTTTGAAACCGTAAAAAAATATCAGGAATTGGGTTTCCGAAAACTGGATGCGCATGCCTATGCCGACTTGTATTACCGCAAAGGCGAAGGAATGATATTTCAGGTGTATGACGAAAAATTTCAGAAATTAAAAAGTCAGGAAACCGTAAAACTGCCGGAAGAAACGGATAAAGGAGGTAACGAAGGGTTGCATTATCTTAAAAATCACTTTTACTGGTTTTATGCTACCTGGGATCGTGATGAGCAAATGGAACGTTTGTTTGCACTTCCGTTCAACAGAAAAAGTATGCAATTTGAAGGGAAATCTGTAAAAATGATTGAAACCAGCAAACTGGCAAGTTATATGGGATATGGAAAATATACCTATAACTATTCAACAGATACAAGTATGATGTTGGTTACCTATCGTGTTAAACCGAAAGAAAGAAGAGAGAAAAACATCATAGATGTAATTGGTTTTAACCTTTACAACAGTGACATGAAAATGATTTACTCTTCCGAAATTGCGATGCCATACAGCGCTGCCGATATGGACAATCTGGATTATGAAGTGGATTCGAAAGGAAATATTTTTATGCTTACCAAAGTAAAACTGAACAATGCTGTGGAAGGAAAAGACAATTCGGACAAGAAAAATGCATGTCGTTACGAAATATGTAAAATTGACCAGAAAACAAACACTTTCGAACGTACACCAATTACACTTGATAATAAATATGTGTACTCGGTTATTATGCAGGAAGACCGTCAGCATAATATCATCATTACCGGATATTATTCTAACAACGAAAGAAGTGTAGGAGCAAATGGGGCCTACATTATTCGTTTGGAAATGGACAGTAAAAACTCCATCAAATCTTTAAAAACGACCTATTCCGATTTTCCAAGTGAAGTGTTGAAAGAATACGAAAGCGCCAGAACTAAGAAAAAAATGGACAAGAAAGACAAAGATGATAATTTGGAAGCATCACAGTTAACTATGCGTGATGTTGAATTTAATGACGATGGAAGTATCCTTATTGTTGGCGAAGAGTATTATTATGTAGTTCACACCCACACCAGCAGCAGTGGTACTTACACTACATATACCTATTATTATAACGATATTCTGGTGCTGAAAACCGATAAAGACGGAAAAACATTGTGGTGCACAAAAATTCCGAAAGCACAAACCGGCAGCAGCAGTAATGGGTTAGGTTTCCATTTACATCAAATTAAAGATCAAAGCTATTTCTTCTACTTGGATAATGCTAAAAATAAGAACCTGGCACTTAATCAGCCTCCAGCAGCTCACGTTTCGGGTGCGGGAGGATATTTGGCTTGTGTAAAACTTGACCAAAATGGTAAATTAACCAAACAATATGTGTTCGACTCAAAAGCAGAAGATGTAAGACTCGACCCGGAAAGCTTTACTTCGGTTACCGACAATTTAATTGTTTGCCGATTGAGAGAAGACCGAAAAACTTCTAAAGTATTCCGATTGGAAATACCAAATAAATAAAATCTAACACAAATATCCCCCTTAAACAATGCTTAAGGGGGATATTTTTTTTACAATGGCTGTATAAGTTAGAATTTCCGAAATTCTAACTAGAATTGGTGCTGTACTAAATAGAATTCCTAAAATTCTAATTAGAATTCCTAAAATTGTAATTAGAATTGTTGCTGCACTAATTAGAATTCCTAAAATTGTAATTAGAATTGTTGCTGTACTAATTAGAATTCTTGAAATTCTAACTAGAATTGGTGCTGTACTAAATAGAATTGTCGCTATACTAAATAGAATTTTTGAAATTCTAACTAGTTTAATCCTGATTCCAATTAAAATAATATGAAAGAAAAAATATGCCCAAGGTGCAATAAACCTTTCGAATGCAATACAAAAGACATTAGTAAATGCCAATGTTACAGTATCCCGGTTAATGAGAAGGCCCGAACTTACATTGCCTCCCATTTTACCGATTGCCTGTGCCAAAATTGCCTCACCGAACTAAATAATCTCCATAAATAACAAAAGTATTTTGGGGGTTATCACCATAGTGATATAGATTTTTATACTTTTGTTGCCCTACAACTTATAGGCAAAATGATATTTAAAAGATTGCATTTTTCTTTACTTCTGCTTCTTTCTTTCGGATTGATATCTTCACTTTTTGCTCAAAACAAACACAAAATAGATAGTTTACAGAATGAAATAAAAAAGCAAGAGAACATTCGACTTAAAAACGGAAACAAAGAACTAACCCTTGCCGATTCGGTTACCGCAAAAATTCTTGTAAAAATCAGTCAAATGTATTGGGGCAACGACCCTGACAAAGCAATGGAAAATGCTCAAAAGGGGTTGGCTCTTTCGTTGAAGATTGGTTTTAAAAAAGGTGTTTCTAATGCCTATAACAGCATTGGAGTAATAAACGAAGACAAAGGCGACTATGCTGTGGCGCTGGCATATTATAACAAATCGCTAGATATATCTGTAGAAACTAATGACCAAAAAGGAATAGCTGCCGGCTATGGAAATATAGGAAATATATTTTATCAGCAAGCTAATTATCCCAAAGCTATTTCAAAATATATGGAAGCGCTTAAAATTTACGAGCAATTAGGCGATAAGGTGAGCATCGCTTTTCAATACTTTAATATAGGAAGTATATATTTGGTAGAAGGCAAATATGCCGAGGCTTACAGCAATTTCCTGAATTCTTTAAAAATGTGTGAAAAAATCGGGGATAAAACTGGAATGGCCGATTCGTATCTAAATATTGGGAATGTCTTTATTTATCAGCAGAAATACAATGATGCATTGCTTAACTATAATCAAGCCCTCCAAATTTACACTCAGATGGACGATAAACAAAGCATTTCGAGTGTAAACAACTCTATAGGCAGTGTATATTTTGAGCAAAGTAACTTTTCTGAAGCCTTGAAGTACTTCACTAGATGTTTAAAGAATTATGAGGAAACCGGCAATAAACGAGGAATTTCTCTCTCTTACTTTAATATTGGCCGCTCCTATTGCAGTTTAAATAATTTCGATTTAGCTGCTGTAAATATCAATAATTCCATAAAAATACGAGAAGAAATAGGTGACAAACATGGTATGGTTGAGTCCTACAATTTTTTAGGTCAAATAAATAAGTTAAAAGGTAATTATAAAGAAGCCATAACTAATGTTAACAAAGCACTGAATATTGGAAAAGAAATTGGTTCAAAAGAACTCATCAAGAACTCTTATGGTCATCTGTTTAACATCAGTGCCAAGATGGGTAATTATCGCGATGCATTCGACTATCAAACCAAGTATCATATCATCAACGATTCTATTTTTAATGATAAAAACAACACCAAGTTTATGGAGTTAAAAATGAATGATGAATTCGAGCGTAAAGAAACCTTGGTAAAAGCCGAGCAGGAAAAAAAAGATACTTTGGCTATAGCCGAAATTATTAAGCAGAAAAACCTTCGTAATTCATTATTTGTAGGGTTTGCATTAATGATTGTGCTGGCCATGGTAAGTTTCCGAAGTTTCCGCAGAAAACAAAAAGACAATAAAATTATCACAAAACAAAAAGAAGCTGTAGAACATCAGAAGGAACTCGTGGAATATAAAAACAAGGAAATAACAAAATCCATAGAATATGCCTTAAGAATTCAAACCGCCATCCTCCCTCCTGCCCGTATCATACGTCAAACCTTTAAAGATTCTTTTATTCTTTATAAACCAAAAGATATTGTAGCAGGAGATTTTTACTGGATGGAAACTGTTCAATTAGCTGATAATTCAATTAGCTTATTAGCTGATGAAACAAGCAGAAACCCTAATTCATCCTCTCATCAGCTAATCAATACATCGGCTAATCAGCTAATTCTTTTTGCAGCCTGCGATTGTACTGGTCATGGTGTTCCCGGGGCAATGGTTTCAGTGGTTTGTCACAATGCACTAAACAGAGCTGTTCGTGAGTTTGGATTAACAAAACCTTCGGAAATACTTGATAAAACTGCAGAAATAGTGATTGAAAATTTTTCGAAAAGCGAAGATGAAATTAAAGACGGAATGGATATTTCATTAATTAGCATACGAGTTAATGCAGATACCAACACCACCGAACTGCAATATGCCGGTGCCAATAATGCACTATGGATTATTAAAAACGGTGAATTGACCGAAGTGAAAGCTGATAAACAACCCATAGGAAGGTACGAAAATAGTGAGCCTTTCACTAATCATTCCTTCACATTATCTTCAGGCGATAATGTATATCTGTTTACGGATGGCTTTGCTGATCAGTTTGGAGGAGGTGCCGCTAAACAGAAAAAACTAACCCGAAAACGTTTTAAAGATTTGGTTCTTTCGCTGCAAGAAAAAAGAATGTATCAGCAGGGTGAAGATTTGGATAAATTCTTCAGTGAATACAGAAACGAAGTTGAGCAAATAGACGATATCCTTGTTGTTGGTATAAGATTATAAGACTATACCTTTCCAAAAAATAAAATTTATTACCAAACAATAGAGTTAGACCAATTCAACCTACCGAATGACGAATATCATAAATTAAACTTGTAATGTTTTTTAATTTTAAGCCGTTAATTGTTCTTAAAATGAAAAAGCTACTGATATTCGTATTCGCAAGTTTTACTTTACCTCTATTGTCTCAAAACATAGGCATCAACACTACAGGTGCAACACCTAATGCATCTGCTATTCTTGACATTGATGCCTCTCCGGGCAATAATTTAGGATTACTGATTCCGAGAGTAACTGCTGCGCAAAAAGCGGCTATGAACCCTTTACCGACTGCTGCACAAGGTTTGGTTATCTATCAAACAAATGGTGTAGAAGGTTTTTATTACAATACAAGTACAACCACTGTTCCTACTTGGGTTTATCTGAGTCCATCCACTTCTGGTTGGTCGGTTACAGGAAATGGCGGCACCAATGCAGGTACCAACTTTCTAGGCACTACTGATGCAGTTGATTTAGCCATCAAAACAAATAATGCTGATGCTATCCGTATACTAACAAACGGAAATGTTGGTATAGGAAACATTGCGCCACAAAATTTATTAACCATAGGCCCCAACCCTACTGCTGCCGTTAATGGAAACGAACTTTTGCAATTAGCCAAAACGGGCGATGCATACATGGTGGTACGTGATGGCACTGGTACCGGCATACTTGGCTCTTTTTCTGGATTACCTTTTGTTGGTTCCCAATCTAACACTGATTTTGCTATACGAACAAACAATACCTCTAAGGTATGGGTGCAATCAGGAGGAAATGTGGGAATAGGCATTTCCACTCCAGGACAAAAGCTTAGTGTATATGGTAATACTTCCTACGGACAAATACAAACTATTAGTACGGCTGTGGGTGCAGAATCCGACATTGGATTTAATGATGGAACCTCCAATACATGGTTAGTAGGCCAAAACATTGGCGTAAACAGCGGAACTAATAAGTTTTCTGTTTTTTCTCAAACAGCTGGTATCAATTTCATGACTATACAGACGAATGGTAATGTTGGTATTGGTACAACTTCACCTACACAAAAACTTCATATTTCCGGTGGTTCTGTACTTACCGACAGAGCATTTGCCGCATCTACAGTAAGCATTGCTGCCAACACAGCAGCATTTAATACAGGAGCGAATGCCACCACACAAGTGCGCATTACCGACAATGCTTCTGCCACAGCCAATGGTGCATTATCTTATGGTGCAACAGCAATAGAAGGGCAATATCTATGGATTACCAATGCTGATGCACAAAGTGTAACTTTCAGTGGTAATGCCATTCCTTCCGGAAACACAATAGGCTTTGTGTATGTAAACGGTGCCTGGCTGGATATATCTGCGTATGATGCCAATGGTACTAATTGGAATATTCTTGGAAATACAGGTACTATTGACACCACCAACTTCATTGGTACTAAAGATGCACACGTATTAAGATTTAAAGTAAACAACCAAAAAGCAGGGTATATTGATCATAGTACTTTTATAGCAAATACTTCTTTTGGATATCAAACATTAAATGGAATTACTGGAGGAGCAAATAATACTGCACTGGGTTTTCAGGCTTTATTAACAAATACAACGGGCAGTAATAATACTGGGGTTGGTTTTCAATCTTTATGGGTCAATGGGACTGGAAGTAATAATACTGCTATTGGTTATAAAACCCTTCGTTTAAATACTGGAAGTGATAATATAGCGGTAGGATATCAAACTTTATATCAGAATACTGGTAACCAAAATACAGGAATTGGAAGCGGTGCCTTAGGAAATAACTTTGGTGGCAGCTATAATGTTGCAGTTGGTTATTATGCTTTAAATGGATTCAATACTACTAGTAATGCTACCAATAATGTTGCCTTAGGTACACAGGCCGGATATTATAATAACAGCGGGACTAATAATGTATTCATTGGTAACAAGAGTGGTTATTTTAATTCCAGCGGGCATAGCAATTTGTTTTTTGGAAATAATAGCGGTTATAATAATACAACCGGGTATGATAATCTTTTTATGGGAGATAGCACTGGATATTTGACCAGTTCTGGATATAATAATATTTTCTTAGGAAATTCAGCCGGATTTACAAACTTAAATGGCTATGAAAATATTTTTTTGGGTGATAATGCTGGTTATTATAATACTGGAGGTTATGATAATATTTTTCTCGGATTTTGGTCTGGTGTGCATAATATATCTGGTAATCAAAATTCATTTATTGGTGCTTATGCAGGATTAAGTAATACAACAGGAGCTCAGAATGTGGCTCTTGGTTCCAGTGCTGGTCGTAATAATTTAATTGGATCCGGAAATACTTTTTTAGGTTTGAACGCTGGTTATAATAATATAAGTGGGATGTCTAATACTTGTATTGGTAGCGGATCAGGTTGGGTTAACCAAAGTGGCTTTAATAACCTATCTATTGGAGGTCATTCTGACTTTGGAGCAAATAACCTAACAAATGCATCAGCTATAGGCCCTGATGCCAGGGTTGATGCAAGCAATTGTATGGTTCTTGGTGCAATTTATGGCATCAATAATGCTCCAGCTAGTACCTTCGTAGGAATTGGAAACACAATTCCTCAAAATTTACTAACTGTAGGACCAAACCCTACCAATGCACTAAATGCAAATGAACTTTTGCAGTTAGCAAAAACAGGGGATGCCTACATGGTTGTTAGAGATGGCGCCAGTACCGCTTTACTTGGGGTTACAGCAGGTCTTCCATATGTAGGTGCACAATCTAATGACGATTTTACATTCAGAACAAATAATACAGAAAGGGTAAGAATTACTGCTACCGGCAGAGTAGGCATTGGAACCACTGCTCCTGTTGCACCTTTAGATGTTAACGTTTCGACTGGTACCGCAGGTGCAAATTATGCTTTTTATACTTACAATGGTACTGCATTTACTGGTGTTTGGGCTGGAGCCAATAGCGGGATTTCCATTCATTCTTTAGGCAGGATTACAGCTACAGAGTTTGATGCTTATAGCGATGTTCGAATTAAACACATAATCGGCAGAAGCAATAATAGCGATGACTTAAGCACCCTGATGAAACTAAAAGTTACCAATTACAAATTCATTGATAGTATTGGAAAAGGAAACAAAATAATGAAAAAAGTGATTGCACAGGAGGTGGAAGAAATTTACCCAAATGCTGTAAACAAACTCACCGATGTGGTTCCTGATATTTATAAAAGAGCAGAAATATGCAACGGGAAGATTATGTTGCCAAATGATTTAAAAGAATGCGACAAAGTAAAACTGATATTTGAATCCCATACCGAATTGGTGGAAGTGGAAAAAGCAGATGCTAATAGTTTTGAAGTAAACTTAAAAGACGAAGGGCCAGTATTTGTTTTTGGTAAAGAAGTAAACGATTTCCGTACGGTAGATTATGAAGCCTTATCCTCTTTAAATATAAGTGCAACCCAGCAACTGGCAAAAGAAAATGAAATACTTAAAATACAGATAGCTGAGCTAAATAAAACTACCTTTGACCAAAACCAAAACATTCTGCAACTCACCGAACAGGTAAAAGCTATTCAAACAGTGTTGAATAATAACAGCTGGTTGCAGAAACCAGCTAACACAAATACCACAATGACCGAGAATAAATCGAATAATCAATAAACAAAAAATCAAATGAAAAAAACAATTGCAATTCTCAATCTGGCTTTACTAGTAATGTTTAGTTCCAATGCATTTTCTCAAGTTCCAGCGTTTTATCAACCCAGCATGTTTGGTGATCCAGGAGGAAACGAAATGATAAAGGCTAGTGTTGGCGATTCGGACGGAAACCTTTATGTGGTGGGTAGTTTTTCAGGCACTTCCTTTTCTCTTGGCAGTGCAACATTAACCAATAATGGTATGTCCGATGTATTTATTGCCAAATACAACCGTGCCGGAGCCTTTGTATGGGCCGAAAGTGCAGGCGGTACCGAAGCCGACACCGCCACAGGAATTGCAAAAGATTCGCACGGTAATATTTATATGGTGGGTAATTTCAGGAGTTCGAGCATCACTTTTGGCACCACCTCCTTAACCAACAATGGTTCTTTTACCAATGATATGTTCATTGTTAAATTCGATCCAGCGGGAGGCATAATTTGGGCGCATAGTGCAGGAGGTTCCGACAATGATTATGTAGCTGAAATTGCCATCGACCATAACTTTAATATGTACATCACCGGTAATTTTAATAGTTCTACTGTGGCTTTTGGGTCATCCACGGTTACTAATATTTCGGCAGGCTCTCCCGATATCTTTTATACAAAAATGGATACCAGCGGAACCGTAATCTGGGCAAATAGTGCAGGAAGTTCATTTGATGAGCATGTAAGTGCAATCACTGTGGATACAGCTGATATATATATCACCGGTAGCTTTTTCGGCCCTTCCATAACATTTGGTACATTTCCATTAACCAATAATGGAAACGAAAATATATTTGTAACTAAAATTAATGCCGCAGGAACGGTTTTATGGGCTCAGGGTTTTGGCAATACAGGAAGTGAAAGAGGCGTTGATATTAAAGCAGACAACAGTAACCATGTATTCCTGACTGGCTCTTTCAGCAGTTACAATATTTCATTTGGTTCTTCCACCTTTATGAATCAAGGGCCTCCAGGTTCATTTGATATTTTCACTGTTAAGTTTACTTATGGAGGTACCATTAGTTGGGCCAGAGGTGTAGGTTCTAATGGTGATGAAATAGTTTCGTGTATTAACAGGGACGGATGCGATTACATATATGTTTGCGGAACTTTTAACAGTACCAGCCCCATTACATTTGCCGGTTCTCCTTTAAATTTTAGTGTGGGTAACGAAATGCTGATTCTGAAATATGATGAGTCAGGCAATGAAGTATGGGGTAAATCTGCTTATGGAAATAATGATGACCATGGCACTTGTGTTTCGGGAAATGTGGATGGTAATATCATCGTTGCTGGGTATTCCAATAGTGCTCCTCTTACTTTTGATACAAATGATATTAATAATTCCGCTGGTGCGGGTGGCACTTACGATTTCTTTCTTACCCGAATTCAGACTACGGCTACTGACATTTACGCTTATATTACTAATTTAGGTATGCCGTTAACAGATGGTAAAGTATATTTATACGGCCGTCAGAACAACTATGCAGTTTTATTCCCTGTCGATTCTGCTATCCTTACCTCAACAGGTATTGCTCACTTTGCCAATGTACTTAATTTAAATTATGAAATAAGAGTAAATGCTGATACTACTCTTTTTCCATTAGCTATCCCTACTTATAATGGCAATGTGTATATGTGGGACTCTGTTAACACATGGCCGCATTCATGCAGTACCAACGACACTATTTACATTTCCATGATTCAGCAAACTAATTCAGGATTGGGTAACGGAAAAATAAGTGGGTATGTTACCAAAACTGCTTTTTATGCTGGCATGTCGGCTACTAATGGAAATTGGAACAGAGCCCAAGGAGACCCGGTACAAGGTATTGATGTAAAAATTCGTCATAATCCGGGAGGGGCAAGTGTAGCAGCCACAACTACTGACGTTTTAGGATATTATTATTTTACAAATGTTGATACGGGCAGTTATACCATTCTGATTGATATTCCAGGGCTTGGAAGAGACTCTTCCTATACTTTGCAGGTAACACCAACCGACACGCTATTCCTTCAAAATAACTATGTAGCCGATTCTGATTATATATTTATCAGCAATCTTCCTGTTGGGATAATAAAACCTGCTGAACATTCTTCACGAATTTCGGTCGCTCCAAATCCGTTCTCGAATGCTACAGTTATAACCTTTGGAGAGAAACAAACCCGAACGGTTTTAAGAATTACAAATGCGCTGGGAACAGAAATAAAATCTGTTGTCGTCTCGAATGAGAATAAGTATATACTGGAGAAGGGCGACATGACGAAGGGAATTTATTTTATCCAAATAACGGACGAGAATAAAAACGTGACCAATCGAAAGATTGTGATTCAATAAATGAAATTCGTTAACAAAGAAAGAAAGAGGTTGTCTCAAAAAGGCAGCCTCTTTTTTTATATTCAAATGATGAAACGAAAGGCTATACTATTTCTTAAACTTCTATCTTTGCAGCATGAACAATCAAGATAATATTTCGTACGAAAAAATACTTTCCTTTCGCTGGACAGATTTAGACCCTAATTTTCATTTGCGCCACAGTGTGTATTACGATTTCGGAACACAGCAACGCATAGAACTGCTGGAGCAACTTGGATTAACTCTAAAAGTTATGCAAGAACAACATTTCGGGCCGGTGATTTTTCGCGAAGAATGTGTGTTCAGAAGAGAAATAAGATTTGCGGATGTTATTACACTTCGTGCGAAAATTACAAAACTAAAACCCGATGGTTCGCGCTGGACTTTTCAGCATGAATTTATAAACAGCGAAGGTAAACTGTGCGCTACACTTACCTTAGAAGGAGCCTGGTTCGATACTCAACTTCGAAAATTAGCCTTCCCTACTCCTTCCATTGCAGTGGATATTTTAAAGAACTTCCCGAAATCTTTGGATTTTACAGAACTTTAAAGTTTGCTTTCTTGTTCAGTTATGAACAACTCACGTTTCATTACTATTTGTTTTTTTGAATAAAGACGTATAAAAAAGACAGAATATTGTATCCATTATTACTTATGGCAAGAAATGGAAGGCAAGAATTCGAATGCAGTTGAATTGGTTTTATTACCAAACATGAACGTTCTGATGGATAAAGATGGTATCATCAGAATTACTTATTTGGCCGGCAGCATCATTGATGTACAGGACAAAATGCAGGAAAAAGATGTAGTGTGGAAATTAACAGGTGGAGTAAAACATCCGGTAATATACACTTCCGAAAGTATGGTGACGGTAACTAAGGAGGCCAAAGAATACAGCATTGAAGTAGAACTCGAACAACCTTTTTTGGCCATAGCTATGTTGGTAGATAATTTTGCTTATCAATTGCTGGCCGATTTTTACTACAAATTTTACAAACCCAAAACCACTTACAAAGTGTTTAACGAAGAAGCCCGAGCTCTGGAATGGTTACTCGAAATCAAAAAACATTCGTTACAGGGAGTTCCAAAGTAAAGCAGGTTTACTATCCAAAATAACTTTTCATTTTTATTATATTTATCTTTCAGAGGTAAGTGTTCAACGAAAAAAATATGATGTCTGATTATAATAATCACTACTTTCGTACTTTCGTTTGTTAATCGCAATGAATACTATCCACGAAATACTCGAAAAATACTGGGGGCATAAATCGTTTAGACCTATGCAGGAAGATATCATTCGTTCTGTAATGGAAGGAAATGATACATTGGCATTACTGCCCACCGGTGGAGGTAAATCTGTCTGTTTTCAGGTGCCCGGCTTGGCCAAAGAAGGGATTTGTGTGGTTATTTCTCCTCTTATCGCTTTAATGAAAGATCAGGTGGAAAACCTGACAAAAAAAGGTATAAAAGCTGTTGCTATAACTTCGGCTATGCACAAACGAGAAATAGATATTGCTCTCGACAATTGTGTGTATGGCCATATTAAATTTCTTTACCTCTCGCCCGAACGCCTCGAAACCGAAATAGTGAAAGTAAGACTGCAACGGATGAAGATTAATCTGATTGCCATAGACGAATCGCATTGTGTATCGCAGTGGGGATATGATTTCAGGCCGAGTTACCTAAAAATAGCAGCGCTGAAAGAACTGCTTCCCGGTATTCCTTTTTTGGCGCTAACTGCCACCGCTACCAAAATAGTAGTTGAAGATATTCAGGAGAAATTACTGTTTAAAAAGAAAAACGTTTTTCAGATATCCTACGAGAGAAAAAACCTGGCGTATGTGGTGTTGCGCGAAGAAGACAAGCTGGCTCGGTTGGTGAAAATAGCTACCAATGTTAAAGGTACGGGAATAGTGTATGTGCGCAATCGTAAGAAAACTCAGGAAATTGCCGAATATTTGGTGAGCAGCCTCAAGCCTTCTTTTCAGGGCGAGAAAGTAGCCGATTTTTATCATGCCGGACTGGATGCCCAAACCCGAGATGGAAAGCAAAACGATTGGATTAATAATAAAACAAGAATTATTGTTTGTACCAATGCCTTTGGGATGGGAATTGACAAACCCGATGTGAGATTTGTGGTTCATCTGGAAATGCCAGATTCTATTGAAGCTTATTTTCAGGAAGCCGGAAGAGCCGGAAGAGATGAGCGAAAGGCATTCGCCATTTTGCTGTATAATGCCAGCGACCCTTTCGATTTGCAAAGAAGTATTTTGATGAGTTATCCTTCGCTCGAAGAGATAAAACAAACGTATCAGGCTTTGGCCAATTTTTATCAAATAGCCACAGGTGCCGGGCTTGGCATTACCTTCGATTTTAACATTACCAAGTTTTGTGAAACGTATAATTTGCAAGTTATAACCGTTTACAATAGTTTAAAATTTATTGCCCGCGAGGGTTACATTTCGCTTACCGATGCGTTTTATCAGTCTTCGCAGGTAAAAATGGAATTAAAGAAAGATGATTTGTACAAGTTTCAAATTGAAAATTCGCAATACGATGGTTTTATAAAACTCATGCTCCGCTCCTACCCCGGTTTTTTCGATAATTTTATTAAAATAAACGAATACGACATTGCCCAAAAAGCCCATACCAAAAAGGAATACATAGTAAAACGACTTGAGTTTTTGCATCAAAATAAAATACTAACGTATATACCCCAAACCGATTTGCCCCAACTTACCTTTACACAGGAACGAGTGGATGCAAAAGATTTAACCTTAAAAAAGGAAAATTTCGAAATGCTGAAATCGCGTGCTATAGAGCGTATGGAGGCTATTGTGGATTATGCCGAAAGCGACCATTGGTGCAGGAGTCAGCATTTGCTGGCCTATTTCGGAGAAACGGATACTTACCGCTGCGACCATTGTGATGTGTGTTTGGAAGAAAATAAAAGAGTGCTTCATACCGATGAATTCGAAAATATAAGTACTCAAATTAAAGAAATACTAGCCCTTCAACCTTTGGAGTTAAAAGATTTGGCAAGTAAAATTACCGATGCCTCTGACGATAAAATTCTGCATACCATACGCTGGATGATAGATAACAAGCAACTTACTCACAATTCGGACAAGAAATTGAGTTTGGTGGTGTAATTTTCCTGAAAAAATAAGATTACCCTTAAAAAATGGCGCAAGCCTATTCCTGAAAAATGGAAACCACCTCCGCTTTAGCGCAAGCCTATTCCTGAAAAATGGAAGCCATCTCCGCTTGAGCGGAAGCCTATCCTAAATTTTTAGTATAGGCTTAAACTCCGTTTTACCCAAACTCGCTCTTATTATATGCGTTTAAACGAAGGATTTTTCCGGTTGCGTATTTTTTGGGTTTTGTGGCAAAATGCGTTTTAAAGCGATTTTTTGAAAAAAACGAACAATTTTGGAGAGTGGATTAAGGGCTGAGGCGTTTTCATAAACTAAACTTTCCTATCTTTGAAAAATTATGAACGAAGAAATAATACGAGTAATACTAACCAGCGGAAAAGACCATAGTCTTCACCGTTTTCACCCTTGGGTATTTTCGGGGGCCATCAAAAAATTTACAGGCGAAGTTAAAGAAGGCGATATAGTAGAAGTGTATTCGGCCCAAAACGAGTTTCTCGGCATGGGGCATTATCAGATTGGGTCTATCGCTGTGCGGATGTTTTCGTTCAAACAGGTGGTTCCCGATTACGAATTCTGGAAAAGTAAAATAAGAGATGCCTATAATTTCCGCACTCAGCTTAACCTTACGGATAATGCAGCCACCAACTGTTACCGCCTTTGTTTTGGCGAAGGTGACGGATTGCCCGGTTTTATTATCGATTATTACAACGGAACGGCTGTTCTGCAGAGTCATTCCATAGGTTTACACCTCATAAAAAATGAGTTTGTGCGGGCTTTGCAGGAAATATACGGTGATAAACTGAATGCCGTGTATGATAAAAGTGAAGAAACCATGCCCAAACAGGCTCCCATAAAGGCCACCAATGGTTATTTATGGAAACGGGAAAATGCTGCGATAGAAAACATAGCGTTGGAAAACAACAATAAATTTTTTGTTGATTGGGAAGGCGGACAAAAAACAGGTTTCTTTCTCGACCAAAGAGAAAATCGTGAATTGCTTGGCAAATATTCAGAAAACAAAGTGGTGTTGAATACCTTTTGTTATACTGGAGGATTTTCGGTGTATGCAGCTAAAGGTGGTGCCACCGAGGTGCATTCTACTGATATTTCTAAAAAAGCCATCGACCTTACCGATAAAAATATTGAACTGAATGAAATTAAAAATCACACCTCTTTTGCGGTAGATACCTTCGATTTTCTAAAGCACAGAGAAAACACTTACGATATCATAGTTCTCGATCCACCCGCATTTGCAAAGCATCAAAATGTAAAGCATAATGCTATTATGGGGTACAAACGGCTGAATTATGAGGCCATCAAACAAATCAAACCAGGCGGATTTTTGTTTACTTTTTCCTGCTCTCAGGTTGTGGATAACAACACATTTAACTCAACCGTAATGGCAGCGGCCATAGAAGCGGGACGAAATGTAAGAATTCTTCATCACCTATCTCAACCTCCCGACCATTGCGTAAGTATTTTTCATCCCGAAGGCGAATACCTAAAAGGATTAGTAGTGCAGGTTGAATAGGTTATTTATTTACAAATCTTCAACAACTATTAAAAAGTATCAATAAAAAACATATTTTTGAAACTTCTAAAAAACGACAATAGTATAAACCAAATAAATTAATAAAATGAAAAGAATAATTACAACTGTTTTGAGTTGCCTTGCATTAGGAATAAGCGTAGCTCAACCGGTATTGATAGAAGAAGTTAAAGCCGCTGATGGAAAAGCAGTGATTCCTTATTCGAAATACAAACTTGGCAACGGATTAATCGTGCTTTTACACGAAGATCATTCCGACCCTGTGGTGGATGTAATGGTTACCTATAAGGTAGGCTCGGCTAGAGAATCGATGGGTAAATCAGGATTTGCTCACTTTTTCGAACACATGATGTTCGAAGGTTCTAAACACCTTGCAGATAAAGAGCATTTCAAAATGGTTTCTACCGCAGGAGGAGACATGAATGGTTTTACAGAAAGAGACAAAACTACCTATTACGAAACCTTACCGTCAAACTATTTGGAAATGGGTTTATACCTGGAAAGCGACCGTATGGGCTTTTTGCTGGATTCTCTAACAACTAAAAAATTCGAAATTCAACGTTCTACAGTTAAAAACGAGAAATCTCAGAATGTAGAAAATCAGCCTTATGCCATAGGTTTTGAAGAAGAAATCAACAAAATTCTTTATCCAGACCGTCACCCTTACAGCTGGCCGGTTATTGGTTATGTTGACGATTTGAACAGAGCCAATGTGGATGATGTTCGTAATTTCTTCCTTCGCTGGTATGGACCTAACAACGCCATTTTAAGTTTGTCTGGAGACTTTGTTTCTGCTGATGCAATCAAACTTGTGGATAAATATTTCGGAGATTTGAAACCTTGTCCTGAAGTAAAAAAAATGAGAGTGCCTTTAAATGTTATTCCTACTGATAAATACACTGCTTATAAAGACAAAATTTATTTGCCATTAAATTTAAGAGTTTACCCTACCGTTCCGCAATATCACCGTGACGAAGCTGCACTAGACTTATTAGGAATTATGATGGGAGGTGGAAACAATTCTATTTTCTACAAGAAATTTGTAAAAGATAAAAAAGCTATTCAGGCAGTAGTTAATCATCAGTCGAACGAACTTGCCGGTGAATTCCAAATTCAGATTATAGCTTATCCTCCAGATGATTTTAATTTGGAAAAACTATTCACTGATTTAGACGGATTGGTAAAAACCACTATTGATGATTTCGAAAAAACAGAGATTACTGACGATGCATTGCAAAGAGCCAAAGCTCAGGTGGAAACTATGGAATACAGTGGTATGTCCACAGTATTTGAAGCTAACATGAGAATTGCTACTTGGGAACGATTGTTAGGACATGGTTCTACAATTTCTGATGAAATAGACCGTTATAACAGAGTTACCAAAGAAGATATTTCGAGAGTATTTAATAAATACATTAAAGGTTCGGGAGCAGCTATCGTTAACACCTACCCTATTATGGATAATAAAGACTCTGTAAAAAGCGTTAATCCACATGCCGGAGAAACTTTTCCTCCTAATCCTGAATATGCAGGTTTGAGTTATTCTCCAAACCCTGATAAATTTGACAGAAGCGCAAAACCTACCCCTGCTGCCCCTAAAACAGTTAAGGTTCCCGATTATTATTCTTTCAAATTGAATAACGGTTTAAGCGTGGTTGGTATCAACAACAACGAAACCCCTCAAATGACTTTGGTTATAACTATTGAAGGAGGTTCGCTTGTGTTACCTCCCGATCAAATTAAGAAAATGGGTATTGCTGAATTTACGGCAAGCATGCTTAATGAAGGAACTAAAAACTACACCACAGAGCAAGTGAGTGCAGAACTTGAGAAAATTGGAAGTACAATCGAATTTAACGCTGGTAAATCGGCTACCACAGTTCGAATAGAATGTTTGAAAAAGAATTTAGATGCTACCTTAAAAATTCTTGAAGAGAAATTATTGAATCCGGGATTCAGAGAAGACGATTTTAAAATTGGCAAAAAACAATACAAAGAAAGTATTGCTAATGAAAAAACAAATGCTCAAACAGTAGCCAATAACCAAATGAGTTTCGCTCTTTACGGAAGTTCTGTTTTGGGTTTATCTCCTACCTGGAAATCGGTTGATAATATTGAGTTGAAAGATTTGAAAGAGTATTACAATAATTATTACTCCCCTTCTGTATCAAGTATTGTTGTAGTTGGTGAAGTTGACGAAACAGACTTGAAGAAAAGATTAGAATTTTTGAACAAATGGCAAGCCAAAGAAGTGAAAATCCAATCTATTCCTGAGCCTGTGCAGCCTACAGAGCAACAGTTTTATGTTTCCGACAAACCATTCGCTCCATCTACTTTTATTATGATGGGTAACACATCTCTTAAATTTGATGTAACCGGTGATTACTATAAAAACCAGATTGCTAACTTTACATTAGGAGGAACATTCAATAGCAGATTAAATATGACATTGCGCGAAGAAAAAGGATGGACATACGGTATTTATTCCTACTTCAATGGAGGGAAATATAGCGGACGCTACATTATCAGTTCCTCAGTAAAACGTTCAGCTTCGGCTGCCTCCATTATGGAAATAATCAAGATTTACGGAAATTATGTAACCAATGGAATAACTGACAAGGAACTGGAGTTTACAAAAAACTCATTGTTAAACGAACAGGCATTAAAATATGAGTCGCCTTTCGCAAAGGCATCATTTTTGTCAGACGTTGTTCGTTATAACTTAGACAAGGATTATACTGCTAAACAAAATCAGTTATTAAAGAATATCTCCAAAGACGAAGTGAATCAGCAAATCAAAAAATATTTTGCCCTAAACAAATTAACTACTGTGATAGTTGGCGATAAGGCAATAATAGAAGGACAACTCGACAGAGCGATGAAAGATGCTAAGAACAAAGAAATACTTGGCAACGTTAAATTGAAAAAATTGAATATGGATTAATAAACTTCACATTCCCCTTCACTGTAAGAGCAGTGAAGGGGGATTATGAAACAAAACAAAACAAAGCACAAAAAATATGAAATCTACTTTAACAGGCATTTTAATGGTTGCCGCCACATTAGTAAGCGCGCAAAGTAATCAGGTAACAAACGCAAGTAATGGTTTAAGAAACGATGAACTAGACAAAGCTAAAGTCGCTGCTGATGCCGCCTCAATTCATGAATCTACTAAAAGCAGCGCTAAGTTATGGATGTATCGAGGACAGATTTATCAAAGAATTTACGAATCGAAAAAGGAGGAAGTAAAGAAATTGGATGCCGATGCACAAGAAAAAGCAGTAGAAAGTTTTATTACCTGCCTTAAACTTGATAAGGATAATATTTATAAAGATCAAGTGAAAAACAATATAGTTCAAACATGTGCTTCTCTAGATTATAAGGTTAAATATTTTGTTGATATTAAAGAATACGGAAAGGCAATTGCCGGACTTGACTTATTGGAGCAAGCATTACCTTATGATTTTGACGGTGGTTTGAAACGTAACAATATTACAAAAGAAAACCTAATGTTGATGCATTTTAAAGTGTATTCCCGTTCCGGTGATAAAGAAAAAACAAAAGAATTCGCTGATAAATTAATTGCAATTAAATTTAAAGATGCCTCTATTTATACCAACATGGCAAAAATTTATTTGATTGACAAAGACACTGCAAAAGCACTGAGTTATATCGAAAAAGGGAAACTCATTTTCGAAGATAATATGGAACTTATCAATACAGAAATTAATATTTACCTAGCACAACACAAAACGGATATTTTAAAAACAAAACTAACAGACGCCATTGCCATTAGTCCGGACAACGAAGTTCTGCATTGCGTTTTAGGAAACCTTTATGTTCAAACTAAAGACAACGAAAATGCCGAAAAGGAGTTTCAGAAAGCAATAGAAATAAAACCTGACTATGATTTAGCAAACTACAATTTGGGAGTTATTTATTTCAATTCAGGAAACGAATGGGGTGAAAAAATTAATGCTCTTCCGATGAATGACACAAAAAAAGCGAAAGAATTTGAGGAAAAGAAAAATGAATTGTATCGCAAGGCAGTTGTTAATTTTGAGAAATCTTACGAAATTTCTCCTGATAAAGCTACCAAACAGCGCTTGCGTCAATTATATTTGAAGCTTGGTGAAATGGAGAAAGCTGAAAAATATAAATAGCAATTGCAATACACTACAACAAAAGCCCTTTTTTGATATCAAAAAAGGGTTTTTTCTTTGAGGAGTTTCTAAAATCATTACTCTATTTACCTTATTCAGGCCTTAAATAGAATACTGACAATAAACCAATATTCTCTCCTGCTTGCTTAAAATTTTATGGGCGAAATTTATTTTTTATCTAATGCAACCTTTTGCTAAAAAATAGCATCTTAAATAAAGAAGGGGAATTATTAAAAGTATTTATATTAACCTTAATGTGTTAATATTTGATAGAATGCAAACTAACAACACTTACTTGTTTTGAATTACCTTTGAGCAAAGATGTTTAACAAACCCTAAAATTACTTAATATGATGAAAAAAATAACTGTTTTCCTATTTGTCTTCACCATTCATTTTTCTTTTGCACAACTCAACTGGAATGCTAAAAACTCTTTTGAACAAAAGAACTTTATCGAAAGTAAAGGACAATTTCAGGATGTCAAGCTTCCTAATCATGAAGCTGTTTTGTATAGTACTAAAATCGATGGAGTAATTTGGTATTTCACCAAAAGTGGATTTACGATTAAACGAATTGAAAACATCCGCAATAAAAATAAGGAAGAAGAAAAAGACTTGAAGCGAGATGACGATGAAATGACACGATACACTCGGTCTGAAAAATATCAAGAAACAAGATTTGAGGATGCCAATTCAAACGTAGATGTGGTTTCGGAAATCAAAGTAAGCAATTATTATTCTTACGGAGGACCTGCCTTGCTGGATGGAAAAGGAACAATTAAAGCTAATGCATACAAACGCATCGTTTATAAAAACATATACCCAAACACAGACATTGTTTTTCAATTTCCAAAAGATTCTACCGGAATAGAATACTCCTTCATTTTGCATCCCGGATCAGATGCAGCCAACATTAAAATTAAATTTCCTCGCAACAACAATTTAGAATTGGTAAACAATGCCATTGAAACCATGTCTGATTTTGGGTTAATCATCACTCACGCCCCTGTCTCCTTTATGCAGGGTAGTAAATCTATAATAAAAAGTAATTTCACAAAAAATGGAAATGTTATAAACATTGAAACCGGAATTTATGACAAATCAAAAACACTCATCATCGACCCTTGGGTGGTAACACCCAGCTTTGCCGGCAATAACGGTGCATTTGATGTTGACTATGATTTAGCCGGAAATGTATATGCTTATGGAGGCATTGGTCCTTACGAATTGTTGAAATTTAATTCCTCCGGTGTTTTGCAATGGACATTTACAGGAGCTTTCACAGGTACTTATTATTATTATGGCGATTTTGCTGTAGATAGAAATACCGCTAATATTTATTTAACGGAAGGATTTAATAGTGGTGCGGGTGCAGGTGTAATTAAAATCAGTGCGGCAGCCACTGTTTTAGTAACGTTTCCAGGCAACTCTCAATACAATGAAATGTGGCGCATCGCCTTTAGTAGGTGTACACCAAATGCAGTAATTGCAGGTGGTGGTGTTTCCAGTCCAACCTATCAGACTTGCTATTTAGATACTACACTTTTAGGTATCACAATGGTTCAGTATGTACCCACAGCCAATTGCTGTCATGATGTCGGACAACTTGCCTTGGACAATTATGGTAATACATATCAAATAACAAATTATCACGTAGGCGACCCGATTTACAATAATGTTATGGTTAAACTTCCATTACCTGCCATGATTCCCACCACTTGGAATGTTCCTGCCAATTATGCTTTTCAGGAAGTGGCATCTGCAACCTATTATACTACTGCAGGAGCTACTATTGCTAATGGATACAACGGATTAACTACTAGCGGGACTTTAGTATATACTTATGATGGATATGTATTGAAAAAATGGGACGGTCCAACAGGCAACTTATTAGCTTACGACCGCATCAGCTGGCCTCCCGGTGGTGATTCTGTGCACATGAGTTGGGGAGGTATTTCAGCTGATGATTGTGGTAATTTGTTTTTAGGTGACAACATGAATGTTCGACAGTATGATGCTAATTTGTCTTTAGTAAATTCTTATCCAATGACCAACCTTATTACTGATGTTAATATTGCAAACAGTGGAGTACTTTATGTCTCAGGAATCGGATATGTTGCAAGCGTTACACCAAATAACATTGTGAATTGTCAGAATAGTGGTGTACTTTCTTTAACAGCAACCTCTGTTCCTGCTAACTGTAATACTCCTGGGTCTGCCACAGCCATAGTTACTGGAGGAAATCCTCCATACAACATCGTATGGAATACTATTCCTCCTCAAACAGGTTTAACTATCACAAATGTACCCGCTGGAACATATACTGCAACTATTATAGACGGGGGATGTAATCAGCAAACTTTTATTGATAGTGTTGTTGTTGGTTCCACCGGAGGTGTTACAGCTACATCTTCTACTACCATTGCTACCTGTGGAAATAATAACGGTACAGCTACTGTTACTCCAACTTCGGGTGTTGCCCCTTATACTTATCTTTGGACCGGAGGGCAAACTACACAAACAGCGACAGGTCTCGCGGTAGGTACCTATACTTGCACTATTCACGACAACAATGGTTGTGTAACGACACAAGTTGTTAATATTACGTCAAATAATGCCGTAACTGCCACTTACACTTCCACCCCTACAGGATGTACCACTAGTATAGGAACAGCTACAGTAACAGCTACAGGAGGAAACGCTCCATACACTTACTTATGGAGTAACGGGCAAACAACTCAAACAGGAACAGGTTTGCCAAACGGGTCTTCAAGTTGTGTTATAACTGATAATGTCGGTTGTTCTCAATTATTATATGTAAACATTACATCTTCTAATCCTTTAACTCTTTCTATATCTTCTACTCCTACCGGATGTACAACAAGTATAGGTACTGCCACAGCGATTCCCGGGAACGGAGCATTACCATATGTTTATAATTGGAGTAATGGACAGACTGGAATTACTGCTACGGCTTTAGGATTAGGTCCTATCAGTTGTACGATAACAGATAACAATGGTTGCACTTATACTCAATCAACCATTATTTCCTCTAACAATCCAATAAATTCAACCGAAACTCATACTCAGACAGGATGTACTGTTAATAATGGTACCGCCACAGTAACGCCAGCAAACGGTGCATCACCATACACTTATAGTTGGTCAAACGGACAAAGTTCGCAAACAGCAACAGGGCTTTCTGTTGGTACTTATACTTGTACTATTACAGACGCTAATGGATGCACACATAATCAAACAGCTACCATTACTTCTACCAATACGGTTACACTTTCGTTGTCCTCCACAATCACAGGATGCACTGTTAACAACGGAACCGCTACCGCTACTGCATTAAATGGAGTTTCACCTTTTACATATCTTTGGACTGGAGGTCAAACAACGGTAACGGCAACAGGTCTTGCAGCAGGAACATACATTTGTACCGCTACAGATGCTAACGGATGCGGAAGAACTGATTCGGTAGTTGTTGCTTCACAAAATAATGTAACTCTAGCACTTTCTTCAACTCAGACAAATTGTATTGCTAATAATGGTACAGCTACAGCTGTTCCGGCAAACGGAACTTTGCCATTTACCTATTCATGGTCCAACGGTCAAACAGCAGCTACAGCTATTGGATTAGGAGCAGCAACATACACTTGTACAGCAACAGATGCATTAGGTTGCGCGCATACCGACACAGTGGTCGTTACTTCCAACAACCCAGTGACTCTTTCTCTTTCGAATACTCAGACCATTTGTACTGCGTTTACTGGCACCGCTACAGCAAGTCCGGCAAACGGGGCAACACCATATTCTTATTTATGGAGTAACGGACAAACTTCACAAACAGCAACCGCTCTATCAACAGGAGGATATGTTTGTATTGTTACCGATGCGAATGGATGTACCCAAACACAAAATGTAATGATTACACAAACTTCTCCTCCAATAGCCATTGCGTTACCAAGCTATTCCTCCGTAGTTTCAGGCGAAAGTGTTATCCTTTCTGCATCCGGAGGAACAAATTATCAGTGGTCTCCCTCAGATGGATTGAGTTGTGACACTTGCGCAACATTGGTTTGTACTCCTCCTAAAACAGCCACTTATTGTGTTTTGGTTACTGATGGCAATGGTTGTACAGACAGTACTTGTATTGAAGTTCATGTTCGTTGCAATTCGGGTATTCTAAATCTTCTTGTGCCTTCAGCTTTTTCTCCTAATAATGATGGCATGAACGATGAATTGTGTATTCCTGAAAATGTTTGTATTCTTGATTTTGAACTCGATATTTTTGACCGATGGGGAGAAAAAGTTTTTGTTACAACAAGTTTAAACAATTGCTGGGATGGTACCTATAAAGGTGCGGCCTTAGGTACTTCCGCTTATGTGTTTACTTTTACAGCCAAGTTGAGTAGCGGTGGAGAGTTTAATCAAAAAGGCACCATAAGTTTAATTAAGTAAGATTTCATTCGCTAAAAATTTAAGTAGATGATAAATAAACTGAAGTATCTCCTAATAATTGCCATCGCTGTTCAATTTAAGATTGCAGGTGCGCAAGACATTCACTTTTCTCAATACTATTATTCTCCAATTAGCTTAAACCCTGCGTTAACTGCAGTAAATAAAAACATTCAGGCAACATTTCAATTTAAACAACAATGGGGCGTTGTGAAAGGATACAGTACCGAAGGCGCTTCTTTCGAATTTAAATTCAATCAGGAAAAATGGAAGAAACGTAAGAATCTAACCAATATTTATCAGAAGAAAGAAATGAAGGGACTGGCCATCGGCATATGTGCTTTTGCTGATAATGCTGGTAACAGCAGTATCAAGCAAACTATTGTCAATCTTAGTTTAGCTTATCATATATTGATAAGCCGTTCAAGTACTCTTTCTGCAGGTTTGCTAGGTGGTTACAATCAACTTAGCATAAGTCCTGAGCAACTCAGATGGAATAATCAGTACATTTTAGGTAATTATTCTGCTGTTACCCCTTCAGGAGAAGTTTTCTCTAATCATTCCGTTTCTTATACAGATTTCGGTGCCGGAATCTTATATTCTTACGGAGATTTAGATTCTCGTCTTTCCTCAAATGATCAAAAACATTTTGATCTTGGTTTTTCTGTTTCGCATGTTAATCAGCCTGTCATTTCATTCTACGATTCCAGCGATGGTAAACTTTTTAGGAAATACACATTTCACGCTAGTAGTATGACTGGAATACAAAATTCAAACTTTGTTGTTGGGGGGAATTTCCTTTTTATGTATCAAAACCAAATGAAAGAAATTACGCCAGGAATTTTAGTGAAATATCGATTTAATGAAGGTTCTAATTATACTGGATATAAAAAAGGAGCTTCTTTCACAGCTGGGTGTTATTACCGTGCCAAGGATTCGTTTATACCTTACATATTGGTTGAAATGGATAAATATTCTCTTGGTATGAGTTATGATGTGAATACTTCCGAGCTTACAACAACTACCAGTGGAAGAGGCGGATTCGAAATATCTTTACGTTTTAATACTCGTTCAGCATACGTTTATCAAAACAATAAATAATAAACTGCCATTAAGTAATCTTATTATGTTTTTTCAAATTTTAGTTTGTATTTGCTTTAAGTAGAAAATTCACCAAATAACACATAAACTTAAAAGTGCTAAATAACACCTTTTTTCCTATATTTGTTTCCTGATTACAAACACCACCATGGAAGAAACATTTTTAAGACATACTGCTGGGGCATTTATTTATTCCGAAAACCCTATTGCTTTGGCCGAATGGTATCAACGCCACTTAGGCGTTAATTACAAGTTATCCGAGGTGGGTGCTGCTTGTTTTGCTTCGTTTTTTTATCCCGACAAATCAGAAGAAAACAAGGCTTCTTTTGCTTGGTCTATTATAAAAAGTAAATACCGCACCAAAACCGATGATGAGGCTTACATAGTAAAATGTAAAGTAGGAGATTTAAAGAAAATGGAAGCACATTTAGCAAGTTTAAATGTGATGATTGAAGAGAAAAAAACTCATCCAAAAGGCCACTCTGCCTGGATAAAAGACCCTGAAGGCAATCTGGTAGAACTTTGGGAAGAAGCCCCTACTAAATAATTTCCTGTTTACTTACTTTTATTTGATTTTGCTTTTATCACTTCGATGATGATAGGCAACACAGAAATAAAGATAATGGCCAATGCCACCATTTCGATATGGGTTTTGATCCAGTCAAAATGTCCTAAAAAGAAGCCAGCAAACGTTAAAGAGCAAATCCACAAAGCACCACCCAATACATCAAACGAAAAGAACTTACGGTAATTCATTTCGGCTATGCCGGCAGCAAAAGGAGCAAAGGTGCGCACTATAGGCACAAAACGCGCCATGATGATGGTTTTGGTTCCGTATTTTTCGTAAAACGAATGTGTTTTGTCTAAGTACTCCTGTTTAACCAAAGGTTTTCCTCTGAATTTTAAGTGAAGCACCTTTAATCCTATTTTTCGGCCTATCCAGTAATTAACATTATCGCCTACGATAGCAGCTACCATCAGTAATATTACCAGGTAAGCCATGTTGAGGTATCCCAGTTTGGCAAACAAGCCTGCGGTAAACAACAACGAATCCCCAGGTAAAAAAGGCATGATTACCAATCCTGTTTCAATAAAAATTACAAGAAACAGAATAAAATAAACAGCCGTTCCAAAGTTTTGAAACAGCCATTCAAAATCGAGATGTAAGATGTGACGAAAAAGTTCGAGCATATAAGTTTATTGATTTAGTAAAGTGAAGAAAGATTAATATTGGCTTACCGAATTATCAATCTCGTTGGCCCATGCCAGTATGCCGCCTTTCAGATTATACACATTTGTAAAGCCACTTGCCTGAAGGGCATTGCAAATAGCCGCAGACCTACCTCCGGCTTTGCAGTGAACCACCACTTGTTTGGTTTTCGATATTTTATCAAGATTATCCATCACCTCTCCCATCGGAATGTGCTCCCCTCCTATTTCGCATATATCGAGTTCGTGAGCTTCGCGCACATCTATTAATTGAAAATCGGCTTTACTGTCTTTTAGTTGTTTTAATTCCGAAACGGTTATTTCCTGCATGTTGTTTTAAATGATTGGTTATAGAAAGGTCTTTACTTATTATTCAACTTTAATTTTCTGTTTCAATTCGGCTGGCAGATATGAGAAAAAAGTATCTCCTCTAAGTCCAAGTCGGAGTGTTTCCAAAGGAATTACATCTTCATACCCTATGTTACCCAGATTAACATTTGCACCCAAGAGCTTGATGAACCAAACCTGTTGTGCTTTCTGTGGTGCTTCCCACAAAACTGCATCCGGTTTAACCTTTGCAAGAATTTTATTAATCAAAATAGTGTGCGCATTTCCATTGGCACGATAAATACCCACATTACCGCTTTCGCGAGCTTCGGCTATTACTTTCCATGAGCCGGCTTGTAACTCTGCATTCATCATCGATACCCATTTGGCAGGATGAATAATCAATCCTGCTTCTTTCGACCCTACTTCCGAAAAAACTGTTTTGCTCTTCGACAAGGTGTGTATGTATTCACACTTTTTATCATGAGCCATTACTATAGAACCATCCGAAACCTCGGCACAATCCAGTTTTAGTTTATCCAGCAAACGGATGTAATCTTCGAACATATTGCGAACAATAAACGCTTCGAACAAAGTACCTCCCAGATACACTTTCATGCCGGCATCTTTATATAGCTTTATCTTTTGCACCAGATTATTGGTAACATACGATGTTCCGAAACCCAGTTTAATAACATCGGTAAGCTCTCCGCTGGCCGACAAAAAATCTTCTGCCTGACGAATGCTTAGCCCTTTGTCCATCATCATAGTGATGCCGCTGTTGCGGGGCTTTGCCGGACGTTCGGGTATAAAAGGTAATGTGTAATTCATATATTTTTGGTATTGATACTATTTTTTAAACGATTCTATCAGTTCTATAATGCTTGAATTGTTGCGTAATATGGGCAGGTATTCAAATAACTCGGTGTGTTTTTCGTAATTCATTTTTAAGGCAGCGCTCAAAAAGCTTAAGGCTTCCTGAGTTTGCCCAATGCTCATCAGGCAGGCAGATATACGATATTGCAACTCGGCATTCTGAGGGTGATGTTTGATAGCTTCGGCAAGTATTTCGAGCGAACCGTTTTTATCTTCCTGTTCAAACAACATATTGGCATACGATAACCAAACATCGGCATCGCTGGGGTCTAGTTCTATTACTTTTTTAAAGGCAATTTCAGCCTCTTCATAAAATTTCAAATCGGTGAGCAATTCGCCATACACATACCAGTATTCGGCATTGGTATCATCCAAACTGATTGCTTTTTTGGCATAATGAATAGCTTCGCTGGTACGTTCCAGGGCATCCAAACAAATGGCTACTCCCAGCAGTGCTTCGTCCATATCCGGATTAACACTAACGGCTTTATGATAATAAACCAAAGCTTTCTCCATATCGTCCATTTTCTCATAGCACTCGGCCATGCAGTAATACGTAAGGTCGTCTTCTTGCTCCAGTTTTAGTGTTTCTTTATATACAACTAAGGCTTCCTCTAATTTATTAGACATAGCCAGCGAATTGGCTTTATTGAAATAAGCCGATGAAAACTCAGGGTCTATAGCTATAGCATAATCATAGGCATCTATGGCTTCTGCAAATTTAAACAAATGCGAATAAGCCACTCCCATATTGTACCAGGCCGCTGGCGAGTAGGGCTCGCGCTCCAGAAATTCTTTATAATAGGTTATCGCTTCTTTGAATTTTTGTGTGCAATGGTAACAAAAGGCAAGTTCGTAAATAGCCATTTCGCTATCAGGATGCTCTTCCAACACTTTTTTGATGTAATAAATAGCATCTTCCATTTTGCCCGAATCTTCGTATTCAAAGGCTATGGCCATAAACACTTCTTCAAACGTTTCGGACAGATCGGCAGCTTTTTTATAGTTTTCTATAGCCTGACTGCTCAATCCCATTTGCCCGTATATACTGCCTTTGGTCATGTACAGTTCGGCATTATCGGGGTCAAGTTTTTCGACATACGAAAGTATTTCTAATGCTTTTTGGCTTTGTTTGGTAGCGGCCAGCAATTGCGCTTTGCGCAAATGAAACACCGAGTAAACAGCAAATCGTTCGATGGCATAATCTATCACCACCATTGCTTTTTTTACTTTATTTTTTTCGAAATAATATTCAATTATCTCCTCCAGTTCGTCCGACTCAAAATAGCTTGAATTGTTCTCTAATATGGCTTTTTCGAAACGATTAACCAATACCAGCAATTGTTTCATGCTCTCATAATCCCTCGGCTCTTCGTCTCCCATCTTCATTGCAGTATCTTATTTTGTGTAAAAACTCCCTTCAATCGGGCATTTCTTAAATTTTTAGCGAAAGTAGTAATATTATTTGAAAACACAGACACAGAAAATCTGTAAATTCTAAACAGCTCTTTATTTCAGTCCAACTTTTTTAGCCATAGCAGCCGGTACAGCATTTTTATTGACCAGCACACAGGTGGTTTTAAACTGAAAATACGACTTGGAACAAAAGAAATATCCTTTCATATCATTGCGCTCGCTGCCCCACGAGTTTTTTACAATAAAATAAGGCGTTCCGTTTTGGTCTTTTGCACTGCCTATAATGTGCATTCCATGGTCATCGGTAGTGGTTAAGTTATCAAATGCTTTCTGACGCATATCCTGTGTTATTACCAACTCCTTAACCGGGTTATTGAAAATAGAATCTTGAGCCGATTTGGTCATCAAATCAAAATCGCCTTCGGGCACTATGGCTATTCCGTTTTTAAACGAAAAAGTCTTTTCGCTTATGTCAGTTGCCCAGCCCACCGTATATCCTTTTTCAATGCTGTTGTTCACCAGTTCGGTTAGTTCGTCCATCGGCAGGTTATATACCTGCCCGTTGTCCCAGTTATCCGAAATTTCGATAACAAATGGTTTGTAAAACGGATGATGTGTAAACGATGAAAACTCTACATAATCATCGGGGTTGATGCCCGTAAATTGCAAAAAGCTTTGAGGTGTATAGGTTTTATTGTCGTAGGTAAACGAATCGGGGCGTTTGCCCAAATAGGCATCCAGAATACCGTTAAACCCCTCCTGCCAGTGGTCGCTTAGCTTGGGTTGCTTTATAACAGCATCCAGATATCCTTTCAAAATAGCTATCAACTCGGCATGATTAGGTTTTTCGTTAGCGCCCGGATACGCACTTTCGGGTACCAACCCGTATTTACGAATTACATTCAGCACATCGTGGGGCTCTCCGCCTTCGTCAAACTGTGCTTTGCCCTGCCTGCGCACATAATTAAGGGCTTTTTCCATATAGGCATTGCGCACTATCCACATTTCGCTCAAATCCATGGCCGGTTTGCCCAGGCGTATGGCTTCGCTTTCGAGCATGGACTCCGAACTGTAACTCCAGCAGGTAGAGGTTCTGTTTTGGTTTTTTACATCGGTAGCGGTTATGTCTTTGGTTACCGTAAACTGATAATGGCTGTCTTTATGATTGGTTTTAAAATCTTGAACCTGCTGTATTACCTGGGGTTTGTTTATTTCCTGAGCCTGGCTTTGGAGCATGCCTGCCGAGGCCACTAATAGTAAATATCTCTTTTTCATCGTCTGTTATTTTTCAGCGCAAATATGTAAAATAATACGAAACGGGACACGAGAATTGGGTTAAATTTCAGAATATAGATTTGAGATATGAGATTGGGGGGACTTTACGAAATACGAATAAGACGAATTTACGAATAAGAGGGAGAGAGGGGATTGATTATTGTTGATTGGTGATTGAGGATTGAGGACTGGGATGGGTTATGGATGATTGGGTGAAAAAGAAGCCCCTCCGGGAAAAAAAGAAGCCCCTCCTAGAAAAAAAGAAGTAAAAAAAGCTCGTCTTGAAATGAAAAAAGTAAGTCTTGAAATGAGAAAAGGGAGTCTTGAAGTGAAAAAAGGGAGGCTTGAAGTGGTAAAAGTATATCACGAAGTGGAAAATGGGAGGCTTGAAATGGACAAAGGGAGGCTTGGAATGAACAAATGGAGTCTTGAAATGAACAAATGGTGTCTTGAAATTAACAAAGTGAGGCTTGAAGTGAAAAAATGGAGGCTTGAAATGAAAAAAGGGAGGCCTGAAATGGAAAAAGGGAGGCTTGGAATGAACAAAGGGAGTGTTGAAATGAACAAAGGTTAATGAGAAGCGAGGGGGCGATGCAGTAGAAGGCCCTTTTACAAGGAGTTAGCACCTCTCCCCTGCCCCTCTACATAAGAGAGGGGGAGAAACGTGACGAAAAGGACGGAAAAGGACGAGGGGAAAGGAAATTATATATTATAAAAGATGTATTATAAATGAAAGGTTGGACTAAAAAAGGGGGAGACGCCTTGTTAAATAGGACGTAGCCGGACGCTACGCCCAACTGGACTATTTTAATATAAAAGACAAGGACCAATCACCTTTTTCCTTTTTAAGTTTTTCTTGTTTTTCTTTGATTAAAATCCAAGCGGCATTATCAAATTCGTTAACACTCATATTCAAATTATGTTTGTTTAAATTAACTAATAAGACTTCATTTAAAACATTATAGAACGCGATATAATCTTTGTAAACCGATACATTGATTTCTGGGAAAAGTAATAGTAAAAGTTCAGCGACTTTGCTATCATAAATTGGATACTCATTATTAAACTGATGATAAAATTTTGTGACGAATGAATATGAATTCCTGTTTGAGGCTGTTTTTAGTGCCTTGCAAAAATCTATAATATTTCTCGCATCTACTTCTTTATTATTGATCCTCTCATATAACTTTAGATTTTTTGACCAATTCTGTTCAATAAAGTTTGTCATTTTCCAAACGCCAGATTTATCTATGTCATAATTTAAGCCCGCACTATAAAAGGAATCTAAACAAGTTACAAAACACATTATATCATCGAAAGAAGGATTGGGATTGTTTTTGATTTTATCTCTAAATGTAAAAATTATTGTTTCATTACAATGATAATGTTTGTACCTTTTTTCATTATGATATCTTTCTAATGAAATTCTTAAGTGTTTAACTAGGTTTTCAATTTCATTTGTTTTAGAATAACTTCTTCTAAACATTTCATGGAGAATTTCTATATAATCTAAACCACCAATTTTGTCTTGGTTTAATAACATGGTAAGTGTTTCTTCTAATGCTTCTATCGATTGATTTTCGAAGTACTTAATCATATTTTCTTCTGGAGTATGTTTTTTATAGTCGTACATTTTATTTGATTTTATTTATTAATAAAGTAAAAATTCGGTTAATCTGCATACTGTAGGACACCATCCAAACTACACTAAGACTTCGCATTTCGCCAAGGTGGAGGCTATGAATTAGCTACGCTTCCCTTATTTTCAATGATAATTGTCTTTACTTTTTCATAAGGAATTTCAAACCACTCTCTTCTTTTACGTAATTCATTATATTTTACATGAAGTTCCTTTTCAAGAGAAATATAATTTTCTGATTTTATAAAACCAATAAGAAATGTGTCATGAGGAGAAGATGTTTCAATTCTCTTCTGTCTGCGTATAAAATTGGTATCAGAAGAATAACCAATCTTCACAAGGTTATCAGATTCTTTAAGTCCAATAAAATAAACATAACCAATTCTGTTATTTTCAGTTCTTATTTTTGTTACAATTTTTTTTCTAACAATTAAAGTTTCATATTCATCCCATGCAAATTGCAAACACATTAGAGGGCTAATAGTGATTGTGAAATCTTCACGTAATTTATGGCCAATTTCATTTTCTAAATCAAGTTGTTTCTTTTTGAGTTCAGTATCAGATTCTGTATGCTGATGAAAGAAATTATGGCTTTCATAATTATCGCTGATGTATTTCCAAATATCTTCATAATTAGCAGACATCGAAAGAAAACCCTTTTCGATTGTTACTTTTGTATCAAAAGCAACATCTCCAATTATATCATTCCGCTCTGACTGTTGAATTAACCAATTAATAAATTTGGGATTGCCGTCTTTATATTTGTCCGTTTTGAAATCCATAGTATTACTTTACCTTTAGAATTATTGGTTATTTTATTTAGTTCCTTCTACAATTATAATTTCTTCGGGTGTTAAATCGTAGAGATTGTAAACCATTTTATCAATTAACTCATCGGTATCTTTTATTTTATTTGCAATGGCGATGGCCTTTTGAGATTCGGAATTGAAATAATCTTCCCATTCGGCTTCTTGAGCTAATGTAAGTTTGATTTTCTTTTTTGCTAATTCTTTAATAAAATCTGAATAAGACAAAAAATACCAATCTTGAAGTTTGTTTGACAACTCTATTAATTCGAATTTTCGTTCTAACGTTCTTTTGAATTTAGAGGAAAGTTCTTGTAACTCTTTATTGAGGGAAAGCATTTGGTCGGCTTTCTCGATGAAGGGTTGTTGGGATTCAATATTATTCAACTTGGGCAAAGGGAATGGCTCCAAGTATTTCGTTTTAAACCTAAAATAACCACCTCTTAAAACGGCACCTGTACATTGAAGAAAGTACCAAAACAACGAAGAATTCAATATTGTCAACCAAAATTTGTTATCCTCTCTAATTGAATTTTTCTTTACTAAAGAATAAACCTGAGTATTGTGAAAATGCTTATTAAAATCAAGGGTCATATTTCCTTTAAATGATGTTTCAGGAGTAATAATTTTCTTTTGTTCGAACAATGAAATTTCTCTTGATCTATGCAAGCTATACCAAGCTTTTGGATTCGTTTTATATCTTATTTTCTTTTCAATCAACTCTTCTTTGAACGGTAAAATATAATTGTAAGCTAAAGGAAAAGTTGATTTGAAATACTCCTCTTCGATTGGAATAGTTTTACCTTTATTTTCATAATGAGGATAAAAGCAATAGTAATATATAGTTAATGGTTGATATTTTTTTACGTCTTCGCCCTTTAAAAGTGGCTTCATAATTTCAGCCTCAATACATACTGGCTGTCTTGTTTTTTCGGAATAACCGATGAATTTACCTTCAATTATGTTTCCTTTCATTAAAAATATATCATCGCCAACAGAAACTATACCTTGACTTATATTCTCAAAAACATCTTTAATTGTTTGAGGTTGCAATTTTAATTTATTCAATAAACTTTCATCACCACTACTATTTAAATTCCATTTCCCATTTGAAAGGTAATTGTACCCAATTATATCAAAATTGATGTTGTCAAATATATTTGATGGAACTATTTGTTTGAAATTAATATCAATGTTGTTTTTGGATAAGTTAACAATACAAGTGTAAGTAGACGCATCTGCAAAAACCATTTCAGAACCAAAATGTAAAATACTATTAACTGCTTTTCTAGAGGCAAGAAAGTCTCGTATCCCTTCACCAAAATCACTTATAAGAAACTTATGAGGTAAGATAAATGAAACTACACCTTTATTATTTATTAATGAAAATGCCCTTTCCATAAATAATACATAAATATCAAATCTACCTGTTGCCGATTGGAACTTTTTTTCATAATACAAAGTTTCAATTTCGAAATTTTCTCTTAAACCTTGAACTCTAAGATAAGGCGGATTTCCAATAATTACATCGAAGCCGTGTTTTTCGAAACCTTTGCTATTAGCACCATAAGAGTAAGGTGCAGGAGGCTCTGCTAAACCAAGAGGAGGAAAACCTTCATCTCCATCAGAAGTTACATTTTCAATAGTGCCTTTTTTCGTATTTTTATATCTTGGAAATACTTTTGGGAATTCGGCAAACCAGTCGAATGCTTTTTCGCCTGCCACTGAAACATCATCAATTAGAGAGTTTCCGCATTTGATGTTATTATTAAGATTGTTTAGTTTGCGGTCTTTGTGGGCAGTGCGAAGCCAAAGCGAAAGCTTTGCAATTTCGACAGACTCTTCGTTTATATCTACTCCAAATAAATTATTTTCGAGAATACTGTTTTCGATGTCGGAATATTGAATGGATGCACCAAGAAGTTTGGCGGTGAGTTCATCGAGATAAGCGTGTTCTTTGATTAAAAACTCGAGAGCCTGATTGAGGAACGCACCAGAACCACAAGCCGGGTCGCAAATGGTGATGCCAAGAAGCCACTCGCGATATTGCTTTAGTTTATCATCGAGAGATTTTACAATTTCTTTTTTTCGATTCTTACGCCCTTTAGCAAACTCTTCTTCGATGATACCGAATTCTATCTTCTTTTCGGTGCAAAGTTTACCGACTGTGTTTTCGACAATGTATTTTGTGATGTATTTGGGTGTGTAAAACACACCATCTTTTTTGCGTTTGGTTTTGGCTGAATCGATTGTTTTACCTTCTATTTCGGAGGTGATTTCTTCGATTTGATTTAAAGAGTTTTCGAAAATATGACCAAGAATATTAACATCAATTTCGGATTGAAAATCGTATTCGGAAATTATTTTAGTGTGGCGAAAAAGAATATCATCATCAATTTTTACATTGTCGAGCACTTCATCAGCAATGAACAAACCTCCATTGTAAGCGTATATATCGTGGAGTTTGCCTTTATATCCGGTGTTCATGTAACCAAAATATTTTTGGAAGCGAGAATAGAGCGAAACATAATTATCCAATTCGTTGAGTTGTTCCCATTGAGTAAGAATGGAACGAATGGAGTTAGGAGGCAATAGCAAACGGTCTTCGGCAAAAAAGATGAAGAGGAAACGGTCTAAAAGTTTTTGTGTTTTTTTGAATAAAAGAAGTTTGTTGTGTTGTGGATTGTTGAGTAAAAGATTTGCAAAAAGTTGTTCTTTGAATGTAGAATAATCTTTGTAGAGTTGCTTTGTAATAGTGTCCTCTTTGGAAAGAGATAGTTCTTTTATTTTCTTTGGAATGTTGTTTTGAATATTGTTTAATTCTAAACAAAGCCAAAGTAAATTGAATTGGTCGGCAGTAAGAGTAAAGAGATTGAATTCTAAATATTCGGTTGTGTTGTCGATATAAAAACGAAGCTTTTCGAAATTAGAGGTAATGATATATGTGCAATCGGGTTGATTGTTTTTATAACCGAAGGCTTGTGTTTCAATTTTGTCAAGGTCGGTTGTTTCAGTTCCTTTTAGTTCGATTACGGCAATTGCCTTGTTGTTGATTATGATTGCACCGTCTGCTTTCTTGCTGTTGGTGGTGTTTTTGAGTTCGGTTGTTAAGTTGAAGTTGGGTGTTGGGTTTTTGGTATATCCAAGAATGTTTACAAATAAATCAATAAGGAACTCGCCTTGGTATTGCTCTTCTTTGGATTCGCGAATGTTTTCTTGAATTTGTGAATTATGAAAATGGGCTTTGAATTTAGAGTATGCCACTGCTACCTCTTGAGTATTGAGGTCGGAGAGGTATTTGTTTAGAACAGAATTTTGAAATAATGACATAGAGATTTTTTTCAAAAGTAATATAAATTGAATAAGTGAAAAAATAATTTACTGACGAGTGGGGATAAAAGAGGGATAAAAGTGGGTAAAAAGAGGGGTGTGTTGAAAAAAAATTTTAGGGGTGGTTTTTGGGGGTATTTTGGATAAAAAAATGAATGTAAGGAGGGCTGAAATGCGCATAAATAAAGTGAGAGAATGGGGTGAATTGGGGATGTGATTTACATCACATAATGTAAAGGGCTAGGTAGTTAGGAGAAAAATAAATTTGGTGAATAAAAAAAAGTTTTATTTTTGCGGTGTCGTTTTAAAGACAAAAAAATAATTATAAATCATTAAACAAAAAACAAGATGGCAAATGAAGTAAAAGCAATTTACGGCTGTGCACAAAAGGATTTGTATAGCGGTATTAGATTATTATGTAAACATTATGGAGATGACCAAGGTGATTTTCATAGTTACAAGGCTAAGTACACTCTGACCTGGGGGACAGACCTGGAGCAAGCAGTGAAAGACGCGGAGGCACTACCGGACAGTGTGTCGCTGGATGCTATAGCAGAAGCAATGAGGCCGGATTTGTTATTAAAATCGGAAGATGTAATTGACGATTTTAAGAAAACGATGGGGTATATAGATGAATTATACACGAACGCTGATGAAAGGAGAGCGCAATATTTAATAGCCGGGTATAATTATTTTGTAGGAGCGGAGGCTCATGATTGGGAAAGTGTGAAACAGTTGGGAGTAAAAAATGTGGGTTATGTAACAGGTAATGCAACTGCATTGGAAATGGGAGGAATTAATATGCCTACTGGATTTCCGGCAGATGCACTAACACATTCGAATGCTTTTGGAACGCAATATTTGTCGTATTTGAATGCTAGGGGAACAGGAACATCGACATCGGCAAAAATATCTGCGAATAATGCAATAACGATTACATCAAGGGGATTGATGAGGGATGCAAGTCTTGGTGTGTATCCGAGAAATGCTACGATGAAAGACCGTTATATTTGGGATTCGATAATGGTAATGATAAATCCGGAAGTGGCAGGAATGGATGGTTATGTTCAGGATGCTGTAAGCAGTGTGATGATAGAGGGTGCGGAAGTGAGTATGAAAATGGCGGGAAGTCCTGCAATACTTACTAAAACGGATGCGAACGGAAGGTATGGAATAACTGGTATAACTGCTGGTGAGTATACTTATACTATAACTATGGCAGGTTATAAAACTATAACCGGAACGATAACTGTAAAACTAAGAACTGTGAGCAGAAGGAATTTTAATATGGTGATGGTGTAGATTTGAGTATTGAGATGTGGTTCTTTACGAAATACGAATAGTAGGAATTTACGAATGAGGGAAGCTCCGAGCAGAAATGTTCGGGGCTTTTTTTGTGAGAGTTATTATAGTATATCTGTGAAAGTAACGAATGTTAAAGGGATTTCGGGAATCAATCATACGATTGACGGGATTGATTTTAGACTGAATCCACTGTTTTCAGTAACACAAAAGCCCGATGCAAAACCACAAAAAACTAATCAAAAACAAAGAATTAAAAAAGTACCAACTATTTTGGAAAAGGTCACCGAGTCCTGTTTTTCCCCCTTCAGGTTTAGGGAGTGCTTCTATGTATAACCGACTTGAAACCTGTGGAAACCATCGAGGTGTTCTAGCACCCAAAAAAGTTGATACCGCGACAAAATTACAAAAACCTAGATATAATCAAAGAAAACTTGCTCTGAAAAGGGTTGGATTTTTTTTGGGGAATATTATTAATATTATATTTGTGGGGTGAATATAATTTGAATTGTTAAATCATTAAGGCGGGACGCCTTGTTAAATGGGACGTAGCGGGACGCTACGCCCAACGGGGGACGCCACAGAAAAGGAAACACGAGCGAAACACGCTCGAGTTTGCGGGGAGAAGTTAAACAAAGCAGAAAAATGAAATTATGAAAACAACTTTTACACTTTTAGCGGTTATTCTTTCAACTTCAATAACTCTTGTCGGACAAAGTTTGATTGGTATGAAAAAAGATTACATTGACAAGGATATGAAAAGTATGGGAGGGAAATTTGAAAAGGAAATAACCGAACAGTTTTCAAAACAGATATGGAAAAATGTTTTGTCATATTCTTATACTTCCCCAGTGCCATTGGAAGAAACTTATTTCTTTGATTCGTTAAATGTTGCGACAGAAGTAATGTATAACGTTTATGAACCAGACAGAATGATGTCAGATATTAAAGACTATAATGAAAAATATATTAAGACAGGCGAATTCTCTTGGATAATGTATCAAAGAAATCAAAAACTTTCTGTATCCCTAACACCAAGAGAAGACGGAAATTATATAGTTGTGTTTGAATTATTGAGTAAATCAAAATGAAACTATGAATAACAAAACAGAAATGAAGAAGTATATATTTATTTTAATTTTTACATTTAAAACATTTTTTGTTTTAACTCAAACAACCAAACCTCTACAAACGAAATTTCAACTAGAACCTATAACAGGAATAAAACAATTAGATATTGATAAAGGTTTTTTAGGTATTCAATTAGAATCTCCATTTGTAAAGTTTAATAATTATGAATTAGCAAAAGTTTATGAAAATGATGATGGAGGGAAAGAATATGTTTATGATTATTCTAAGATTCCTTCCTTTAAATCCTTCATTGTAAATGGTGGCAATTTTACATTTACATTAGGGAAGCTATCGTCCTTTTCAATGTTATTTAGTAAAACACCTGTCGGTTCGTTTGATACTTTAGAAAATTACTTTACACTTAAATATGGAACTCCAACTTTAATTATTAATCAATTTACTCGGATGGACGAGCAAAAGAATTATGCCAAAGAAGAAGTTTGGGAAACAGAAGATTATAAACTTAATGTTATTAAATTAAAAGGGGAACGTCAAAGTTTTACAGAAAAGGAATATTTTCGCGGGGAAATAGAAATAATTTCAAAAAAGTTAGTTAGTGAAAAAAAGAAAAAGGATGAGGAGAAAAAAAATAATGTAGAAAAAGAATTTCAAACAAGAGTTGGTAAAGGAAATTCAACGTTTAATGTAACAATACCTTTCCTTGAAATCCTTTTAAAAAGTGGGGTTACAAAGAAAAAATTCGAGAGCATTTTGCCTGATTTTATTTTAGTAGATAGTGCAGTTACATTTAGCCATAATCCTGAAACGGACGAATGGGATACTCCCAGTTCAACTATTTATAGTTATATGGTTACTTACAAAAAGGAACAATTCTCCATTAATTTAGAACTATATGCTTCAAAAAAATATCAGAGTATAAAAATTAATATTGATAGCCATCCGAATTGGCTAAATACAAAACAAGAAATTGCTCAAGGTGCATATTTTACAAGTTACAACTTGACACACATTTTTCAAATACCTACATTTAAGACGAAAAGAGATGACCATTTTATTTTAAAATTTAACGAATATCCAAATTCAACACGAATAGAAATTTCTTACGGAAAATAAATTGAATCACTGAGAAAAAAAATATGATAACTAATTGCGCACCCTATTTATTTTTTATTGGATTCCTTCTGCAAATGCGCGGAAGCCATTTACTTTACAAATTTGGATTTCCACCTAATGTAGAGCCTTTTGGAAATGCCTATTTGTATTCACCACCAACAACAGATGAATTAGCTAAACACAACAAATATTTAAAAAAGAACAAAAGAGGATTCACTTTGCTATTGACCGGATTTATTTTTCAGTTTCCGTTTACTTTCATAAGTTGTTTCCCGAAATTTAGTTTATGTTAACAAGAAAAAAATAACGAAACGATAACATAAGTAGCCATTGAACACCGCCTTTTTAAAGCAAAACTAAAACAAAAATAATTTTAAACCTCCGTTCAGCTATGTTCGGAGTTTTTTTATGAAAGAAATATAACCTCCAAACTCGCAAAGGAGCGAGTTCGGAGGGGAGGAATATGTCACCCCTAACGGGGTTTTGAGAGGTGGTGGTGATTCGAATTACCACGGGTTTCACCCGTGGCTACCAACATGTCACCCCTACGGGGTTGAAAGCACCTCTCCCCTTATCCCCTCTCCGCAAGAGAGGGGGAGAAACGTGAAGGTTGGGGGGAAGGGAATTATAAATTATGAGTTATAAATTATGAATGGGGCTCCGAGCAGAAATGTTCGGAGTTTTTTTTGTGTTTACTTAAAAGTTATGGAGAGCGATGCACTGACTAACTGCGCCTGACCCGCGCGAAGTATCCTTTTTTTGGTTCGATAGGAGATGAAGTTAATGGCCCTTCGACAGGCTCAGGGTGACGAGAAGGCTAATGGGATGAGAAAAAAAAGATACCGCGTGTGGGCAGGAGGACACTGACGAACGAAGAGGTAACGGTATTCGCCCAAAAAATAATTAGATTTGAGATATTAGATATTAGTTTTGAGATGTGAGATATGAGTATTGAGATAGGGATTGAACAATTAAACTTACGAAGCAGTTAAATTTATTAATTTTGCCTCCCTTATGGAATTCAAAATTGTATCCGATTTTTCGCCCACAGGCGACCAACCAGCAGCTATAAAGCAGCTATCAGAAGGCATAAAAGCCCATGTGCCGGCCCAAACCTTGCTGGGAGTAACAGGGTCGGGCAAAACATTTACCATAGCCAATGTGATAAAAGAAACCGGCAAACCAACCCTTATTTTGTCGCACAACAAAACCCTGGCAGCACAGCTTTACGGAGAGTTTAAGCAGTTTTTTCCGAACAATGCTGTGGAGTATTTTGTATCGTATTACGACTATTATCAGCCCGAAGCCTTTATTCCGAGCACCAATACCTATATAGAAAAAGACCTTGCTATAAATGACGAAATAGAGAAACTCCGGCTCAGCACTACCTCTGCCCTACTCTCGGGCAGGCGCGATGTTATAGTGGTTTCGTCTGTTTCGTGTATATATGGTATTGGCAACCCCATAGAATTTAAGCAAAATGTAAAAACGATTAAAAAAGGCGAAACCCTGTCGCGTAACAAATTTCTTCACCAACTGGTAGAAAGTTTGTATTCGCGCACCACAGCCGATTTTTTGAGAGGCAATTTCAGGGTAAAAGGCGATACAGTGGATGTTAATCTGGCTTATGCCGATTATTCTCTGCGTGTTTCGTTTTTTGGAGATGAAATAGAAGAAATAGAATATTTCGAAACCCTTACCGGCAAATCGATTGAAAAGCTGGACAGTGTTATTATTTATCCTGCCAATATATTTGTTACCAGTCCCGAAACGATGCAAAGCGCCATTTATCAAATTCAGGAAGACATGGTGAAACAGGTGGATTATTTTAAAGAAACCGGAAAACATCTGGAGGCAAAACGCCTGGAAGACCGAGTAACTTATGATTTGGAGATGATGCGGGAGCTGGGCTATTGTTCGGGAATAGAAAATTACTCTCGTTATTTCGACAATCGTACTGCAGGGTCGAGGCCATTCTGTTTGATAGATTATTTCCCAGATGATTTTTTGATGGTGATAGACGAAAGCCATGTTACCCTGCCACAAATACGAGCTATGTATGGAGGCGATCGCTCGCGTAAGGTTAATTTGGTGGAATATGGTTTCCGATTGCCGGCAGCTATGGATAATCGTCCGTTAAAATACGAAGAGTTCGAAACCTTGATTAATCAAACCATCTATGTAAGTGCTACGCCTGCCGAATACGAGTTGCAGCGCTCCGAGGGCATTGTAGCCGAACAGGTAATTCGCCCTACCGGTTTGCTCGACCCTATTATTGAAGTTCGCCCGAGCGTTAATCAGATAGATGATTTGCTCGAAGAAATAGATAAAGTAGCCAAGCGAGACGAGCGTGTGCTGGTAACCACCCTAACCAAGCGCATGAGCGAAGAATTACAAAAATACATGCTCAATATTGGTATTCGTTGCCGCTATATTCACTCCGATGTGGAAACATTGGAAAGAGTAGAGATTCTCCGCGATTTGCGATTGGGCCGTTTTGATGTGTTGATAGGTATTAATTTGCTGCGCGAAGGTTTGGATTTGCCCGAAGTATCCTTAGTAGCCATTCTGGATGCTGATAAGGAAGGATTTCTTCGCTCGGACAGGGCTCTGACACAAACAGCAGGACGAGCCGCACGTAATATTAATGGAAAAGTAATTATGTATGCCGATAAAATTACGGCCTCCATGCAGCGCACCATTGACGAAACCGAACGAAGACGTAAAAAACAAATAGCTTATAACTTTGATAACGGACTGGTGCCAACTGCGCTCAACAAATCGAAAGCTTCTATTATGGGCCAAACCACAGTGATAGTGGATGCCAAAGGTAATTTATCGCGACCTTATATAGAAACCGACCCTATTAATTACGCTGCCGACCCTGTAATGCAATACATGACGAAGGAAGATTTGCAGAAAGCCATAACCCGCACCCGTAAAGCTATGGATGCAGCCGCCAAAGCCTTCGACTTTGTAGAAGCCGCCCGACTAAGAGACGAAATGTTTGCGTTGGAAAAGTTATTTGCCAGTAAATAAATAGCGAGGCGCAGCTTCTTTTAAAATTGATTTAAATTAAAAAACCCCGGCCTTTTGGTCGGGGTTTTTAGTTGTTGCGATATTATATAGATTAAGATGTTATTGTATTTATTTTGGAACCTGATTTAATTAGACAGTTCGCCCTTACAGGGCATATTGTTGTATATCGTTTGTTTTCTACAAACGGGAAGCTCCTAACGGAGCATAATTTTTAGCTATATTCCGGAACCTGTTTGTATAAATGATAAAGAAATTAAGCATGAATGGAGCTTGATTTTTGCCCCATCGGGGCAACCTGTTTGTAGAATAAAATGAAAATTAAACAAGCCCTGTAAGGGCGACCTGTGATTTTATCAAGTATAAAATCTTTGATAAAGATATGTGTGAAAAATAAATTCTAAATAACCTTAATCTACCAATGTGTATTGTGATTTGATTATTTCTTAATCTCTGTATCTTTTGTGTATTCTTTTTCGGTAATTACTACACCGTCTTTAAAGTAATATACCGCTCCGAAAGCTGTTTCTTTCTTTTCGTATAAATAACCTTTGTTGCCTATTACCACTATTCTTCGGGTAACATTCATGTTTTTCTCTTTTGTTTTTTCTTCGGTTACACCAACAGGATATTTTTTAGCCAAATCATTTTTGTAAAGCTCGTTGTTCTTAATCATTTCGTCAATGTCGGTCAAACGAGTTTTAGGATACGATTCGTTTTCCTTTACTTTCATAGCTTCCTTAAATGCGCCTTTGGCAGCTTCAAAATTCTCAGCCGACACAAGGGAATCGCCAACTGTGATAAAGCGGTTATACTTGTCGTTAATTAGTTTTTCGGCAGCTAATTTGGTTAAACGTATTTTTTCGATGGAATCGTTAACGGCCTTTTCTCTTGCCAATCTTGCTTTTTCGGCAGCTTCGGCATCAGCTTTCTCTTTAGCTATTCTGGCTTTTTCGGCATTAGCAGCAGCTATTTCGGCTTCTTTAGCCACACGAGCTTTCTCAGCAGCTTCTGCTTTTTCTTTTGCTATTCTGTCGCGTTCGGCTGCGGCAGCATCTGCTTTTTCTTTTTCTGCTTTTGCTTTTTCAACTATGGCAGCCGCTATTTTTTCTTTTTCTATTCTGGCTCTCTCGGCAGCTTCGGCCACTTCGGCTTCTTTAGCCAAACGAGTTTTTTCGGCTGCATCCGCTTTTTCCTTATCGGCCTTTGCTTTTTCAGCAGCCAATGCATCGGCTTCTTCTTTTTGTTTTGCTAATTTGGCTTTTTCTAAAGCGTCAGCAGCTTCTTTATCTTTAGCTTTCTGAGCAGCTATTGCATCGGCTTCTTCTTTTTGTTTTGCTAGTTTGGCTTTTTCTAAGGCGTCAGCAGCTTCTTTATCTTTTGCTTTCTGAGCAGCTATTGCGTCAGCTTCTTCTTTTTGTTTCGCTAACTTAGCTTTTTCGGCAGCATCAGCATCGGCTTTAGCTTTTGCCAATCTTTCTTTTTCGGCAGCATCTGCCAATGCTTTTTCTTTAGCCAGTCTTTCTTTTTCAACGGCATCAGCACCTTCTTTTTCTTTTGCTAATCGGGCATTGTCGGCTGCTATGGCTATTTGCTTTTCGGCATCATTCATTTTGTTTTTCGGATACATCTCGGCAGGTTTCAGTGCCAATGCCTCTTTACAAGCAGCTATGGCTCCTTCATAATCTTTAGCATTGTATGCCTTATCTGCTCTGCCTATAGCAATGTTGTATTTGGTTTCGATAGGAACATTCTTATTTCTGAAGTCTTCAGCCTGATTCTGCAACTTGGCATATTCATCCAACATAGAAGCGTTTTCTTCATCATCGGCCACCACCGCACCTTTGTCAGCATTATAAAAATAGCTTACCATAGGTTTTTCGAATGCTTCATTAATCTTTGCGCTCAGTGCTTCGTCTTCCGGAAGGCGAAATAATTCAACTTCGGGATTGGAAGTGCCTTTGAATTTCTTGGCTTCTTCTTCCGAAAACCCCATAGTGGAGTACATTATTTTGGTTTTGATGTATCCGGCTTTGGTTACAAAAATGCTGTATTCTTCGTTGGCTTTAAGGCTGAATGAGAATGAGCCGGATGAATTAGTGGTGGTTTCTTTTTTGGTTCCTGTTTCGTCAGATGCCAGTGTAATCTGAGCTCCGCTCAATGGCTTACCGTTTTCCTTTACCGAGCCTTCCACTTTTAACTGTGCGAAAAGACTGCCGGCTGAAAGTAACAGCAGCAAAAAGATTTGTCCGGAAATAAGAATTTTGTTCTTTACTATCATTAATTAATTTCTATCACCAATTGTACCAAACTTCTTGTTTTAATCAAAGGCGACAAAAGTAATAATAAAACTTAAACAGAAAATAGGAATAGTGAATAGTGATTAGCCAATAGCCAATTGAATATTTAACCTTACTAAAGGTTTAGCAAACCATTTCATAATTTAAAAAGGTAATTAGCGATTAAAATGAACCAGACGGGAGCTTCTACTTCCAGGTTGCAATTACTTTCTCTATATCAGCCAGCACATCCGCAGGGTCGGTGCTCGTCATGTTAATCTTGCAAGTCAATTTACCTTTATACAACTTTAGTTTCGACACTTTATGGTTGGTAATGGTTTTTATGAGTGCTGATTCCATCGCTTTTTCAGGCGAATAATTAAACTTGAGGAAATAAGGTGAAGGTATATTTCCTCTCATAGCATCACTAATAAACATACGTTGATAAGCCGAATGACCTGCAGAAACGGCAAATACATCGTTCAGTCCGGTGATGTTTATCTCCACTCCTCTGTATTCGTGAGAATCTACAGGTATCATCACTCCATTTTGAGTGTTGTGGTATTTCTGACATTTAATAGAATAGTTCAGATTGTCTTTTTTGAAATCTGATTCGATTTCGTAACCATAACTGTTGCAAAATCCTTTGCATTCAGCGTTCATTGTTTTTAGTTTGTTTTCGAAAGCTTCGCAAAACGTTTTGTTTGCTGCGAAAAACGGAGATGGGTCTGTTTCGTAGGTTATCATATACTATAGTATTAAGTGAATTCGCTGACAAATATAAAGAGTTTTGGTAAATAAAAAAAGGGAAAATAGTTGGTTACGTTTAGCTTCTATAGTTGTTCCGCCAGTTGCTCCATTCCTTCTACAAAACTGCTCCAAAGGAAACGTTTTTTTTCATTGATAATGTGGATAAGAAACAACTCTTCTCTTTCGTTAACATAAAAGTCGAGAATGAAATTAGCAATTGACAATGGATTTATTTCGGAAACATAGCCTACTAACTGATGAGGAACAATTTCGGGCAAGCCACCTACATTAGTAACGAGCATAGGCTTTTCGAAGTGATACGCTATTTGAGTAACCCCGCTTTGAGTAGCGTGGCGGTATGGCTGAACCACCATATCGCAGGCCGAAAAATAGTATTTTACTTCATCGGGAGCTATGTAAGATGTTCGAAGAATTACTGATTTCTCGAGATGGTATTTTTTGATTATGTCGTTGTAAGGCGCTTCATCTTCGTAATATTCTCCTGCCACAATCAGTTTTAACCCCAATTGTTTTATTCGTTCATCACCCATTGCTTCGAGCAGCAAATCCAATCCTTTGTATTTTCGTATAAATCCAAAAAATAAAATGTACTTATCGTTTGGTAATAGTTTAAGATGTTCCAGAGCTTTTTTCTTCTCAATGATTTCACCAAAAATATCATAAATGGGATGAGGAAGAAAAACTTTTTTATCGTTGGTAGTGAATTCCGACAAATCGTTTAGCACAGATTTAGACATGGCAATAAAACCATCGCATTGCTTCACAAAATAACGAGTAAAAGCCTCATCCCCTACTCTACTTTCGTGAGGAATTACGTTATCGGTAATTGCAATTACTTTAATAGAAGTTCCCTTTTTTAATCGTTTGGCAATGGTGCCAAGACAAGGGCCCATAAAAGGTAGCCAATATCTGAAAATTACTAAATCAGGATTTTCTCTTTTTATTTTGTTCGCCACCTGTATCCAGTTAAGTGGATTAACAGAATTAATCATTGTTTCAATGTTAATGTCGTCCGGCCCTTTTCCGGAATCAAACTGTGTTTTGCCTGGAAATAAAAAATTGGGATATTGAAGGGAGAAAGAAATGATTTTTGTGTCGTAACCTGCTGAATTCAGCGCTCTGCAAAGCGCCTCGTTAAAGTTTGCAATACCTCCTCGCAATGGAAATGCAGGGCCAACAATTATTATTTTCTTTTTTTTGAAAATCATTGGGCACAAAGATGGGAATAATTTTGACGGTATAAAACGGAAGAACAAAAGTTATATTCAAATAATGGTAAAACAACCGAAGGGAATTCAATAATTTATTGCGTTTCTGCATAGCTCTTCTCTACCACAAGCTCTGGTTAATTAAGTATAATTTAATATTCTCTTTCCATTTGCCCTGTTTCTTTTTAATACTTTTGACAAAAAATAAATTATGGAATATAGAAGATTAGGAAAATCGGGATTACAGGTAAGCGCTCTATCATTCGGGTCGTGGGTAACATTTGCTCATCAGATTGGTGATAATGTTGCGGAAGAATGTATGGTGACTGCTTACGAAAACGGTATCAACTTTTTTGATAATGCAGAATCCTATTCAAGCGGCAAGTCGGAAACAGTAATGGGCAACATTTTACACAAAATGAACTGGGATCGCACTTCCTATGTGGTTTCGAGTAAAGTGTTCTGGGGAGGTAAACTTCCCAATCAAATTGGGTTAAGCCGCAAACATGTGATTGAAGCTTGTCATGCTGCTCTCAAACGTTTGCAGGTAGATTATCTGGATTTGTATTATTGTCACCGTCCTGATAAAGATAGCCCAATTGAAGAAACCGTGAGAGCAATGGATACATTGATTAATCAAGGGAAAATACTTTACTGGGGCACCAGCGAATGGAGCGCTCAGGAAATTATGCAAGCTCACAGCATTGCCCGCGAGCATCATCTTACTCCTCCTGCAATGGAACAACCACAGTACAACATGTTTCATAGGGAGCGATTCGAAAAAGAATACAGACGATTGTATACTGAAGTAGGCATGGGAACTACCATTTGGTCTCCTCTGGCTTCAGGCTTACTAACCGGAAAATACAACGATTCGATTCCAACAGATACTCGTTTAAATCTGAAAAATATGGAATGGTTGAAAGATTCTGTGTTGGGTGAGGCGGCAAAAGCAAACATTGAAAAAGCTCGTAAACTGTCAGCATTTGCTCAGGAGCTTGGCACCAATCTTCCTAGATTGGCATTAGCCTGGTGTTTGAAAAACCCGAATGTAAGCACAGTCATTACAGGTGCTTCTAAAGTGGAGCAGTTGAAAGATAACTTAAATGCATTAGAAGTTGTACCTTTATTAACAGAAGAAGTAATGGCTAAAATAGAAACCATACTGATGAACAAACCTGTTTCATCTATGTTTTAATGGTAAGAATTGATGGAAATGAAAGATGGCAGGTAAACTTTTTACCTGCCATCTTTTTTTGTTTTATATTATAGCTTCTTTCTTTTTATTCTCTGCAAGCCCTGTTTCGGTGGTGGCAGTTTTCCAGAGTTGATAACCTCCCGACATGTTCAGTACTTTATCAAATCCATTTTGTTTGAGCATACGTTGTGCCAGATAGCCTCTTAAACCAGCCAGACAATAAATAAAAATGTTTTTGGACTTATCCAGTTCATTCATTTGTTCGCGAATGGAATCAACCGGAATGTTAATGGCATTAGTGATATGTCCCGATTCAAATTCAGCTTTGGTACGAACATCCAGTAAAATATCATCTCCAGTAACTTTATCCAACTGATTCCAGTAAAATATAGAAAGTCGATTGTGAAGAATATTTTCTGCTACAAAACCTGCCATATTTATCGGGTCTTTTGCTGATGAGTAAGGAGGAGCATAAGCATGCTCGAATTCGGCTAATTCATAAATGGTGCTTTTGCGTTGAATGGCCGATGATAAAATATCAATGCGTTTATCCACTCCGTCATACCCTGCAATCTGAGCGCTGTATATCCTTCCGTCTTCGGGCGAAAAAGCAATTTGAATACTCATTTGTTTTGCACCGGGATAATAACCTGCATGCGAACCGCTGTGAGTGGTCGATACAATGTGTTTTATTCCTGCTGTGGTCAGGTGTTTCGAAGCGGTTCCGGCTGTAGCCAGTGTCATGTCGAATACCTTAACAATAGCTGTATTGATAGCTCCATGATAAGCATGTTTATTACCCAAAACAATATTGTTGGCACACAAACGTCCCTGTTTATTAGCAGGGCCAGCCAGATAGGTATTCATCGATTGACCTGTAATAGGATTTGTAAATTCTATTGCATCACCTACAGCATAAATATTCGGGTCGGATGTTTGCAAATATTCATTTACCCATATTCCTTTTGCATTGCCCAGTTTTAATCCGGCACCAAAAGCAAGACGAGTATCAGGGCGTACACCGATAGACATAATAACAATATCAGCTTCGATTACTTCTTCACTTTTTAAAATTACATTCAGATTCTTATCGTTTTTTTCGAAAGCGGTAACAGACGAATTGAGATATAAATGCACTCCTTTTGAGCGAATATGTTGCTGCACCATAGCAGCAATCGGAAAGTCGAGAGGAGCCAGTATTTGATTTCCCATTTCTATTACCGAAACTTCCAATCCTATATCATGCAGATTTTCGGCCATTTCCAGTCCAATAAATCCTGCACCTATTATCACTGCTTTTTTTACTGTTTTCTGATTAACGTATCCTTTAATATAATCGGTATCGCTAACATTACGAAGGGTAAAGATGCCTTCATTAGTTATACCCGGCAAAGGAGGACGAACCGGTTCAGCACCGGGGGACAATACTAGTTTGTCGTAGCTTTCTTCATACTCTTTTCCTGTGGTCTGATTTTTTGCAGTGATTGTTTTTGTTGCTGCATTAATAGCAGTAACTTCTGTCATGGTTCTTACATCAATATTAAATCGTGTGTTAAAGGCAGCTGCTGTTTGAACAAACAATGCATTTCTGTCCTTTATTACATCACCAATATAATACGGCAGTCCGCAATTGGCATAAGAAATAAATTCTCCTTTTTCAAAAATAACTATTTCTGCTTTTTCATCTAATCTTCTCAAACGGGCAGCGGTACTCGCTCCTCCTGCCACAGCTCCTACTATTATATATTTCATATTCTTTGTGTTTAAATTCGGGTACAAAATTACTGCATGTTTAATTGCCCCACAGCAACATTAGTTACATACCATCAATTTTGCTGACTTTATTAATTATTTTTGGTGTAAAGATGATTTATTTTCAGGTTAGAGCACTATGACATTTGTCGTATTACTTTACCTCTTTTACTATATCAGCTTTTTCTAGGAACCCAATATGGTTCCAGTACATCTGTTTGCCTTTATACAACTGAATTACCGGTAAATCTTCAATATGCAGTTCTTTCATCAGGTTTTTATTTTCGTCTACATTAATACGCACCACCACCACTTTGTCGCTCATTTCTTTCGATATTTCTTCCATTATTGGTTTAAGTTTTTTGCACGGGGCGCACCAATCCGCATAATAGTCTATCAAAACAGACTTATCCGTATCCAGTAATTTATTAAAATCGTCCATGCTCATTCCTGTTGATACAGTTGCGTTTTCGGAAGTTGTTTCGGGTAGGTTAGATGCTCTCCATTTCATAATTCCTCCTTTTAGTTCGTACACATCTTTAAATCCATCTTTCCTCAATTTTCCGGCTGCAGACGAACTTCTTCCTCCGCTCAAACAATAAACGTATAATGGTTTTGACTTATCTAAACCAGCTTCCTGTTGTTCAAATCCGTCTCCGTTCCAGTTGTAATTTACAGCGTTTATCAAATGCCCTTGTGCATATTCTTCAGGAGTTCTCACATCTATAATCATAGCTGTAGCATCCTTTTTAATTTTCTCAGCAAATTCCGGGGCTGATAGTTCTGATTTGGAGTTGCCACCTGCACAGCTTGATAATACTACTGCAGCAAAGGCTAAGGTGTAAAGTAATTTCATAATTGGTTTTTATTTTTGATTAATTAGTGGTTTTAACAATTGTATTTTTATTGTATTTAACAAATAGGTTCAGCCAAATCAGGCGTGATATGCGAAAGGTAAGTGGCATAAATAAAATGATAGTGATGATAACAAAAGTGAGGTATTGCCATGTTTCCGAATGAAAAATAAACGAATCAGCAATCCATGTTATTACAAACCATCCTACCATCAAGGCATAACTTACATACATAGCCCCGAAAAAATATCCGGGTTCTTTCTCGTATTTTAATCCGCAAACCGAACAAGATTCGTTCATTTTGTCGAATTGCTTTAAATCATAAGCCTTGTTAGTAGTAAATACATCCGCCTCATGACACTGTGGGCATTTATTCCACAGTACCGAATAAAACAACGATTTAAGCATGTGTTGTATTGGCTTCGATTATAGTTTGCAGTTGCTCAGCTCTTACTACTCCTGCCTGACGCCATTTGATTTGACCATTCTGAAACAGAATAAGTGTAGGCACACTTTGCACCTGATAAGCGGCTGCTGCCTGAGGATTTTTATCTACATCAATTTTTAATATCAATGCTTTATCGCCCATGTTGGACTTTAATTCTTCCAAAATAGGTTTCATCATTTTGCAGGGGCCACACCATTCGGCCGAAAAATCAACCAATGTAGGGGTGCTGCTGTTTATTATTTCCGAAAATTTACTTGCCATTATTTTAAATTAAGTGGTGTTTTTATTTCTTCGTATTGTGTTTCTTTTTCGAGTTCTTCTTCTTTCTTGCTCATGGGCACAGCGCAACCATTGCTTCCGCAACAGCCGGTATTGGTTACTGCCTGATACAAAAAGAATACAGATATAACTCCCGAAATGGTGTCGTTGCCCTGAATGGCTTGTATACCTATCATCACACCAAACCCCAGACGAAGCCAGCGCATAAAGTTCCAGCCCGTCATTAGTGTTTGCATATTCATTATAACTTACCTCTTAAACTCATCCATCCACCTCCGTTATACACTTTGGTGTATCCTTTAGAGCTTAGCATACTTTTAGCCGAAGCACTACGCATGCCCGAAGCACAGCAGGTAATAATGGTTTTGTTTTTATCTTTTAGTTTGTCCAAATGGTTGCCCAACTGATCTACCGATATATTGATAGAACCTTTTATATGTCCACTGGCATATTCTCCTTTCGAACGAACATCGAGAATAATAGCACCTTCTTTTACCAGTTGTGCATAATCTACTTTAGGGCCTAATCCCAATATTTTTTTTAGTGATTGAATCATTTTTTTATGAATTTAAAGATTGATAATAATTTACATCTAACCACGAACCAGCATTGCAGCATTCTACTTGAGCCTGAGAAAGCATCATTTCTGCCATTCCGCTTCTTCCACCCGATGCACAACAAAGAATAATGGGTTTTTCCATATTTTTTATGTCTTCCAGTTTTCTTTCTAATTCCTGCAATGGAATATTAATACTATCGGCTGCTTTTCCTCCGCTGAATTCGGCAGGGGTGCGCACATCCACAATGGTTCCTTTTTTTTCTTTGATTAATTTTTCGATGTTCATTGTTCTTGTTTTTTGATTTATAAATTTTGATTAGTTCTTTTTTATTTCCGGATATCCCAGTTCTTCCAGCAATGTGGTCAATGTGTTTCTGTCGTTACCTTCCCAAACCACTGTTACCATTCCTTTTTCTACGTTTACATCCACTGTCGAAATTTCTTTCACCGGACTCAATCCGTTTTTTATGGCTCTGGCGCAACTTCCACACGACACATTAGCCACCATTATTTCATCTGTTCTCATCTGTATTTGGTTTTTCTTTCTGGAATAAATTTACAAACAAACCACCCATCATTGCTCCGTAAGCAGTACTGTTCAGCGGTCGTGAAGTGATGGCGCAGGTGCCACTGGCACATCCCACATAATAATAATACATATAACCGGCTATGCCACCTATGACTATGCCAAGCAACATGAATTTATATTTAATCAGGTATTTCATTTTCTTCCGTTTGTTTTATTTAACGGCACAAAAGTACAGGTTCTATATGGGGTGTACAGTCACTTTTGTTACACAACGCTTTTTTATTTCTTTTTGAAAACAAAAAACAATTCCGAATCGGCTCGTTTTGGGTGAGAATTATGGCATGTTTCCAATACAGATAGTTCGAAACGGGAAGAAAATAATTTTTCGTATTCTGATTTACTTCCACCAAAGGGAGGCCCTTCTTTTTCAAATTCTTTATTAAAGAACAATCCGGCCAGTTTGCCTCCTGGGGCCAGCAGGGCGTGCATTTTGCTGCAATACTTTTCTCTCAGTTCGGGATTCAATGCACAAAAAAAGGTTTGTTCCAAAACAAGGTCATACTGCCCCTGGTGCTCAAAAAAATCGGACAACACAATACGAATATGCTTATTGCCTTTAAATTTTTCTTTCAGCACATCTACCAGTGTGGGTGCAAAATCAATCACCGTAATATTGGTAAATCCTTGCTCTAGCAGGTATTCTGCTTCGTAGGTATTGCCGCATCCCGGAATCAGTATGCTACAGTTTTTATCTTTCAATTGATCGATATACTCTTTCAACGGTGGAGACACAGTGCCCATATCCCAGCCCGTTTGACTGTTTTTATACTGAGTGTCCCAGTAGTCGCTGTTCAGGTTTTTATCGGTTTTGCGTTCGCTGTTGTGTTCCATATTTTTTTCTTTACTGTTCTCTTATTTCTGAAACCACATTTTAACTGCCATAATCACGATAAGTATGGCAAATGTTTTTTTTAATATTTCTTGTGGAATAAGCGTGGCCCATCGTGCGCCAAAATATCCGCCAACAAAAAAGAAAGCAGCCATTATTAATGCTGCTTTCACATCCACAAAACCTTTTTGATAATACTGCCATGCTGCCAGCGCTCCCACCGGTAGCACCATCATAAGCAAGGTTGTTCCCTGAGCTCCCTGTTGAGAGTAACCCAGCAACATTACCATAGCCGGTATGATGATGATGGCTCCGCCCAGTCCGAGCATGCCGCTTAGCAAACCTGCTGCCACCCCAATCAGGGCAAGTATCAATGCATTTTGAACATCCACCTGCTTAGTCCTTTTTCTTGCGTGTGTTGATGCCAAAAGGCAAATACAAAGGGCAAAAACTGATGAAGCTGGTTAGTATAAAAACTCCTGCCAGCACCAGCAATACAATTGCCACTGTTCCCGAAATAATGTTTGCAAAATACAATCCTGCAATAACAAGTGCAACGAGTATCCTCACCACCTTGTCAATAGTACCCATGTTTTTTTCCATTGTTTTAAAAATTTGTTGTTAGTTAAATTAATTACGCCACAAAATTCATTCTTTTTCAAACAACGTTTTGCAACTTTTGTTACACAAGGGTAATTTTATTTCGTCCCAGTTTTACCATTCCGTTTTCTTCCATTTGCTTGAGCAGGCGCGATACCACCACTCTGGCGGTGCCCAGCTCTCCGGCTATCTGTTCGTGGGTAATAACTATTGTCGATGACTTGGTGTTGTCGCATTTCTTTTTAATAAAATCCAGCAGTCGTTCGTCCATTTTTTTAAAGGCTATGGCATTTACCACTTCCAGCAATTCCTCAAAACGTTTGTGATACAACCTAAAGATATAATCCAGCCATTCCGGAAACTCCTGCATCAGCACACTTACCTTCTCCATCGGTATAAACAGTATCTCAGTTGGCTCTTCGGCTACTGCTTTTACCTTACTGGTGTCGTTGTGCATACCGCCCAAAAACGACATAATACAACTTTCTCCTGCTTTTATATAATACAGTAGTAACTCTCGTCCTTCTTCATCCATGCGCATTACGCGTATGCTCCCCGAGGTTACTATGGGTATAGCTTTTATATATGCGTTTTCGTTGAGTATTACTTCTCCTTCGGCAAAGGTTTTGGCAAACCCCACCTTTAGCAAAGCCATTCGTATTTCGGGCGATGCCTTAAATTCTGATATGTTCTCTAAATTCATTGGGCGAAGGTAGTAAATGAATAGTACATAGCGAACAGGTAATAGCGAATAGGGAGGCGGATTTCAGATTAGGCAATTGGGCAATTGGTCAGTAGGCAATAGCGAATAGGGAAAGGGATTAGCTGACCTTGCAAATGTCCGTGTTTACTAACCGGGAACAGAGTTAATAATATCTATAATTTGTTTTCCGTATTTTTCTTTTCTTATTTCTCCAAACCCATCCATGTAGATCAAATCTTCTACCTTTCGAATATTTGTTTTAACCAGATCAAATATTTCAGACAATTTTAAAATGTGTGATGGGTGAATATTTACTTCTTTTGCTAATTCATCTCTCCATTTAATAATACTTTTGTAACGTTTTTGCTGGGACTCATTAAAGTCGTGATAGCTATTTGCATTAGGGTTATAGTCAAACGGAAGATAGCGAAGGGGACCACTCACATAGGTGAATTTCATTGCTCTCAAGTCGAAAAAAACTAGAATGGCAAAGTAATTTTCTTTTTGATTTGTTATGAGTTGTACAATTGTTTTGCTAACATCAACATTGCGAAGAAAATCATTCATTGCTATTTCATCTTGTTCTGTATATTCTCTGTCGAGCCTGATTTTAAATGTTTTTACCTGCATGCATTTTATGTTTTAATGTATGTTCCTTTAATATTGTTTGTTTTCTAATTTTTTTTTCTCTGCTGAGTATCGCGTTCTCATTCCCCGTTATCCCTATTTATCAAATTCCCGGCTTTCATGTGTTTTGTGTACAAAACTTGCAAGCATAGCACTCATGCCTGCTGAGAGTCGCTGACTTTGGTCGGATTCGGAAAGCTTGGGTGCTCGTTTGTAATCGAACAAACTTTTGCAACCTGCCGTAATAAAGAGTTGTTTTAGTTCTTCGTTATCTTCTAAGTCCGATTCCAGAAAAGTAGAAAGTTTATCTATCTCCCAATATTTTTTATCTGCTTTTTGCATACCCAACAGGTGATTTAACTTTTCCCCTTCGGGAGTACCATTATTGGTAAGAAACAAAAAGGTTTGAACCAGCAGTGCTCCTTCGGCCATCCCTACTTTTAAATAACCTACTTTGCAGTGCGATAGGCGAAATTCTATCAGAGCATTCCCTTTGCTGAGTGGTTTTATTATTGGTTTCTCCATCGAAAAAAATATTTCGAGCATTATTTCCGCTGCATCTCGTTTGCCTAATCTTTCGCTCAAGCGTTTGAGTGCATGTTCCTGAATATACACAGGTAGAGGAATGGTATTAAAAGGAGAATCGATGCCCAAATCTTTAGCCGGTATAAGCAAGTCTTTTATGCCTAAATCGGAAAAAGAAAAACTTATTTTCATCACCTTTCGCATTTCGTTCTGAAACATTATTTCCTTTTCTTCTCTCAGTTTGCGGTGCATTACAAAAATAATGAAACGTGCTTTTTTTCGGTCTTGGTTTACCAAATCCAGATTAGGCAACCCCATTTGTTGAGTGAAATAATACATTTCTTTAATATCCTCCAAGGCAGCGTGGGATATAGCAACTAACAATAACCCTAATAAGGTGAAAACTGACTTGAATTTTTCATCATAATGGTCGATGTAAGGTTTTATTTTTTGGCGAATCTTCTCCACGTTGGGTATTTGCTCAGGAGTAGCTTTTGTAATGTAATTGTAAAAATCTAGTTCGGTACTGAAATAAAACCCCAAGCTAAACGAAGGGCCACCCGGTATGCTCTCTATTTTTTTATCTTCAAAATTCTTTTTTAGTACATAATTAGAAAGATGCAGCATTTTTGGGCTTATCTCGCTATCGGGGGCGGCAATGATACCGGGCAGGTTGTGGCGATGCACTAGTCTGCGGTAAGCCTCACCGCTAAAGGCTTGTAATCCTTCTGTAAGGCCAATGGATATTAAGAACTCGCTTACCTGACGAGTATAATCTAAATGAAAACGGGCCAGCTCTTTTTGCTGAACCCTGGGGTCTGTTTTTTTCTTTTTCTTTTTCATCTCAAAGCAAAGAATTTTTAAGTTTGTTATTCCGTTTTTTATTACATCGTCTTAGTCTTTCTCTCTCTTCTTATTTTATCTCCCTATCGTATTTCTCTAGTATTTACAATCGCTTGCGCTTATTTCTCTTATCTATAATTTAATTGGCCTAAGCCACTAGTATAATTTCTTGCACAAATTTACAAACATTAATTTAAAATTGCAAAGGGCGTAGATGCGGCCTAATCAAAGGTTCTAGCGAAAAACGATTATAGTTATAAGTTGAATTTAGTTTTTAATTTTACAGGTCATTATCCCCAGCATGCCATTCTCCTTTTTCACCCGAAAGCACCCAGCCACGCAGAGTAGCCATAGACCCCATTCTCACCATATTATTAATATGGGTGTCATCACCCCAGTAATTTGGTGCAATAGGTGCCAAGTTGCTTTCAAGACGAAATAAATAATCTTCAAAAACCAGTTGCAATGTTCTTGCTACCATTGTTTGTTTATATCTGAGAGCTGCCATGATAAGTCCCTGTTGCCAATCTATATTATCATCCACAGGCCAATCTTCACCTGCTTCTTTGAGTAAATTCAAACATTCATCAAAGTATGGCCACTCGTCATAAATACTGTCTATTTCTTTTTTAACTTTTTTGAATTCTAACATTCGTTCATCACCATACTTTTTAATAAACTGCTCGAAATGTATATCCTCATGAAAAGCAATATAGGGACGACTGTCATAATCAGGAGTTGTTTTATACTCTTCAGTTCTTTTATTGGTTTCTTCACGCCAAAGCAACACGTATTTTTCTTCCCTGTCTCCTCTTTTATCAGGCAATTGAAGCTCATCTTCTCCATATTTATTATACCACCACTGGTAATACGGATGGCGCTGTTTGTACTTAGCAAACTGTCCTTCTCCTTTAATAAAGTCGTAATCCTGATAACGATCTGGGTCGAATACATCCTTAGATTTTACCTCATGCAGATAATTAACATAATCGTCAATTTCTTTTTGTGTAACAGGTTCTATAAAATTACATAAATTTATTTTGGGCTGCCAGTAATATTCGAAATCAGTAGTAAATTTTACTTCCGGAAGGTTTACTAATCCTGCCCTCCATCGGCATTGTACGGTAAATAATTTTTTCTGCTGTATTTCCCAAAGGCAATTAACTGCTGTTTCGTGATAATTCAGAAGTTCTTCTTCTTCCATTTTACGGTACGACTTTTCGTACAACAAGCTGTTGGCTTTGTATCTTGCAAATTCTTCTTTAAAACCTTTAACCGAGTGCGGATGAAATTTATCGAAATACTCTACATATTTTGGCAATGTGTTGAGTTCATTCAAAATTTCCTCGTAAAATTTTTGCTCTTTTTCTACTCGTTCTTTCGATTCTTCTATTGATTTCGAAAGATGTTCAAATGGGTCTTGTGACATTGTGTTAATAATTAAAATCGGGGGATTGGTTTAGTAATATTCTTCCAGCCAAAATCAATTCGCGTTCATCTTCCTTTCTTTTTTTTGATGAAGTGATATTCTTTTTTTCAATTTTACTGATAAAGGGAGCTATACTATTTTCAATTCTGAATTTATATTGTTCGTACACCAAAGGAATAGCTTTGGCAATATGTTCTCTTTCGTATTTGGTAGCAAGGTTTATCACAGCATCTCTCCAACTATGATATGCTTCAATTGGGTATTCATCTCCGGCAAAATCGAGCATGTTCATTGCTTCTTGCAGTTCCAGATTATCAAACAGATGTTCTTGCCGTTCACGATGAGCAAGCCGTTCGCGCAGGGCATGAACAGATTTAAGATGGTCGTCTTCGAAAAGGTTAATAAATTCAGTAAATTCTTTGTTACGACTTCTGCCCAAAAAAGGCCTTGTATCTCCCAATTCTATTATTTTTTCGGTTGGGCGAGGTGCCGGGTCGTCTTCATCTTCCAGTTCCTTTTCGGTTGGTTTTGGCTCTTCATCTTCCTGTCTTTTGCTAATGTCAGACCGTGACCACACCGGAAGATTATTTTCTAACCTGTATTGTATAGCTTTCATTCTATACTTTTCATCTTTCTCTCCCCTGATGTCGGGCAAGAGCATTAACGACTCTGTACCTTTGCGCATGTTGTAATAGTGATACCATTCGGGCATACTCAATCCTTCGGGGTCGCCCTTGTGGTCGGTGGCATAGCGTTCGTAATCTTGCCAATCGTAACCTAACATTGATTTTTCGAAACTTAATGAAGACACATAGCTGTGCAGCAATTCTGCGTCTTCCTCTGTTATAGGGTCAATAAATGGGCAACGTTTTATATCATCGCTCCAATATCTAAAATCAAAACAAATTTTCACCCCTTTTAGTTCCACTTGTTCGGCCCTCCAGAGGCACTGCAAATCGAACAATTTTTTTTGCTGAATATGCCATAGCATTTCTTCTGCCTTTTGATGAAACTGAAGGTCGATTGTTTGTTTGTGTGCAAAATACCAGTTGGCATCATACTCATAGTCGGCTTTAAACCATGCAAAATCTTGTAAAAACTTGTCATGCGAATCTCCTCGGTATACATTCAGATATTCCTTATAAAGGCTTTCGTTTTTTTTCAACTCTGAGAATATGGACATACGGAGCTTGTTTTTATCCTCCATATATTTCACCTGATTCACTTCACTAGGGGAATAAACAGGTTTGTTTTCTTCGTTTTCCATAATGTATTTTTCTGTGTTTCGGGTACCAAAAGTAAAAATAAATTGCAAAACAAAAAAATCCCCCACCACGCTACGCCCAGCATCACTTTGTATTTACTTTATTAGTAAGCTTTGCTTACTTTTATTTTTTCTTTCTCTTTCTCTTTACTGTATGTATAACTTACATGTTTAAATATTCACGAAGTGCAACTTCGCGCTTACGGAGAGTTGTGCCCATGATTGCTATTTAATAGAATTCTTCTTTTGCTTCTTAAAATCTATTGGTAACAAGGTAGACCAACCATATTTATTTTCTAATATTTTCATTTTCCCTTTTTTTAATTCAGAAGGAATGAAATATTTAAACTGACCTACTTTGTCTTTTACCCACATTATATTGGTCAATAAACCTTTTATAAACAAAAATGGTTTGTTGGCATCCTTTGCGTATGTTAATACTACATGGTAATTGGAGAAGTATATCTCTGTATCTTTACTTATATAAAAAATATCCCAAGGATTGAATGATTTTACCTCGTTAAACTTTAGTTCAAGCTCACCATTTTCATTCACTTTTGTGGAACTGCTAAGCGAAACAAATCGCCCTTTTGAGTCGACTGCAAACCCCGTGTTAGAAGCTGTTCCATCTGGGTAACCAACAAAAGTACCATTATCCAACGAATACAAAACATCAATTATCAGATGGTATTTCTCAACTCGTAACTGATCGTTATTATGACGATAATCCTTATGAAAACTGCTTAAATAATACCATCCTCTGTAATCTCCTTTATTAATGCACACTTCCTTGGTTACAAGTTCAAGCGTATTATCTCCAATTAGTTTAATTGATTTAGATTTTGGTTTTAAAATTTTCCCTTCCTGAGTTACCACAAAATAAATATTCGAAAGAAAGCCATTACCTGCTGCACATGCACCTGTTTCTATAAAATGAATACCAGATTCGAGTTGTATACTCACCAAGCCTTTTTTTGAGGGCTTAAAATCTTCCTCATACTTTAGATCTTTATTATCAATGGCTATATTGCCTTTATAATCTCCGAATTTAATGTAATATGTTTTTTTCATCTTTCATTTGAGTTTAGCCTCCGCATATAAATATTTTTTCTTTCTCTTTACTGTAAGTACAACTTACATCATTAAATAAGCACGAAGTGCAACTTCGCGCTTACGGGGGGGGGGGGGATTTATTTGAATTTTGCCTTCTCTGTAAGTATTTTGTTTGTTGGTATGTGTAGTTTTGTTTCAATTTTTTTTAAGTCTTTGAAGTCAATATTGTGAAGTCTGCAGTGTTCAACAATTTTGAACTTTATTAGATTTTCTGCTGTCTTTGAAAAATCATCATCAGATATTCTTTTTGATATTTCATCAACTCTTAAATTCTTACCATACCACATTCTTATCCCGTGATTCACAATAAATGCAGATGGTGTTTTCTGGTTGTCACTAACTGCTTGTGCAATATTCAAAAGGTTACTCGAACCCAAAGAATGAATTGCTTTCGTAATAAACCCATGAAGAACTCCAAAGTTTACATTCCAATAAATAGTCCTTGCAAGTTTTTCTATTCGTTCCATTTTTAGTTCTTTGTTTTCTTCATCCATTTCATTAATTATTTGATTTATCCGTTCTCTTAAAAATGAAATTATTTCCTTCTCCGCTTTCTCATCTATAATTAGTTCAATAAATGATTTTAATATACGGAGATGAACTTTTAGCCCCTGCTCATAGATATATTCAAGCCTTTGTTTGTCAAGTGATCCTGCTCTGTTTTTTATTATTAAACCCATTACCTCAACCGTTTTGATACTTAATCTTAAGTTAGTAATAAATTCATTCGTTGATTCATCAAAATCATTTTTAGATTCATTACCGCGATTCTCTCTCGCGACATCTTCATTATTTGATTTTTCAATCAGTAGCTTTTTTCTTTCTTCTGATGAATTATGCTCAAATGAAGGCATTATAGCTTTGATAATTTTATCTTCGTGTTTATCAAAGAATGAAATCTCCTTTGTATCTAATGTTGCAGGTTGAAATTTCTCAAATAATATTTCTGCATTAAGAAGTAATTCATCAAGAACATAGTTTGATTTCGTATGATGAGCTATAAACACTGTGATATATGCATTTTCATCTTTATGTAAATTTGAAAGGATGTTATTGATAACGGTTTTCTTTGGTTCAATATGTTCTGAAAGATACTTGGCCACAAAAAAGTAATAAATGTATGAATAACAAAAGTTGTATTGATTTAAACTGTCAAATTTAGAGAGATTGACTTTTGATAAAGTCTGTACAATATCTGAAATTGGAATTGGTAAATTAAATTTACCCTTGTATGTTTCTAGGAATTTTTGAAATTCATGATTGTCTAAACTACTGCCTTTACTTTCAAAAATGCAAAATGCAAGTTCTGTTAAAAAATTTGTGTAAATATCTATCTGGTCGTTTTTGACACCTTGTTTTCGTAGATACAAATAAATTAATGCTTGATAGCAATGTCCTTGAGAAGTGATTTCAGAATCAAGAGGCTTTTGTGTGTCCTGTGCAGCTAATAGAGAAAGAATAAAAAATGGATAGGAAGGCATAATTCCCTTTCCAAATATTATTCCCAGTGAATTTTCAATCAGTTCAGTTTTTTCATCAATACTCTGTTGAAGATGATTAGGGTTCGTTTGAATTTGTATGTCTTCTTTAATTTGTATCCACTTTTTTATTAGGTCATTTCTTTCTAATGCAGTAAATTCTCTAATCTTAAATTTGTTGTATTCCTTTATTCTATCTTGATTTCTGATGTTAAGTCCAAAAATATCATCAACGATCAAAACTTGTTTGGTGTATTCTTGATAGTGTTCAATATACTTTTCTTGATGCTTTGCACAATGGAAATTGTCCACAATAGGAACAATACGTTTAGGTTCAAAATCCTCAATGCTTCCAGTCTGATATTGTTCTTTAAAAGCATTTTCTAGTTTATTAAATGGATTTCCTAAATACTTGTTTTCATCTTCAAGATAAACAGGTAAATAATTTAGGTCTCTATAAATTTGAAACAGAATTTTGCAAAGTGTAGTTTTTCCAGATTGATTTTCTCCCGCAATAATGATTTTATTGTGGCTCAAAATATCTTGTTTTAGTTTTTCAGCATCATATTTATGTGAAATTTCTTTTCCATCGTAAACCTTTAACTTTGGATATACAAAAATGTCTTGAAGGTTAAGTGTTTCTTTATTCTTGTGAGATTTTGTTAGTATATCTGCACTATTTAAGAATGAATTAAATTCTTCTTTTACTTTTAAAATTTTAATTTTAGTTACTGATTCACATACTTTATTTATCCAATTAACAGCATCAAGCCATCCTTCATTTTGGTCTACAAATGAAGTTACAGGTTTCCCATCTGTAGGAGCTGCAAGTAATGAACTTAATTCTTTGTGCATGGTCCAAGCACACGGACTAATTATTATTGGAATTACTCTAATACCTTTATTGTTGCGTAGTTTCAAGGCAACATCCTTTTCCTCAATACACGCTTTTGAAGCTAGGAAAGAATCAGAAATCATAAGGCATATAATATCAGCATTATCTAAATTATTATCAATGTCGTCCTGAAACTCTTCGCCAGTTTCTATTTTTCTATCATACCATTTCTTTATTTTTCCACTGCTTTCTAATGGACTAATATGGTTAATAAATTTTGAAACCAAAGTTTCGTCTTTGTGCGAATAGCTTATAAATAATTTTAGCATTTTAATTGTTTTTATAATGTATCGTTTATAAATTGATTTATTGTGGCCACTATCTTGTTTTTTTTACTTTTTAAATGATTATCTAGCTTCTAATTGCAATCCCACTCCATTCCTCCAAATGCGCCTTTTCAAAAACACCTTTCCTACTTCCCCCGCGCCTCGCAAATATAACAAAAAAAGAATTAAACGGTAAAAAAGATACATTGGGCGGTAAATAAAACTCACTGCAAGAGTAAGAGGGAAGTGTTTTTACACTATAATATATAGTGCTATTACTATTTAGTGCTTAAAAAGTAGGATTTTATTACCTAAAAGAAGAACAAACTGGGCTCCGAGTGATGCACTAACATGTGGAAGCACTCCACAATCTTGTGTTAGCACTCCACAATCTTGTGTTAGCATTCCACAACCTTGTGTTAGCACTCCACAACCTTGTGTTAGCATTCCCCAACCATTTGTTGACAAATAGGGCTGAGTTTTTCAATAAACCTAGGCCGGAAGGGTAGTGATAATTTAAAAGTATGAGGTTATAATGACCCAATGGACAATGATTTACAGTATTACCGACATAACCATAACCTCGCCCGACAGTACTATTTACCTTCCCGACACATCGGTTAGGTTAACCGACACCTCGGTTAGACTACAAGACCCTTCGGTTAGGTTAACCGACACCTCGGTTAGGCTACAAGACCCCTCGGTTAGGTTAACCGACCCCTCGGTTAGGCTACAAGACCCTTCGGTTAGGTTAACCGACACATCGGTTAGGCTAACCGACACCTCGGTTAAGCTAAAAGACCCATCGGGCGCATAATTAGATAAAGTGAGTAGTTGGGGAGATAAGGTTAGATTTGAGTATTGAGATTTGAGTATTGAGTTAGGGATGCATTTGAAAGATTTTCACTTCCATTGCCTACTGTCCAATTGTCTAATTGCTAATTTGCCTACTGTCCAATTGAACTATTACTTTAACCCCTCCACCGAAAGTATCTTAAGAGGCTATGATTTACAGAAATTTGCCAGATAGTATATTAATTTATTTTTTTAATAATTTTGTAATAACTAATATCTTTACACAATAATTAAAACCTATGATTATGAAAAAACTACAATTTATAACATTGGCATTTGTGCTTACAACTGAATTTGTAGGCGCACAAAGCAATAATCATTTATCAAAAAATAAAAGTAAATCGTTGCGCAATGCACATCGTTTTTATCAAAAAGCACAGGTTCAGATATACGATAGTACGTATGCTTGGCCATGGGATACACTTACCAATGCCTGGAGTGTAATTCCAAAGGCAAGGACCATAAATTATGTGTATGATATGAATAATAACCAAACCAGTTATGCAGTGCAGCAACTAACCGGAGGTGTGTGGGTGAACAGTGTTCAAAACCAAATGACTTATAATTTGAATAATCAACAAACTTCTTTGTTTGCTCAAAGCTGGAATGGAGGTGCATGGGTTAACAGCTATCAAGCAACCACTGCTTACGATATAAATAATAACACTACTGGAAATGTTTCTCAAACTTGGAACGGAAGCACATGGGTTAATTCGAGTCAGAATAGTTATACTTATGATGCAAATAATAATTGTTTAACTGGTTTAAGTCAGTCGTGGAATGGAAGTGCATGGATTAATAGTTACCAATGGATTAGTACCTACGATATCAATAATAATATGATAACACAATTGGTACAAAACTGGAATGTTTCGGTTTGGGACAATTCAACGTTAACTAATTATACCATTGATGTAAATAATGACAACACGTATTCGTTGTTTCAAAACTGGAATGGGAGCAGCTGGGACAATTCACAGCAAGACTCGATGACTTTTGATGCGAATCATAACCGCACATATGTACACGATATGGTTTGGAATGGAAGTTCGTGGGATAACGGATATCAAAGTAGTTTGAATTATGATAGCAATAATCATGTAATTTACGAATTGCAACAGACTTGGAACGGCACATCGTATACTAATGGTTATAAAGGTACTTTCGAATATAATGTAAATGGGTTTGAAGTTTATTCTACAAGTCTGTATTTCGACTTTAATGGTGTTCCTCAGCCATACAGCGATAGTATTTATTATTATTCTCACACAACCATTACCGGTATAAATGAAATCAATTCGAATGCTGTTTTTTCGGTTAGTCCTAATCCTTCTAATGGAAAGTTTTTTATTAATAGCTCCGATAATAAGCCTGTTTCGGTCGAAATTATCACTAGTACAGGACAAAAGATTATGGAATTGACGTTAACTATGGCTTCATCAGCAATAGATTTGAGCGGGCAAGAAAAAGGAATTTATTTTTTGAGGATAACTGACCAAAATAATATAGTAGTAAACCGAAAATTGGTGGTTCAGTAGCCCAAATCAGATTAGGCAATAGAAGGGTTACACAGAGTAACACGGAGTAGGCACAGAGAACCACAGAAGGGATTTTAAAAAAGTAGTTAGCGAATAGGGAGAGGATTTCAGATTTCAAATTTCAGATTTCAAATTGAGGAGCGGGAAAAGTTAGCCCTAGATTCAATTGGACAATTAGGCAATTGGGCAATAGGATTGTTACTCAGAGTAACACGGAGTAGGCACAGAGAGCCACAGAGGGGATTTTAAAAAAGTAGTTAGCGAATAGGCAATAGCGAATAGGGAGAGGTTGATATGTAAATCAATAGCAGACTTCTTGGGGCTGAAATCGAAGGTGTTTTCTTTGCTTTCGTTTGCATTTTCCTTGCTTGCGTTTGCGTTTTCTTTGCTTTCGTTTACGTTTTCCATGCTTGCGTATGCGTTTTCTTTGCTTGCGTTTACATTTTCTTTGCTTGCGTTTGCATTTTCCGTGCTTTTGTTTTCGATTTCTCTGCTTTCGTTTACGTTTTCTTAGCTTGCGTTTACGTTTTCTTAGCTTGCGTTTGCATTTTCTTAGCTTGCGTTTGCATTTTCCGTGCTTGCGTTTTCGATTCGGAGGCTTGTGTTTTTGTATGCGGGACTAGTCTATATATTATGTATGGTAAATGGTTTGTGTTTTAGGGGGCCTCTCTAGGGTTAATTGTTAATAACTCAAATTCCTATGTAAAGTCTCGGAAGGACAAGAATAGTAAAGCAAATGGGTACGCGGATAGATTGGATTGGGGCAGATAAAAGAAGATTTAGGATTGGAGTTATGAAAAAAACAGATGGAAAACTTGGTATAAAAATGCTGGCAATTAGCCTTTAGTTGCCGCGATACGAGAGGCAAAACCCTGCTTTCTGGTCAAAATAGTATTAATAATTTCTGTTAGGGGGCTCTCAAGGGTTAATTGTTAATAACTGTTTTTGGGGAGGCTTTAGGGAGGGGATTTCAGATTTCAAATTTCAGATTTCAAATTGAGTAGCGTGAAAGTTAGCCACAGATGCACAGAGGGGATTTCTGATAGAGTAAACTTAAGGGGGCCTCTCTAGGGTTAATTGTTAATAACTCAAATTCCTATGTAAAGTCTCGGAAGGACAAGAATAGTAAAGCAAATGGGTACGCGGATAGGTTGGATTGGGACAGAAAAAAGAGGATTTAGGATTGGAATTATGAAAAAAACAGATGTTAAACTTGGTATAAAATTTCTGGCAGTTAGCCTTTGGTTGCCTTGCTACGAGAGGCAAAACCATGTTTTTTGGTCAAAATAGTATTAAAAATGTCTGTTAGGGGGGCTCTCTAGGGTTAATTGTTAATAACTGTTTTTTGTGAGGCAATAGGGAGGGGATTTCAGATTTAAGATTTCAAATGGAGAGGCTTTACGAAATACGAATGGTACGAATATACGAGTAGGGGGGCGGGGAGGAAATTTTAGAATTAAAAAAGTTTAACCGCAAAGTTCGCAGAGGTTTTGCGCAAAGTTCGCAAAAGAAGAGATTTTAAAATGGGCAATGGAGAATAGGGAGAGGATTTCAGATTTCAAATCGAGTAGCGTGAAAGTTAGCCACAGATGCACAGATGGAGATTTAAGAATAGGCAATAAACAATAGTCAATAATCACTAAATAATAGTCAATATTTACTGGACAAACAACAATCTTCATTATTCGAGTCCGAATAATCATTACTCGAGTCCGAATAATCGCTACTCGAGTCCGAATAATCATTACTTGAGTCCGAATAATCGCTACTCGAGTCCGAATAATCATTATTCGAGTCCGAATAATCATTACTCGAGTCCGAATAATCATTACTTGAGTCCGAATAATCGCTACTCGAGTCCGAATAATCGCTACTCGAGTCCGAATAATCATTACTCGAGTCCGAATAATCATTACTCGAGTCCGAATAACTGCTACTCGAGTCCGAATAATCACTACTCGAGTCCGAATAATCATTATCCGAGTCCGACTTAACGATATTCTGGTTTTTATGTTGAATATTCGATGGGGTACTATAAAGAGGGGGTTATAATAATGGCTTTTTAGGGGGGACTCTTGGGTTAATTGTTAATAACTGTTTTTTTGAAGTAATAGAGAAGGGATTTCAGATTTCAGATTTCAAATTGAATAGCCTGAAAGTTAGCCACAGATGCACAGATGGAGATTTAAGTATAGGCAATAAACAATAACCAATAACCAATAGTTAATAGATTGGATTGGGGCAGAAAAAAGAAGATTTAGGATTGGAAGTATGAAAAAGACAGATGGTAAACTTGGTATAAAACTTCTGGCAATTAGCCTTTGGTTGCCGCACTAATACTATTAAAGCCCTGCTTTCTGGTCAAAATAGTATTAATAATGTCTGTTAGGGTGGACTCCTTGGGTTAATTGTTAATAACTCCTATTATTATACGAAAGCCCTGTTTCGGACTATTTTACACTTGATAAAAGAGTTTTGCTAGGTGGAAAAACAATTTTGCTAGGTGGAAAAAAAGTAAAATGAGGTTATGAAATTGTTTTCTCGGGTTGAAAAAGGAGGGGAAATTCGTAAAAGAATACCAACTTTTAGATAGTTTTGCCTAATTTTTTACTGAGATTTAAGAGGAAAGTTGTTAAAATATTATTTTAAAATGCAAGGTAAAATAAGTTACTTTTGGTGAATAAAAAAATTTTGAGTTGATATGAAACGAATCGAAGTTGTAGCTGCAGTAATAATAAACGATAACAAGATACTTTGCGTTCAAAGAAATGTAAATAAGTATGATTACATTTCAAAAAAATATGAATTCCCAGGAGGGAAAATAGAAGCTGGTGAGAGCCAAGAGAATGCACTTCTGCGAGAAATAAATGAAGAATTAAACTTGCCAATCGATATAAAAGAAAAATTCTTAACGGTAGTCCATGAATATCCTGATTTTGAATTAACAATGCATAGTTTCTTATGCGTATGTAAAACAAGAAATCTAAACCTTACTGAACATATTGATTTCAAATGGTTAGATAAGATTGAACTGCCTCAATTAGATTGGGCAGCCGCTGACTTACCTATTGTAAACAAACTAATTAATTGTTAATGTGGAATTAAATGACGCTTTAAAATTAAGCCTCCACACTGGGTTTATAGACAAAAATTTCCATTCCAATAGAGGGTACTTACCTCAAATACTGCTTAACGACAAGGTTACTGAAAAAAAAGTATTGTCAACAATTATCCAGAGACTAAAAAAATGTGATGAATTTTGGTTTTCAGTTGCTTTTTTAACTACAAGTGGTGTTGCTACTTTAATCAATGTTTTAGATGAACTGAACCAAAAGAAAGTTAAAGGAAAAATTGTAGTTTCTCAATACCTTAATTTTACTCAACCTGAAGCATTAAAAAGAATCTTGCAATTTGAAAATATTGAATTAAAAATAATTGTTGATGGAGCTTTTCATGCAAAAGGTTATTTGTTTAAATATGGTGAACTTTACGATTTAATTATTGGGAGCAGCAATTTAACTGCAAGTGCTTTATGTTCAAATAAAGAGTGGAATTTAAAAATAACAGCAACACCAACAAGTGATATTATCTATAATGCAATTAAGGAATTTACATCAGAATTTAAAAACGCAATATCTGTAAATGCAGAGTTCATATCCAGTTATGAAACAATTTATAAAAAGCAATTTTATAATAATAGAATTGTAAAAGAAAACTTAATTAAAGTTATTGAAAACAAGGTGGAGCCAAATTCTATGCAGAAGGAAGCCTTGCTCAATATAGAACAATTGAGAAAACAGGGCAAAGATAAAGCACTTCTTATTTCTGCCACTGGTACTGGAAAAACATATTTATCAGCATTTGATACTAAAAAATTCAATCCTAAAACATTTTTATTTGTTGTACACAGAGCTAACATTGCAAAGGCGGCAATGAAAACTTTTAAGACAATATTCGGAGTGTCAAAAACAATGGGTTTATATTCAGGGGATCAAAAAGAATTGAACAATGATTATATTTTCTCAACTGTCCAGACAATTTCAAGGGATGAACACATTAAGAAATTTAATCCTAATCATTTTGATTATATCGTTATTGATGAAACTCATAGAGCAGGAGCAGATTCGTATAAAATCATACTTGACTATTTTAAACCAAAGTTCTTATTAGGGATGACCGCTACTCCAGAAAGAACAGATGGTTTAGATATCTTTAAGTTATTCGATTATAATATTGCTTATGAAATTAGACTTCATAAAGCCATGGAAGAAGATATGTTAAGTCCTTTCCATTATTATGGCGTAACAGATATAACAGTTGATGGAGAAATTCTTGAAGAAAACTCGGATTTTTCAAAACTTATTTCAGATGAAAGAATTAAACAGATTATTGATAAAGCTAAATTTTATGGCTGCGACAATGGTAAGGTCCGTGGACTGATTTTTTGTTCCTCAGTTGAAGAATGTAAAATGCTATCAATAAATTTTAATCAATTAGGGTATAAAACAATTGCTCTTACAGGCGATAATAAAGAAGACGAAAGGGCATCAGCAATTAATAGACTGGAATCAGATAATGATGATAAATTGGATTATATATTTACCAGAGATATTTTTAATGAAGGAATTGATATTCCAAAAGTAAATCAAGTAATTATGTTAAGACCCACTCAATCTGCGATAGTGTTTGTTCAACAATTGGGAAGGGGGCTAAGAAAAACGGAGAATAAAGAGTATCTTACTGTGATTGATTTTATAGGCAATTATAGTAATAGTTATTTGGTTCCAATTGCACTTTATGGTGATACATCATATAATAAAGATTCATTAAGAAAACTAATGGCGAGCGAAAGCAACCCTATCCCAGGCTCTTCAACTATTAATTTTGATAAGATTTCAAGAGAACGTATTTATGAGGCAATTGATTCAGCTAATATGCAACTCAAAAAAGACCTTGTTAATGATTATAAACTGTTGAAGTTTAGATTGGGTCGAATTCCAATGATGATTGATTTTATAGAACATGGATCCAGAGATCCTCAATTATATGTTAATTATTCGAGATATTATTTCAATTTTGCAATGGATTTGGAAGATAGTCTTAAGTCTCTTTTAAATGAGAAAGAAAGAAAACTACTTGAGCTTTTTTCAAATGAAATAAATAATGGTAAACGTGTAGAAGAAAGTGTTATTTTAAAACACATTATTCACTCTCAAAAATTAAATATTCAATTATTGAAATCTCAAATTGAAAATGAATATGGTTATTTATTGTCTGATGAAACAATTGATTCTTGTATAAATAATTTGAATTTTAAATTCGTTACAGAAAACAAAAATAAAAAACTAGTCTCGGTTCATGAAATTTATGATATTAATATTTTAAAAAAATCAAAACAGCAAATTATTATTGATGAAGCTTTTTTAAAAACATTAAAAAATTCAACGTTCTTTGAATACCTTGAAGATAATATTAATTATTCTATAAGTACATTCAATAAATTATTTGTGAAGAATAAGTTTATTAATGGCTTTGTTTTATATCGAAAATATTCAAGAAAAGATGTGTTTAGAATTCTGAATTGGGAAACTAATCCTTTAGCACAAAATGTTGGTGGATATATAATAAATTCACAAAAAACCAATTGTCCAATTTTCGTTAATTACCATAAAGAAGAATCGATTTCTAGTTCAACAAAATATGAAGATGGATTCATAAATAATTCAGAATTTGAATGGATGTCAAAGTCAAAACGAACCTTAAGTAGCCCTGATGTTTTAACAATTAAAAATTATAAAGACGGTCTGCGCCTTCCTCTTTTTATCAAAAAAAATAATGACGAGGGGACAGATTTTTACTTTATGGGAGATGTCACACCAGTTGAAAATAGTTTCAAACAAACATCCATGTCTGATGATAATGGAAAACAAGTGTCGGTGGTTAAGATTAATTTTTCTATGAAATATCCTGTTGAAGATTCAATTTATGAATACTTGACTAATAAATTTGATGAAAAAGTGCAAATAGAAAATGAAATTGAGGAACCAAGAATTAATCCATTTAGAATTTTACCATTTAATGAAGTTGTTCCCTTTAAGAATTGCATTCCTTTATATGATATTAAAGCTGCTGCTGGTGATTTCAGCGAACTACAAATAAATTCAGAAACAGAATGGATTGAATTACTAAATCCAATTAAGTACTCTAGTGATTATTTTGTTTGCCAAGTAATTGGTGAGTCAATGAATAAACTTATACCTAATGGTTCTTGGTGTTTATTTAAAAAAGATAATGGAGGTTCAAGGATTGGAAAAATTGTTTTAGCTCATCAGAGAAATATTCAGGATTCTGAGTTTGGAGCGGGTTTCACTGTAAAGTTATACGAAAGCAAGAAATCAATTTCCGAAGATAGTTGGCACCATGTTACCATAATTTTAAGACCTCAATCTTATGACCCTAATTATAAAGATATAATATTAAAAGATGATGAATTAATTGATTTTAAAATTGTGGGGATTTTTGTTGAGGTATTAAAATAGAAAGGTTAGGGGCTCTACTAACTTTAGCCCCCCAGTTTTTTTCTATCCAAGGTATTGGCAAATAAAAAAACATTTATATTTGTATTGTAAAAATAGAGCAATATGGATGATTTTGATGATTTGCGTAAAGCAATAGCCGATGCGCTATTAAAAGCGCTATCGAAGGCCCAGATAGAGCTTTTTGAGGAATTGCGCCAAAGCATGATTGAGATGGTGCATAAGTCCCGTTTTTTTCAAGAGCAGATACAAAACTCATTAGAGTTGAAAGAAAAAGTGTTTAAGCGCAAAGAACTCATTTATATTCCGGACAACGAAAACCTTGAGTTTGCCAACGATTTTCATAAAATTTCGTTGCAAGTAGATTTACTGAATGAGATTTCGAAGGGGTTTGCAGAAATGCGGGATGCCTTTATTGATGATTTTGGCGATTTTTCGTTTACGGAACATAAAAACTCCAAAACTATAGATAAGGAGTTAATGGAATTGAAGGCAGACTCGGATGAGGTTATGAGCTTGCTACCAAAAATAGATTTTGCCTTAGAAGAAATAATGAGTGCTTATGAAGAGATGAACGAACTGCTGGATTATTATGAACTGGTACCCGAAAAGGATGACGTTAACCCATCGGACGAATTGTTGTTTACCATTAAAGAGGCGCATATTGTAAAATCGTTGCTTAATAGTTCGAAAAAGAGATTGAATAAAATGCTCAAATCGCTGGAGAATGGTATACCGGATGATTTTATTGACTTGAACATGACAGACAAGGAAGAATCTCAAAAAATAATAGTAGATTATATAGCATTACTTCAAAAAATGATAGACGACCCTAATTGTTTGTTTCGGGAAACCACCACTCCTAATGTGTTTTTAACGCTTATGTTTATCGACCCGCATTCGGGCATGGACATGGAACCCGCTTATTTAGAATTTCCATCGGTAATAAATAAAATACAAGCTCACTTGAATTACCTGAAAATGAAGGAGGGGTTGGAGTGATGATTATTGTTTATTGATTATTGACTATTGATTATTGTTGATTGACTATTGATAAGAGGGAGATTCCTCTCTATTCGCTAATTTCTATTCGCTAATGCCTACCCCTATTATTGACAATTGGTAAGGGGTGAGATTCCTTTACGCCTTTGTGCCTTTGTGGCAAATCTGAAATCTTAAATTTGAAATTTGAAATCAAAAGCCTTTGCGCCTTTGTGGCAAATCTGAAATTTGAAATTTGAAATTTGAAATCTTCCCCCTTTCAGTACTTAGAGGTTAAACGTTACACTCTTGCTTCGTTTTTTTAGGTGTTTTTTTTAGTTAAAAGAAGCCTCCAAAATCAATCAAAATGGCACTTTGTTGAAAAATAAATGCAACCAAAAATGAAAAACGGAGTATAACTATATAGAAAGGGAAAATAAATTGCAAAAAAAAGAACTGAGCAACTATTAAAATTACGATATTCGCGTTCTTTAAAAAATGAATGTGGGGGAGGGGTTGAAAAAAAGTTATGAATAAAATTATTAACAAAAATACTGCTAACAAAAAAGCAAAACAAAACAGGTGGATAACCTTTGTTACTGCCCTGTTTATGGTGGTTTGCGTAGCACAGCAGGCAAGTGCACAATTTAAGTGTGTTATTAACGGTTCGGTTTCGGAAGGAAAACGGAAAATGGATTTGGCTGTGGTAACGCTTTACAAAGGGAAGGCAGTGGTTCAACAAATTTCTACCAACTCTTCGGGTAAATTTAATTTTAATCTGGAGCCAAGTAGTGAATATTCAATTGTGATAACCCGTCCGGGCTATATCACCAAAAAAATTATGTACTCCACTATGGGTATTTCGGTGGAGACTGCCAAAAATTTCAGTAAAACTTTTTATCCGGAGGTAGATTTATTTGAGTTACCAAAAGACCCTGCTCTTGCAGCTCAGATAAACTCGATAGTGAGTCAGCCAGTAGGTAAATTATTTTACGACCCGGCAAAAGATGATATTATAAACGATGAAGCTTATGCATCTTCTATGCAAACCGCCCTTTCTAACCTCAAAAGATTACAAGATGAGGCCATGAAAAAAGCAGAAGCCGAAAATGCAAAATATAAGGATGCATTGGCAAGAGGCGATGCTTCTATGATAAAACGCGATTGGGCAACAGCAAAAGCAGCCTATACAGAAGCATCGGCCATTAAAACATTTGAGCAATATCCAAAAGATAAAATAGCAGAGTGCGATAAAGAAATAGCTGCAACTGCCAGCGATGCCGAAAAGGAAGCAAAATATAAAGCAGCTATTGCCAAAGGCGATGCAGCAATGACAGCTAAAGATTATACCAATGCCAAAGCTGCATATAACGAAGCTGTGGCCCTGAAACAAAACGAGCCTTATCCAAGAGCTAAGTTATTGGAGATTGATAAATTGCTGGGAGAGCAGGCTAAAGCCGGTGAAATGGAAGCTAAGTACAAAGCGGCATTGGCCAAAGGAGATGCGGCTTTGGGAGCAAAAGATTACACTACTGCAAAGGCGGCTTATTACGAGGCGTTGGGAATAAAAGCGAAGGAAAAATATCCGACAGATAAGATTGCAGAAATAGATAAAATTCTGGCCGACTTGGCTGCTCAGGCAAAAGCCGACAAAGCGTTGAATGAAAAATACAATGGACTTATTGCTAAAGCCGATAAATCGCTTAGCGATAAATTTTACATGGATGCTAAAACGGGTTACACTGCTGCATTGGCACTAAAACCTAATGAGCAGTACCCAAAGGACAAACTGGCTGAAGTGGAAAAGCTATTGGAGAAAGATGCTAATCAAAAAGCATTGGAAGAGAAATATCAGGCAGCTATTGTAAAAGGTGATAAAGCCCTTGCTGCAAAAACGTATGCCGAGGCTAAAACTGCGTATACCGAAGCATTGAGCTACAAACCTAATGAGCAATATCCGAAAGATAAACTGGCCGAAGTAGATGCTTTGCTGGCTAAAGATGCTGCTGCCAAACAACTCGAAGAAAATTACAAGGCCACCCTTGCCAAAGCTGATGCGGCATTGGCGGCAAAAGATTTGAAAGCTGCCAAAACAGGATATACCGATGCATTGGGCATGAAACCCAATGAAAAATATCCGAAAGATAAACTGGCAGAAGTGGATAAATTGCTAGCTGCCGAAATGGGAGCAAAAGAGCTGACCGAAAAATACAACGCTGCTATTGCTAAAGCAGATGCTGCTTTGGCTGCTAAAGATTACACAGCTGCCAAAGGAAGCTATAACGATGCATTAGGATTTAAACCGGCAGAGGCTTACCCTAAAGATAAGTTAGCTGAAATAAATAAAATACTGGCTGATCAGGCAGCTGAAAAAGACCGTAACGAAAAATATGCCGCTTCAATTGCCAAGGGAGATAAACTATTGGCTGATAAAAAATATACGGATGCTAAAGCGGCCTATACCGATGCAGCTACATTGAAACCTAATGAGCAATATCCAAAAGATAAATTGGCTGAAATAGATGCAGCACTTGCAAAACTGCAATCGGATAAGCAACTGGAAGAAAATTACAAAGCTGCATTGGCTAAAGGAGATAAGGCGCTTACCACAAAAGATTATACAGCAGCCAAAGGTGCTTACACTGATGCAGCAGGTTTGAAACCGAATGAGCAATTGCCAAAAGATAAAATTGCTGAAGTGGAT
>CAIYIS010000054.1 GCA_903926385.1 uncultured Bacteroidota bacterium
TAATAAAAGGAATAATGTAAAACATAACCCCATGTTGGTTCCCTCAATGACAGATGAAGAAATTCGGAAAGAAATTGAAAAAGACTTTCCTATTCTATACCGCAAATCGCTGTATGTGGCAGCTGAAATTAAGAAGCAGAATATGCCTCTTCAAAAAAAGCGAATCATCAAAACATTTGATTATGTATCCCAGCCCCTGCTTTCCGAACCGGGTTTGTTTACAAGGCCAATCGCACAAATGATTATTAGAGTAAATTATAAATAGTAAATACTATGAAAAAGAAAATAGTTAAATTAATACCTCCCCACCACTTTACAAAAGAAGAAAGTGACTACATAAAAAAGAAATTGAGAACAATGATTAAAAAAAAAGAGGATCATAATCATTTTCTGGCAACAGACCCAAGGGTTAATCCCAAAGTTGGGAAAACAATAATTAAAATGAACAAAGCTTATTTGAGGGGTTTCAAGATAGTTCTTAAAAACCCAAATATTATTTTTGACGAAAAATACGAGATTATTGCGATCTATATGTACGAATTGATGGAACTAATTTCAAAACGAAATGTTAGAGAAAACCTGACATTAAAAGTATCTATTATTACTAAATTTAAAGATATGTTAGAAAACAACAAAACCTGCATAGCTTTTGAAAAGCAATGGCAAGAAATTATGAATAATTCATCACTAAAAGTAGTTAAATAGTTGGCCCTACCCTCGCCCTCGTTAGTAACGAAGGCGGTTGAGGACATCGTATGCAACCCCAAATCAAACTCATGATTAATCGGCATCCTGTAGAAAATGAAATAAATAAATAATAAAAATATGGCTGTACTTACCTATCACGGAGGACCAATAATTAAAAACCCAAGAGTATTTAATTTGTATCTTGGCAATTGGTCGAGCAGAATTGCAACTGAAAAAATTCAGATTCTAAATTCGTTTATGACTGATTTAGTGGTTAGCAAATATATGAACGTTCTTTCTCAATATGGTTGCGGAACTTCGGGTAGTTTTGTAACTTCAGTAAACGTGCCGACTATAGAGAAAACGCTTAACACACCACTTGTGGAAAGTATATTGTTACAGGCATTTTCCAGTAACTTAGTTGAAGGTCCTGTGCATGCAAATAATATTTATATTCTTTATATGGCAGAGGATATGGAATTTATAGAAGGCGAAAACCGAATGTGTGCATTAACTAATAATAATTGGTATGGCTTTCATAATTCTATAAGAACAAGTCAACACCCGGGGCTGGCCAATAATGTGGTTTATGCATTAATATCAAGTATGCTCGACAGGTGTATTAGACCAAGTGAAAAAGCATTTCATGCGCTTCATATATTTCAAAGACTAACTGCTACGGTTTCGCACGAGTTTGCTGAAATGATTACAGACCCTGTTCCTTTTACAGGATGGGATGAAATAGGTGACCCTTGCATGGGAATGGCAGGTCATATTACAGTTGGTTCAAACAGATGGACTGTTCAAAAAATTTACAGCGTAACCCAGGCTATTAACACTAATGGATTAAATCATTGTGTAGTGGCCAATGACCACCCGTTACCGGAAATAGACAGGAACCATTCTATTGATGTTACCGGTAATCCGGTATTGGTGCAAGGTACGGGGGCTAAAGTTCATTTTTTGGAATTAATTGCAATTACACAGGATTCCAAATTACTCCGGTTGGAATATTTAATTAATAATCCTGCCGGATGGAAATTAGTTTCGAGTATAGATATTCCGGTTCATGCTGAAGTGGTATCTTCAATGATTAATAGTGATTATGGAAGTGAGGGACATCTGGAAGTAATTTTGAGAATAGACAACCTATTATATCTCTATATTTCTCCGTTCGGAGGAAGTGAAAATACAACCTGGCAGGCAACAGGAGGTCCACTAAGAGCAGATGGCCATATAATCAATTTTGTAAGAGGCAATCCTGCTTTTATACAAAATAAAATTCCGGGTCTAACACATCAGGATTTTGAAATGATAGTTCCAAAATTGGATGGAGGTATAAGACATTATACAAGAAACAGCAGTGGTAACTGGACAACAAAGGAGCTTATCGGTTATTATTCGCATGTAATAACTCCCCAGGAAATTCTTAATTCATTCCCTAATTTACCTACACCTCCGAGGATAATGCATTATAATTACGTGACAATGATACAAAGTGATTTTGGCACACTTGAAGTAATTGCAAGGAGCGGCTCTCAACTTTTTTCTTTTTTCTTTGACAGAAATCAGAATAAATGGGGCGACCCGGGAATCATAAAAATTGGTGACAATGCTATAAATGATGCCGCTGGCAACCCTGTTTTAATTCAAAGTAATTTTGGTTCAGGCGCTCATAAAAATTTTGAACTCATTGTTCCTGCTTCCGCAGGTGGATTGAAACATTATGTGCGTGACAATTCAAACAATGATATGAAATGGAGTCATGCTGGTACATTTGCTGAGGACCATCATATAGATTATGTGACCTTTATACAAAATCAGCTTAATAATAATTTTGAAGTTGTTGTAAGGCGCGCAAATAGAATGTATAGTTTTTTCAGAGATAGCTCTTTTAACTGGCATGGAGGTGATGAAGTAAAAGTATTACCCCCTATCGTATAGAATTTGTTACCCGGGTAAGTCCTTGCCGTTTATTAGGTGGCGTCCCCCCCACCACGCATAAAAGATAAAATACATTAGAGTGCGCCAAAAAAGCAAATAAGAACAAAACAGGCATTTGTTTGAGGAGTTAATTTGCACCTTACAAAAAATAAAATCTCAACCAAACGAAGAAAAACTTTTTTTATCTTTGCCTTGAATAATTAATAAAAGGAATAATGTAAAACATAACCCCATGTTGGTTCCCTCAATGACAGATGAAGAAATTCGGAAAGAAATTGAAAAAGACTTTCCTATTCTATACCGCAAATCGCTGTATGTGGCAGCTGAAATTAAGAAGCAGA
>CAIYIS010000055.1 GCA_903926385.1 uncultured Bacteroidota bacterium
GTCCCAAACAATGTCTGGGACTAAACAAGATAAACATCCATCGAAATATCGCTGTATGCCTTCTTTCGGTTGATGCAAATATAGGAAAAAAATAAATGAGGTTTTATTTGTTTTTTAAGACAGTACCTCGCGCCTGCGGGGTCGTTTAGCGCAGTTAACTCATCGATATTAATTAAACCTGAAGAATAAACCTTTGCACCAAATGGGGATTCCGGATTAAGGAAATTATAAAGAGTGGTTGATACAGCCGGAAAGAGCAGGAGTGTATATACACTATCTAAATTATCATATGGTTTCATATTTATTCTGTTTTTTATTTTGCCATAAAAACAATTTTAAAAATTGTTCTTTCAGCTAGATGCTTGTTATACCAAATCTGACAAAAAGTCTATAACCAACCCGAAACACTAAAATTTAACTCCGTATTTTTTAAAAACAAGTTCAATTTCCTTTAATGATTGTTTTCCAAAATGTTTAAATAATAAGAAATCTTTAGGTTTTATTCTCAATAATTCACCTACAGTATGAATATCCATTGCCTTTAAACAGTTCAATGCTCGAACTGATAAATCCAGTTCTTTGATTGGAATTTTACTGAATACCATTTCACTTTTATCAGAAAAGAGTATGTCTAAACTTTTTTTTACATCCTGAAGCGATGTCATAATTTTTGACTGTTCTTCATATTTTATTTTTAATTCTTCATATTCTTTCAATTTCTCTTCGGTTGATTTTTGATTTGTCAAAAAATCACGAATAAGATATAAAATTCGATTATTAAGATTCCCCAAAACTTCATTCGCTCTTGCCCTATTGATGTTATATTTTTCTGATAGTTCTTCAATAGTACCATTGCCGAAATAATAATCATTAAATAGGTTAAAGTCACGCTCCGAAACTTCAGTATTTTCGCGCAGTATGATAAGCATCTCTTTCCCGAATGCGGCAAGTTTTAACCTGTCGCGTCTGGAGGTATGCACTAGTAAAATATTATTTTCTTTGTCTAATTCCGATTTCAGAAAAAGCAGTTTGCTTCCTTTTGATGTGGACAAACGAAAACTTGAAATCATTTTTGTTTTTACCAATTGTAAAACGGTTTCGGGCGTAATTTTATATAATTTACACACTTCTTCTACTGTGTAACATCCCCCGCTTTTAAACTCAATAAGCCATTCCTTTAATTCAGCATCGAGTATTTCAACATCGCGGTCGTTAATCATTCTTATTTTATTTTCAAGCCCAATTTTTAATTGTCTGTAGTCTGCATCTTCCAGCTTAAACAGCTTGCTTAATTCATCATAAGTAGTTTTCATATTATTATTTTTTTTGGTTTGTAAAAGATAGAATGTGGCTCTTAACTCGAGCTAGGGGGATTATTTAAATCGTCTGCACGGTTCATTTTGCTTAGGTGCTTTGCTGAAAATTCTCTTAATTTCTTTTCATTCTCTAATTGGTTTCCTTTAAGCATATCGTGAGTGATGAAAGTATTTACATTTACGTATTGCAGGTCTTTGTGGTAGGTGCCGAGTACTACTCCGGTGGGTGTGGTTCCGAAAACCGATTCCAGATTATCATTTACTTTTTCGAGGGTGGTAAACAGATATCCCACATGGTCGTCAATATATTTATGAAGTAAATCTTTTGGTAAAACGATGTTGAGATGGAGGCGTTCGTTGTAGCGTTTGAAAAAATGGGCTGAGAAAAAAAGTAGTACATCACTATGGTTAAACACTTCTATGGCTGTGAGTCCTCTGTCGGAATAAAAATAAGCGAGGTAAACTAAAACAGTAATTTTTTTGTTGATGTCTATTTTATATATCCAGTTGTTTTTATTTTTAGATACATAATCAAATGTTTTGATGATTCGCTTTTTTTGAAGAGGCATGTTCTGCTTCTTAATTTCAGCTGCCACATACAGCGATTTGCGGTATAGAATAGGAAAGTCTTTTTCAATTTCTTTCCGAATTTCTTCATCTGTCATTGAGGGAACCAACATGGGGTTATGTTTTACATTATTCCTTTTATTA
>CAIYIS010000056.1 GCA_903926385.1 uncultured Bacteroidota bacterium
ATTAAAAATTTAATAAAGTTATTTTCTTATTGAACGCAGTTTCCTCCTACTTATTAAGATGTATAATTTCTCAAAAAGGTTGCATTCTCAGAAAACATCTTTTTTTATAACAGGTATCAATAATCTTTAAATTATTAGATAGTTTTTAGCTACTATAAAACCTTAATAAACAACAACTAAAATACAAAAATGAATCTTTAATGAAATTATTACTGATTGTCTTACAAAAAGATTCTGATATAAGTTTTTTTATTGAAATTTGTTCAGCTATGATAAAAAAACACCACTCGATTTCTCGAATGGTGTTGATGATGCAAACCGCTATACCAAAGCAAAACTACTTTTACGACTTTGCAACCAACTTTTTCAAAAGTGTAATGACTTCATTTAGGTTGTCCGTGTTTTCAATAATGACACTACAACTAGGTCCATTCCAAAACTTCTGTACTTTCTCGGTAAGTGTTTTTACAACATGATGCTTAATTACTTTTCTGGTTTCTTTTTCGGGATTCACAAGTACAAGAGTAATTTTCTTTTTGCTGATATGAAAAAAAGCAAGATTTCTGTTTTTGCGGACAGAGATGTAATACTGTTTTGGATTAAATTCAATTGTTTCATCCTCTGTTAACAGTTCAGCTTTAATCAAACTGTAACTATCACGGATGCCATCAGACGAATTTTTAAAATGATCGTCTTCTGTAGATTTAACAACTTTCACCTTAACTGTATCTTTTTCTTTATCAATATCATCAAAGTCAGGGGATAGGTAACAATAAGATTCTTTGTTTGCAGAGAATTTTCTCAGTACCAAAGGCTTTACTCTTTTTCCCCATGTTTCACCGTAAACTTGAATTATTTCCGGTAGTTCCAAAATGGCACCATCTGTGATAAGTAACACAAGAGGTGTGTTTAAAAGCATACGATTTACAAACAGCACTACTTCTTCTTCAGCAATGAAAGATTGCAGTTTCTTTTTCAAATGATGATTTTTACTGATTATTTTGCACATTAGTTCAATTAGAGAAGACACCATCTCTTTATTGTTTCGTTGTGCGAAAAAACCAGTCATCCTTGGAAAAAGGAATCCAAAGAAATCTTGCTTTACAAGCATTGTTTCAATGAAGTAACATTTAGGTTTTCCTTGTTCATTTAAGTCAAACAGAATCGCATCAGGTTGATAACCTGAAAATTCAATGTTTGTTTTAACCTTTGTATCAATAAGCAGGGAATTGGCACCGAAAAGAACTTTCCCATTTTGCACTACAATCCTTTCTAATTGCAGTTTGAATTTAAACTTCCTCTCAATAGGTGTAATCAGATTTTCGTCTGGTTCAAAAGGGGCTTCTCTTGTGCGTAATTGAAGCGTTTTTTCATTAAGGATAAACGCTTTGTTTAAATCAACTGTCGTATTCGGCAAATGATTTTTAATTTCTAATTCTGTTTTGTTCATGGTATATTATTTAATTGTTATGGAACTGTTTCCGATAGCAGTATAACTGGCGGAGAAATAAACACAAGAGAAGAAAGTTGCTATTTATAGCTAGTAAAGGGCGAAATCGAAATGTCCCTATAGCTAATAAAAAAAGCCACAAAGTGGCTTTTAATTAGATTAGAATAACCGAAGCTGAGAATTAGTTTCAATTTCGGTCTTTTCTTGATGAGTTTCTGAAAAAGCAGTTTGATTCATTTGCCAGAGAACAGAATTTTCCTTCTCCCTAATTTTAAAAATTCCAAACGGTAAAAATGAAATTTTATACCCAAATGTGAAATCATCTGGCATTAAAGCATTAGCACAAATAACTTCACCTTTTAAACCGTTCAAAAACAGATTTATTGCTGATATTTTCACGCAAAGCGGGTCAATGTCCACTCCGTAATAAAAATGTGGAATAATGGCATTTTTAGCCATTGCCATAAGCATACGACCACTACCACACGCAGGATCAAGTATTCTTAAATTCTTTGTTTCTTCACCACTTACTATTTGTCCCATAAAAGAACAAATGTGAAATGGAGTGAAAAACTGCCCGTTTCTGCCGTGTGTAATTTCCTGTTGGAAGAACTCTCCCAACAAATCATTACCCTGTGAATTGTCTTTGTATTTCTCCATGTAAAGCACTAACTCAGCCAATAATTCCGGCAAATGTTTTAAAGTATTATTAGCCTTGTAAGGCTCAATAGTACTCATGTATTCATCTTCATAAAATGATTTGCCAGTACGTATATTTTGACTAAATGCACAAATACATACTGTTAAGAAATCCTCAAATACCCTTGCATAGTGAGAACCATAAGCTGCTTTTTCAAAAACAGCTTTAAAAGAACTGATTGTTTTTTCCATCGTATAATGTTTTTAAATTTATCCGATGGGAGTATAGCGTGGGGAAATAAATAAGGCAATAGATGCTCCCTATTGCCTTATTATTATATAACCATAGATTATTTGATTAGAACAATTTACAATCTATTATAAGATTTTATATCTTAATTTAGTTCAATTAAGCAAAGATAATTTTAGTGCTAGTATTGGAAATTATTTTCTCTAGATTTGAAATAATTTCATCATCATCTCGAATTGTAATGATTTCAATGTTTTGCTCAAATGTAGCAAACATTTTTTGCTCTTTAATTTTGAACTTTGAAGGATCAGCAAGTATTAAATTTCTTTTTGAGAACTTAATAATATCTCCTTTGGTTTTTACTTCATAATCATTATGTACGGCAAATCCTAAATCACGATATAATCCATTCGTACCAATAAAAGCAATATCTGCGTTTCCGAGAGGTTTTAAAATAAGTTCAAAATTATTAGGGGTATTCTCTTTGAATAATTTTTCATCATCAACAATTGCTAATGAGTTGGGGCGTATTCTTCCGCCAACAATGTAAACTTTAAAAAGACTTGATTTGTCTTCGAGTCCCATTTCACTGGCTAAATTAAGAAGCTCCGTTGCAGCAGGAATAGAATTTGTCACAATAGTTAAATCTTCAAAAATCTTTGATTTTAATCCTATACAAATTTGTTTAGAGAGTTCCAATGTTGTAGAACCGGAATCCAGAACAATAGTATAACCGGATTCAATGAAGGAAACCGCCTTTTTTGCAATCCTTTTTTTAGTATCCGTAAAGAAAGCCGTCTTCCAAGCGTAATGTTCTTGTTTAACATAAATTTCTTCCCCATCATTAATCAAACCAGCCAAAAAACCTTGTTGTTGAAGTTTTGACAATAGAGTTAAAAACTCTTCAAAACCTATTAAATCAATTGATTTTTTATCTTTCAACATTTTAAATAAGTCAGCCAATTTAAGTGGTTCTTCTTTCCTGTATGGATAAACAAGTAAACGAATATCATCCGCTAATTTCGCTGTAAAACTTTCCGCATCCTTTAGTGTTTTTAGCTTTGGATCAAGCTTATCTTTGATTGAATAAGACTGATCTCTGCTTAACCATGCAAATAATTCTGAAATTAAATTATTAGCTAAATTTCTTACATTATTTTCTGAGAAGTCTTCACAAATTAAATGTTTTCTTCCTTTAATTCCTTCATGCTGAAAATTGTCCCATGCTTCTTTTTCTAAAACTATTGGTAACAAAAATGTTCTACCTATTTCTTTTTCATGATTCGTTGCCCAGTCAACTTCCTTTAAAACCCAAGGTGATTTAATTGCATAGCTGTCAATAAATATTATTACGAAATCAGTATTCGTTTCAATTGCGTCTTTAATAGATGTATCAAGATTGTCACCAATTAACAATTCTTTTTCATCAATCCATAAATTGATATGCTCTGGGAGGCATCTCTTGATTTCTCTTACCAAAGGCTTATGCCTGCTGTTATGACTTAGGAATATTTTCATTTGAAATACTTTTGAATTGTGTATGCTACTCCATCATTAATATTGGATGGACAAATAAAATCAGCTACTCTCTTTATTTCGTCAGGCGAATTCTCAACTGCAACACCAATTCCAGCAAATTTTATCATTTCTATATCATTGTAATTATCTCCAATGGCGATTGCATCGGCAAAGCTAAGATTATAAATTGATAAAATATTCTTTATGGCATTCCATTTATTCGACTTTATAGGGTTGATTTCTAAATAAGTATCTTTAGACCTGTACATACTAAGTTGATTTAAGTGATTTTCTTTCAAATAATTTTCCAACAAGTCAATCTTATTTTTGTCTCCCATTAACATTATTTTATGCAGACCAAGATTTACAATCTTGTCCAAATTTAATTCGTTATAAACTTCCGGCATTGCTTTAGTATTTCTTATCTCTCTTTCTGCCCACACATCTTTTTTATTAATCATCCAATTATCTTCAACAAAAACACCAAAATGCAAATCGTGCAATTTTGCTGTTTCAAAAATATTCATGGAAATTTCTTTTTCAATTCTTTTGTCTTGAAGTATAGTAAAATCATCTTTTCCCAAGGTTAAAGCACCGTTGTAGCAGATAATTTCATTAGATAAACCTAATTGCGATTGAAGTATTCTCATTGACTTTGGCATACGTGCGGACACTAAAATAACAGGAATAGAATAATCTGAATATAGGCGACCTATTTGTTTAATGGTGTTTATTGATAACTCTCTGTTTTTATCCAAGAGTGTGCCGTCAATGTCGGTGAATAAAATTTTGGGTGTCATTATTACAATAAATAAACTCCAAATATACTATTTTCAAACTTTATTCATATAAGGATATTACTTCAATTGCAAATAATAAGGTAATTGATATAATTAGTATATGAGAAAAAATACCATTCAAAACTCATTAAATACTAACACTAAATACAAAGTTATTTATGGAGGGTGGTATCAACGAACAACCCTTCATTTAAGTGAGATATACAGCCTATTTATGCATGGCACTTCAAATTTGAATTTATCCAAGTCTGAGTTAAAAAGACTGCAAAAGGATTTACACTTGGTTGAAATCCATCGCGAATCAGGTTATTTTGAATACATAAAGGCAAAAACAATTTCAGGAATTGAAATTCGTTATTATGAAGATGGTCTATATATTTTAGAGATTGCATCTGATAGTATTTTTACTGCACAAAAAACACTTGAAAAATATTTTGAAGATAATCTCAATCCTGCAATAGCTTATATTTTTTCGTTAGGGGCACCAACTCCAAAAGTATTGGCAAATATTAAAACAAACCATCCTGTAGCGATAAGTGTTTTAAATGAAAATAATCAGGATTTCAATTTTGATGAATCAATTTTTGGAGAAACGTATAATAAAATTTCAAGTGGAGGTTTGACGGTTTACAAAACACCTCAATATATTTTTGTTTCTGCACCAAAAGAACTTAACAAATACATTAATGATATTATTGAGATGCAGATATTTTTCAGAGAATTTAAAGATCAACTTGAAAAATATTTATATATCCATCGAACCATTTGGGAAGAAATTTCTAATATAAAGGAAGCAAAAATAATAATTGGAAAGGATGTTGATGGAATAAGAGGTAAACTAGATGGATATCAGAAGACTATCAATCTTATCAGTAACCGAATAAACCAAATGAATTCATATATTACCACTCGTTCATCGATTGCCAAACATCTTGAAATTGAAAAAGAGTTGGTATCATTATTTGAATATAAATTTGAAACATTAACGGATACGCTGTCATATATTAAAGAGATTTGGAAAATGACAAATGATTATCTTTCATCTGCAATTGGCAACCTTGTTGAAATCAAAAATCAAAGTACCAGTAATAATCTTAAATCTTTGCAAACAATTACAAGTATTGGAGTGATTTCTGGAATTCTTGGTTATTTGTCAGCTAATACAATTCCACATGTAAGCATTGCGGGAGCAATTTACTTTGTTATCTTATTTTGTTTAACATGGTTTATGAATTTCATAATAGTTAAAAAATATCAGAATAAAAAATACAGCTTAAAATTTGGAGACAGAGCGTCTGACCTTTAATTTAAGGGGAGCTTACTTTATCAATTCGATTTTCTTTGAATACTGAATAAGCAAGGAATTTGTATTTATCAAAGATTTACTTAAGTTGGTATAATCCGGATATTTCCTTTGTATTACTTGTGGAGAGAGGTTTGTATTTTTAGGATTTTGTTTTTCATTATTCATCCAACTTCTAAATTTGGCTTGATGTTCAGTTAAATGTGGACGTAAGACATCATTTAATAATTTCAAGGACAAATTAACACTTGAATTTGAATCGTCAGGTTTAAAATAATGTGCTGGTACCAATTTTAATTCTTCTCGTATAACACAGAAAAGTTTATACCAAGAATTGTAAATCTCTTCTATTACGTCATTGTCTTCATCAATAGGGATTCCAGCTTTTCTTGTTATTAACTCAATATAAATTCGATTTGCAAATCTGTTAATTTCTGAAACGTTAACATTTGTCATATCTGAGGTTTCAATTTCATCTGATACTTCTTTAATTGAATGCTCATCGTTCTTACTATTTTGAAAATCTTCTTTGATTTGTTTTGTGTTTTCAATTATCGCTTTCTCGTTAAAATTAAAATCTTTTAATACTTCATCCCAATTTTTTTTAAATCCAAAGTAACATAACAAATTACGAAGTTCTTTTATAGCTCCGTCATTTTCTTTTCCTAACGATGCCCATGCGTGCCGTAAAGTTCTTTCATCAGTCCCTCTATATCCCATGTATCTCAAATATAAAATGCGATCTAATTGTTTTAATTCTTCATCAATAAATTGTTGTAAAGGAGCAACTAAATCTTTGGGGGCAAAATAAGTACGTTTTTCAACAGGTTTACACTTCCGTTCTATTGCTTTAAGAATTTCTTCTGGAATAATTAATCTCATCTTTTTATACATTAAAAAAATTAACGGCATGCCTGTATGCCGACTTGAACTAATATTAGTTTGGAAATTTGCAGACGATAAGAACCTAATATTAACAAATACAAAAATATAAATAAGAATGGAACTAAACCCTAAAACATTTAATAATACTTGTCGAGTAAGACACTTAGATTTGAATAAACTTTTAAAAGAATATTTTTCAGATGATGAGAAATTGAAAAAAACATTGAAAAAAGTAAACAAAAAGAAATTATAAAAAAATGATTGCTCGTATTTACACAAAACAACTTATTGAATTACTAAACTGCAAGGGTACTCGTGGAGTTAAAAACTGGTGTAAAAAAAATGATGTTGCTGTGTTAGCCGATATTGGCTCAAAGAAACTATATGTTATAAAAGCAGAATTTGAAGCAAAGTATGAAATTCAAGCTATAAGATATATTAAGCAAAAATACGGAGCTGATAAATTGGAGGAAATATTGAAAGGCGATATGCGGTTTATATATTTACAACAACAAATACAAAACAGAAAAACGAAAGAGTATAAACCTCAGGGAACACACGAGAAACAATTCCTGTCAATATTGCTAAAAAACACCCCAGAGTTATGATGCCTTCGATGGAACATAATAAACCGTTGTACATACCTCAGACAAAAAAATGGAAAGGATTAACTGTGTATTGTAATAAGTGTAATACCAATGTTTCAGAGATTTGCAAGGAAACAGGTAAATCAATAATGAAATGTCCATTTGGTGAGAAGCATAGTTTTAAAGTTTATATACATGTGCCTGGGACTGATAATCAGAGAAAAACAAAAAAGCTGAAAACAAAAGATATTAATGAAGCGATCAAGCAAGCAATAGAATTTGAGAAAGCAGTTAAAAGAGAAAAATTTGATAATTCCGAACCAACAAAACAAGAAACTAAACCTATGATAAAAAAAGAAGTAATTGCCCAACCGACATTACTTATTCATGGATTGGCTCGGTATATTGGATTTTTGAATAACGAGGGTGTCCCAGCTCATAGGCATAAAGAACGTAGCAAAGAATACATTAAAGAAGTAGAACGAGCATTAAGAGTATTAATAGAGTGTTTAAAGCAAAATGGACACGATTTGAATTTGGTACGAATAGAAGATATTAACGATAATATAGTAGGAGAAGTTTTTTCCTTTTTAAGTAATAAGGGGATTGCAAATAAAACATTCAATAAACACTTAACGTTTTATACTTCATTTTTAAAATGGTATTCTGAAGAATATAATGTCCCTATGCGGAACTGGTTCGAACGAATTAACAGAAAAAAAGTAAATGTAAATCCTGAATCTATTTCATACGAAGAATATAAATTATTGTTACAACAAATCACTTTTGAAAATGGAATTAAGGTATTTACAAATAGTAATCAGCAAACTCGAAATTTATATCGTCCCTGGCTTGCTGATGGAATCCGTCTTGGTTTAGAAACAGGTCGCAGAAGAGAAGAACTTATAAACCTTAAATGGAATAAAATTGTAGAAGATCACGGAAGTGCCTGTATCATTGTTGAAGACTACAAAGTAAACCGAATCCAACAGAGAAATAATACTGATGAAAAAAAATTAATTTATATCCCAATTACGAATTCACTTTACAAACTTCTTTTGGAAATGGGCTATGAGAAATATAAAAACACGGACAACTTTATTCTTGCACCGGAAATAGGAATTAATAGAAATAGAGTCATGTGTGATACCCTTTCAAAGGGTTTCAGTCATTTCTATAATCAATTAAACACTGAAAAGAAATTAACTTTTAAGTGCCTGAGAAAAACATATATCACGAGCCTGCAATTATACATGGGTGGTAATGCCAAATCAATCACAGGACATTCAAACGATCAGGTAATCGACACCAATTATATTGATAAAAAAGCAATTGCAAAAGCTGCACAGAATTTTAATATATTTTCCCAAGAGCAACGTGCAGAGGAATTACAAGAAATCAGAAAAGAAAATAAATCAATCACAAAAAACAGGGAAGTCGAAAAATGATACGAATATTAAATATGGGGTAAACGACAAGAGTAGTAGCCCAAAAATAAGAAATTTCCCCACTCCATTCCGCACTCCACTGGAAATATCCGCACTTACAAGGTCGAAATTTTCAACTAAAGGTCTAATCATTTCTGTGGTTTTAACCTATTCTTCGGGGTATAAAAGAACGGAATTAAAGCGGAAAATCAACGTAGACAATGGTTTTGGTATAAATAAAAAAACCCTCGACATTTCAAGGGTTTTAGTAGCGAAAAGGGGAGTTGAACCCCTGACCTCAGGGTTATGAATCCTGCGCTCTAACCATCTGAGCTACCTCGCCATTTTAAACTGTTTTCTTTATTATTCAATGATTGTTTCAGAATTAACTGAAAAGTAATGATTAATTACGCTAGAATAGCTAAATAATCGTTGTTTTGAATTTTTAAGGGCGCAAATATAGTATTAATCTTTTCATAATGTAAAAGAGGATTAAATAATATTTATCTAAAAAAATCATCAAGCATTAAAAATTTTATATATATTGCACCAATATTGTTTATGAGTGTTCTGATAAATATTGAAAAAAATAATAAAAGAAACTATTATAAAACATAAAGAATAAGCAAAATAATACTAACAAGCTCTCCAAAAAGCTTATCAGGAAAAACTAAAACGTGAAACCGGTAAAAAAAACAGCAACAAAAAAACTTGTCAATAAAGTTGAAAAGAAACTGGCAAGTGCAAAAAAAGCAGTGAAAAAGGAAACGAAACATGTGGCTGCAAAGCCTGTTTCTAAGCCTAAAAAAGCTGCTCCAAAGAAACCTGTAAAACCTGCTAAGGTAGCAAAACCTTTGAAGGCTGCTAAACCGGCAAAGTCTGTGAAGCCGGTAAAAATTGTGAAACCTGCAAAAAAGGAGAAAGATAAAAAGACTACTAAAGTTGTTTCTGAAAAAAAATTGAAGGAAACAAAAAAGATAATTACTTCGAAAGAGGAAGCAAAAACTACTAAAATCGCTAAACCTGCTAAGGAAGAAAAGGAAAAAAAGACAACAAAAAAAGCGGAAAAAGAATTTGAACCAAAAAGTTCTGGCGATTTTTTTGAAGTAAAAAAGAAACCACGCAGAAGAAAAAAGAGTAAAAAAGACAAGAAAAAGGATGATGAAGAGGAACCGGAAATACTTCATGATGATTTTGTAGAACAATTGATTTCGGCTACAAAAAAATTAAAAGCACAACCTAAGAAACCAAGAATTTTAAAAACCTTTACTAATCCAATGGCTTCGTTGACTGTTGCTTTGCCTGATACGAATAAAAAAGTAGCTGCGCTTCCTAAAAAGGAACCAAAAGGTAAATTTACATTGGAGTATTTGGTTACTACAAGTGTTGGTATTCTTTATGAATTTATCACTTCTCCTTCGGGTTTGATGGAGTGGTTTGCTGACGATGTTAGCATTCACGATGGGATATTTACTTTTGTTTGGGATGGCAGTGAGCAAAAAGCAAGATTACTTGGCTTTGCTGAAAATGAATATATAAAGTTACAATGGTTGGACAAACCGGAGGGTACTTATTTCGAATTCAGAATAAAGAATAATCCGGGAACTATTGATATTTCATTACTAATTACAGATTTTTCTGACGAAGCTTCTGATTTGGAAACATCCAAACGGCTTTGGGATAGCCAAATTGAACGACTTTTACATGTTATAGGTTCTTACTAATTTTTTGTTACCCTAGTTCTGATAACACAATTTTAGCGCGTAAAATCTTTACAGGTGAAAGCATTTTTTAAAACGAATTCTCTTTTTTTCTTCCCATACCTCTTATTTATCATTGCCGGTTTGGCGTTGATAATATTCGATTCGAAAGCCGAAAAGCATCTGGAATTCAATTCATACCATTCTTCTGTTTTCGATTTTTTTTTCTACTACATCACTTTCCTTGGCGATGGAATTACAGCAGTGTTGGTAGTGGTTTTGCTGTTAGCAGTAAACTATAGAGCGGCTGTTTTTGTGGGTGTTTCTAATATTATTGCAAGTTTAGTTACACAAATATTAAAACACACTGTGTTTGCAGACGTGGTTCGCCCGAAAAAGTATTTTGAAGGCATTCACGATTTATATCTTGTACCTGGAGTGGATAATTATTTATATAATAGTTTTCCTTCAGGCCACAGTACTTGTGCTTTTGCATTATATCTTGCATTGGCTTTAATAACCGAAAACAGAATAATTAAATTTATTTGCTTTGTAATTGCCTTTCTGGTGGGTTGTTCGCGAATTTATCTTTCTCAGCATTTTTTCGAAGATGTATTTGCCGGGTCGATAATTGGAGTAATTTTTACCTTGATGGTGTATTATACATTGAATAAATTCAAAACAGAATGGATGTCAAAATCTGTAATTAAGCTTGTCAAAAGGATATGAAATCAACTGTACTGAGAAATAACATTATTATTACCATTGCAGGGCTGTTGCTGTTTGTTCCATTTTTGGGTGCGGTTCATTTATTCGATTGGGATGAAATTAATTTTGCCGAATGCGCCCGTGAAATGTTGGTTACTCACGATTACTTTTCTGTTAAAATAAACTTTCAGCCTTTTTGGGAAAAACCTCCGCTTTTTATTTGGATGCAGGCGATATCTATGACTTTGTTTGGTGTATCCGAATTTGCAGCTCGATTGCCCAATGCCATTTGTGGTGTGGTTACATTACTTGTTCTTTATAATATAGGTCGTAAGTTGGTAGATGAGCGTTTTGGATTAATCTGGATGTTGGCTTATGCGGGTTCGTTTTTACCTCATTTTTATTTCAAATCAGGTATCATCGATCCTTGGTTCAATCTGTTTATTTTTTCAGGTATTTATTACTTTATATTATATACAAATGCAAAAGCAATTCGTCTGCTTATCATTTCTTCGTTATTTATTGGACTGGGAGTATTGACCAAAGGGCCTGTGGCGGTGCTTGTATTTGCGCTCTGTGTTGGTGTTTATTGGATAATCAAAAAATTTCGACATGTATTAACACTCAAACAAATTTTGATTTTCATAATTGGCGTGGCATCGGTTGGTGGATTGTGGTTTCTGATGCTAGTTCTTACCGGTAACTCCGGAATTATTAAGGAATTCTTTTTATATCAGGTTAGGCTTTTCAGTACACAAGATGCAGGTCACGGTGGTCCTTTTTATTATCACTGGTTGGTTTTACTTATAGGTTGTTTTCCTGTTTCAGTTTTTGCTTTGCGTAGTTTTAAGGGAAGTGTCTCGGATACTCCTTTTCAAAAACACTTTAAATTATGGATGATGATTTTGTTTATTGTGGTTTTAATTTTGTTCAGCATTGTAAAAACAAAAATAGTTCATTACTCCTCGTTATGCTATTTTCCGTTGAGTTTTATGGGAGCGTATGTGACATATAAACTTATTGCAGGCGAAATGCAATGGAAAAAAAGCACTTCAGTAATTTTGATGAGTATAGCATCGGTTGTAGGCTTGCTTATATTTTTATTACCATTCGTTGACAGATATAAACAGGAACTTATTTCATCCAATCTGATTGATGATGCATACACAATTGAAAATTTAAAAGCGAATGTCTACTGGTCAGGTTTTGAAGGAGGAATTGGATTGTTGCTAATAGTTGGAGTAGGGGTGATGCTATTCTATATAAAGCGAAAAAATATAGCAACAGGAGTCATTGGTATTTTTATCATCAGTTTAATAACTATTAATTTGGCCGCTTTAATTGTTGCTCCTAAAATAGAGCAGTATTCACAAGGGGCGGCCATTGAATTTTATCAGTATTTGAAAAATGAAGATTGTTATGTTGAAACTTTAGGATATAAAAGTTATGCAAATTTATTTTACACCAATAAAAGAGAGCCTCTTAATAAAAATAGCTATGACATGGATTGGCTTAAACTTGGGCCGATAGACAAAACGGTTTATATAGTTTGTAAAATTACAGATGCAGAAGAAAGCAAAACAAGATATCCTGAATTAAAAGAAATATACCGCAAAAACGGATTTGTGTTTTATGTCCGAAAACCGAAAAAGTAATTTACTTTTTTCGATTGTAAATTTTACTTTTATTCAACCCCAGCTTGTAAAAGAAATGTTTGAAGGAAACATTCAATACACCTAACCCATATTTCATACTACGGCTGAAATTAATAGAAGATGCATCGGGGAAGTACTTGGTAGGACAAGTAATTTCAGCAATTTCAAAACCTGCCATGAATATCTGTGAAATCATTTCATTATCGAAAACAAAATCATCGTTGTTGGCTTCATAATCCACGGTTTCTAATACTTCTCTCGAAAACGCACGGTAACCGGTGTGATATTCGGAAAGTTTTTGATTGATTAAAATATTTTGAGAAAGCGTTAAAAAACGATTGAAAATGTACTTATACATTGGCATACCTCCTCGTAAAGCACCTTTACCTAATATACGAGAACCGAATACTACAGGGTATAAATCGTTAGCTATGATATGAGCCATTGACGAGATAAGTAAAGGAGTGTATTGATAATCGGGGTGAAGCATAATAACGATATCTCCACCTAGTTCCAGAGCTTTGTCGTAACATGATTTTTGATTTCCTCCATACCCTCTGTTTTTGGTATGTTTGATGATATGTCTGATTCCTATACGGGTAGCAACCTCCACAGTATCGTCTTTACTGACATCGTCAACAAGAACAACTTCATCAACTATTTCAAATGGAATTTCGTTAAATGTTTTTTCAAGTGTTTGTGCAGCGTTATAGGCCGGAAGCACAACCACTACTTTTTTGTTTTTAATCATAGCAGGGGCAAAAGTAAGAAAATATCATTTCGACTTAAGAATTTTAAAATTCCTTTTTTTGTGTTAATTATCATATTCGAAAAGATAAACCATGATTAATGAAAAGTAGAATTTTATATTATTTACCACATCAACATTATAAAATTGAATGATGAAGTAAGGAAATAGAATCTGGAATTGATAATGAAAGGAAAGAATTAAGATTTTGTTACATACACAAAGTAACCAAAACCATAATTTACTTCAATATAATTAATGTTTGCATGCGTGAAAACACGGTATTTCAAATTACCTTGTTTGTACACCAAAACGTCTTTTTCCGGTTTAAAAAACTCATCCGCTCTGAACAACTCAATAGCTTGATCGTAGCTACCATGACCCATAGTTCCCCATGACCAATTAACGCCTTCGTTGCCTTTTCTGATGGTTCTTTCAAAACCACCTGCCACTTTGTTTTGTGTTATAATGGCTTTGTCTTTATTATCCTTTCCATCTTTATTGTCCTGACAAAAAGCTGTGCACGAAATGAAAAAGCTAAAAACGGTTAAGAGAAATATCTTGGTTGATATTGAATAATTCATTTTAATTAATGGTTGTTGTTTGTTTAAAAAAAACTGCCTGCAAAATTGACACATTTTTTTTATATTGACAATTATATAAAAGTTATTTCATTAACAAAATGCTCTGAATTGTTAATAACATTAATATTTTTAGAAAAAAATTTAAAACTTAATGCAACCTTAACTCAATTTTAAGAATCTATAGAAGTAGAATTCAAACAACGTTTAACCTTGAAGAAAATCGTTTGTTTTTTTTAAATCTTTTTTAGGATACTTCTGTTTATATTAAAATAGTTATTACTTTTGGAGGTCAAAAAAATTCCGTTTGAGTCGAAATTCAAAACATTATTTAATACGATATTTAAAATGAAAAAAAGAATTACAATTTGTTTAGTAAAAAGTAAAAAGAACATCATAATTTCTACGATGTTTTCTTTGCTCTTTTCGTTTAGCTCTTCTGCACAAGTTTTCTGGACTGAGAATTTTAATAACGGATGTACTGGGCAGGGCGCACCTTGTGGTAATATTAACGCGTATATTGGCGGCCCAAATGGTCCATGGACATCAACCCTAGGAGCCGGAAATACTGGGACTGACCCCAATACTTTCTATGTTAGTTGTACTGAAAATGGTAATCCTGTGGGTGTCGGAGGTACTTCTTGTGGTGGGGCCGCCACGTGTGGTGTAGCTTCTCCTAGTAATGCTACTTTGCATGTCGGTAATATTTCTACCTCACCTTTAGCTGGGTTTGCTTGCCCTACTGGAGATTGCGGAGCAGCCTATGATGCTGGTTTTATTGGAGGTGCTGTTGAAACAGATATTAGGGCAGAATCTCCAACAATAAATTGTACAGGTCATACTGGAATATCTATAAATTTTAATTACATGTTGGGTGGAGATCTTGGTGTAGATTATGGGGAGGTTGTGTATTCGGATGATAATGGTGTTTCTTGGTATTTTTTGGCTAGTCCGAACATTACAGCACTTTGTGGCGGAGCCCAAGGAGAGTGGGCTTCTTATACATTTGCGTTACCTGCGACATGTGATAATAATCCCTTTGTGAAAATTGGTTTTCATTGGGTTAATAATGATGATGGTACAGGTACCGATCCTTCTTTTGCCATCGATGATGTTACTTTATCAACTGCAGCAGCTAATACAATAACAACAAGTCCGCTGGTGGGTCCATTTTGCGCCTGTTCTACTATCAACGTGCCGTTTACAAGTACAGGTACTTTTAATGCAGGAAATGTTTATAAAGCCGAACTGTCTGATGTAACTGGAAGTTTTACCACCTTCGCTCTTATTGGAACTTTAAATAGCACCGCTAATTCCGGTACTATTTCATGTACCATTCCTTGTAATACTCCTGCCGGCTCTAATTATTTTATACGAATAGTTGCCACAAGCCCTGCTACTACAGGTACAGCTAACTTGGTGCCTTTTACCATTAATGCTCAACAGGACGCTTCTTTTATTTATTCTTCTTCTTCCTATTGTCAGGCAGGGACTAACCCAAGTGCATCGATCACGGGTGTTGCCGGAGGAACTTTTACATCCACTCCTGCTGGTTTGGTGATAAACGCTTCAACAGGATTGATTACTTTAGCCACTAGTGCAATTAACACTTATACTGTTACCTATACCACAGCTGGTCCGTGCCCAGGAACATTTACTGCTACTATATCAATAACCGGTAGTCCGGTTGCTACATTTAATTATCCATTAGCTTCCTATTGTACTAATGTCGCTGACCCTTCGCCAGTGTATACAGGAGGAGGAACAGCAGGAAATTACACAGTTGCGCCTTTAGGCTTAGTATTTATAAGTGCAGGTACCGGACAAGTTGATGTTTCGGCAAGTGTGCCCGGAACATATACAGTAACTAATGATATTCCTGTGAATGGTGGATGTGCAGCCGCTACTGCATCCACTACAATAACGATTAATGCAGTTCAGGATTCTACTTTTTCATATCCCACCGGACCTACATTCTGCCAATCGGGAACTAATCCTTCTCCAACAATTTTGGGAACAGCAGGTGGAACATTTACCGCCACTCCTGTCGGGTTAAGCATAAATGCAGTTACCGGGGTTATTAATTTAGCTGGCTCTACTCTTGGAACATATAATGTAACTTATACCACTCCGGGTCCTTGTGCCACTTTTATGTCACAATCGGTTACAATAACATTGGCTCCTGTGGCTACTTTTAATTATACAGCTTCGCCTTATTGCCAAAGTGCAACCAACCCTGTACCCACATACACAGGAGGAGGAAGTGCAGGAACATTTACTTCTGCTCCAGGTGGATTGACTTTCGTAGCTGGAGGAACAGCGGGTGAAGTTGATTTGATTAATTCAGCTGCCGGAACATACACGGTTACTAATACAATAGCTGCATCCGGAGGATGTCCTGTTGCAACATCTACCGCAACCATTACCATTATTGCAACTCCTGCTGCCAATTTTAGTTATATCGGAAGTCCATATTGTTCGGCAGGATTAAATCCATCTCCAACCTTTAGTAATGGAGGTATTGCCGGAACATTTACTGCAACTCCTGTAGGCCTAAACATTGTGGCAAATACAGGTGCAATCACATTAAATTCGAGTACTCCCGGAACTTATTCAGTAACCAACACAATAGTTAATGCCGGCTGTCCAAATTCTGTATTTACTTCATCTGTTCAAATTATTTCTGCACCTGTTGCTACTTTTAGTTATACTGGTACTCCTTATTGTATAAATGGAGGTACAGCAACACCAACCTTTTCTGGAGGAGGAGTTGCGGGAGCATTTACCTCTACTCCTGCCGGACTTGTTATTAATGCAGTTACCGGAGCTGTTACTTTAGCTACAAGTACTGCGGGAACTTATACTGTTACCAATTCACTTGCTGCTACGTCCAGTTGTCCTGCTGTTTCCGCAATCTCAACTATTGTTGTCAATGCGTCTCCAACAGTAACGGTTAATTCGGGAACAATTTGTGCAGGCGATACTATTCATTTAACCGCAGCAGGAGCAACCTCGTATACTTGGTCGGCTGGTGCTACTTCTACCGGAACAACCACAGCTATTGCTTTTCCTGTAACAACAACTTCTTATACAGTTACCGGAACAGTTGGTAGCTGTACAGGTACAGCTGTTGCTACAGTTACCATTTCTGCACAATTGCCAGTAACTGTAAATTCTCCTACAATTTGTAACGGACAAACGGCAACATTAACTGCAGGAGGAGCTACCACATACACATGGTCAGCAGGTGCAACCTCATCGGGAGTGACCACTGCCACAGCCTCCCCAGTAGCTACTGCTTCTTACACAGTAACAGGTCATACCGGAAATTGTACTGGAACGGCTGTGGCAATAGTTACAGTTCAAGTATGTGTTCCTCCTGTAGCCGACTTTGCTGCATCACCATTGTATATTTGTACGAGCGGATGTACTACCTTTTACGATTCTAGTTCCTCTAATACTACTAATTGGTTATGGCAATTTCCGGGAGGTATACCTTCTACATCCACTTCGCAAAATCCGGGGCAGGTTTGTTACTCCGCAGTGAATGACTACACTGTAATGCTTACGGTGATGAACGCACAAGGAGATACAAGCACCTTAATAATGCCGAACTACATACATGTGGTAGATCCAATTCAGGTTCATATTACTGGAAATACTATGGTGAATACTTGCGAATCGACTGATTTAACTGCTCAACCAGCCGGTTCGAGTTATTTGTGGGGAGAGCTGCTTGCTTCAGGAATAAATACAATAGCGTGCGGAACTTGCCAAACTGCTACCATTACACCTAGTTTCACTGATACGTATTTTGTTCAGTATCGCGATGTGAACGGATGCGCCTCAACTGATACCACAGCTGTTACCATAACCAGTATTTATACTTATTTTATGCCTACCGGTTTTTCACCGAATGCTGATAATATAAATGATGAGTTAATTGTTCATGGTCGAGGAATTGAAAGTATAAATTTAAAAATCTTTGATCGAATTGGAGAAAAAGTATTTGAAACATCAAGCTGGGACAGTGATAAAAAAGAGTCTGCAGGTTGGGATGGAAAATATCACGGTATATTGATGAACGAAGGAGTGTATGTTTACGAGCTAACTGTAACTTATTGTAATCAGCAAACAGAGAAGGCAAACGGGAATGTTAATTTAGTAAAATAAATATAGAATTTTAAACAAGAATAAATTTTCGAAACAATAAAAAATATGAAAAAAGTAACTACCATTTTGTTTTCTCTTTGTGCGTTTGCTTTCACAGCATCATCACAGGATCAACATTTTTCGCAGTTTTATAGTTCTCCTACTACATTAAATCCTGGAAATACCGGAGTGTTTAATGGTGATGTACGTGCTTACACTTTATATCGTATGCAATGGTTTACTGTAACTACTCCTTACAAAACGTTTACTATTTCGGTAGATGCCCCAATTTTTAAAAAGAAAATGAAAAATCTCGATTTCTTTTCAGCAGGATTAAACGTGAATAATGATGCTCAGGGAACAGCCATTGTTAAAACAAATTCTTACAACGCATTGCTTTCCTTCACCAAATTTATTGGGGGACGTCAGAAACATAATATTACTTTGGGTTACGAAATTGGATATGCAACTCGCTCTGCAGCAATGGGAGGATTAAAATGGGATAGTCAATGGGATGGGATGCAATACGACCCTTCCTTACCTAGTGGAGAAGCAGGAGGTGGAGGTATTGGATTCTTGGATATGTCGACCGGATTGGTATGGAATTTTAATACAGACCACCTTTTCAGAAGTGCAATGGGTTTTTCTTTTCACCATTTTACAGCTCCTAATGTTTCGTTGGTGGGAGGACAAGACAGACTGTTTCCTAAATTTGGTTTTCAATGGTTAGTTAATTATAAATTGAGCGAAACCAGCAATACTACTCTCGAGCCAGCTTTGAATGTGGCTCAACAAGGAAGTTCGCTTTTATTAGACGGTGGATTAAGTGCAAAATTTGTTCTTTCCGATCGTTCGCACTACACTGATAACAGAAATGATAAAGCACTTCACTTAGGTATTTATTATCGTTTGCGCGATGCTTTCTTTGTTACCGCTCGTTTTGATGTTGCCGATTTTTCGGGTTCTATTGCCTATGATATGAATATTTCAGGTCTTACTCCGGCTTCGCACTCAGTAGGCGGTTTTGAAATAATGCTTGCTTATCGCGGTATATTTTTCGGACATAAAAATGCAAAACGCGAAAGTGTAAGATTTATGTAGTCTATCAGTTAACCTACTTTCAATAAAAAGAGAATCCCTCGGTAAACTTTACTGAGGGATTTTTTATTGTGGATAAGTTATTAGCATTGCATCTCGATATAAGAGGAAATGAAGTTTTACTCTTTATGTAAATCATACCATTCTTCTATTTTTTGTATTTGTTCTTTATTAGTACCAGCCAGTTTTTTCATCTCTATTTTCATTTTGAAATGTGGTTTTATCCAATTGCCTAAATAATCTTTCTCTAAAATCATTTTCTCGAGTAGTTGAAAAGCCTCATTAAATGAAGGACTCATGCATATTAAAATTTTGTACATCGAAGCATCGGAGTGAATGCCTTTACGCTTCATGTTTTCGTGCAAATCAAGAACTGTTTTGAATCGGTTGTCATTTTCCCACCACAATGCAAGCATAAACAGATTAAAATATGTGCTATGTTTTACTTCGAGGTTGTCATTTTCAATACATCTAAACCATTTCATTGCTTCCTCGAAATTTGGAGAAATGGCAATAAGTTTTTCATAAGTAATCCAGTCAGCTAAATCCGAATCTATCTTCTTATACCAGTTTAATGCGGTTTCGTAATCGGGTGCTTTATCGATAAGCCATGTAAATGTGGCGGCATTTGTTTTTTCGGGGTTAATTAAACTATACCAATGCAGGGCAGTTTCGTAATCGGGGCTTTTGCAGATTAACCAATTAAGTGCTTTAGTGGAGGCATGGTCGTTGGTGATGGTGTTATACCATTGCACCGCCATTTCGTAACTTTCGGTTTTGAGTATTACATACGTTATAGCCGAAGCTGTTCGGTCGGCCAATTTTAATTTATTGAACCAATGTAAACAGGTAGCATAATCGGGCGATTTGGCCACCATTGCCTTTATACATTCAGGCTCGTTTTCCATGCCTTTTGCTTTCATTATTTCATACCATCGCAAGGCGGTTTCAAAATCGGGGGCTTTTTTGGCAACAGAAGAATAGCTGAACACATTTTCCTTGTTTTTCTCTATTTTATCAAACCATTGCAGGGCAGTGGTATAATCGGGCGATTTATCTATCATATAATTATAGGTATAGGTAAATGCATCACCGGGTTTTATTTTTTTGTGCCAAAACAATGCTGTTTTATAATTAGGAGAACGCGAAATGAGGGCATTTAGCGTTAGCACATGATCGTGGCCCGAAGGCATTTTGTTATACCATTCCATTGCTATTCTATGATTGGGCGAAAGGCGAATGATGGTGGTGTACGAAAATTCTGATACTTCGTGTAATTCTAATTTTTCGTACCATATCATGGCGTTGGTGTAGCTATTCGATTTTGAAATGAGTAAATTATAGGTAAAAAGATTGGCTTTGCCCGGTTCCATTAATTCATAATAGCTCAAGGCTGTTTTGTATTTTGGCGACAGTTTTATGAGTGTGTGATAGGAGGGAACAAAAACCGTATGTGTTATTTTTTGGTAATAGGTAAGTGCTGTTTTGTAATCCGAACAATTGGTAAGAATATAATTATAGGTATAATTGTTTCTTTCTTCTTCAGGTATTTTATTATACCATTCTAAAGCTGTTTCGTAAGATTTGCTTAAATAAATAAGATGATTATAAAAAGAGTTTTTTAGTTTTTTCGGGTCTAGTTTAGCAAACCAATCTAAAGCGGTGTTGTACTGATACGATTTAAGAAACATTTTGGAATACGTTTTATTTGTTGGTGTGAGGCCATGCTCGAGCAGTTGATTATACCAAGACAATGTATGTTCGTAATCGGTCGAAAAATCCATAAGCCTGTGATAGGCTTCTAAAAGAGGTGTTCCATGCTTAGATTTTAAAATGTTTAACCAATACTCAGCATCGTTTAGGTTTTTGCATTGAAAAATCATGCTCGAGTAAGTATCATTGGTTACTTCTATCGTTTTCGGAATGCGCTCGTACCATTGCATAGCGGTGGCATAATCGGGGGCTGTTTGAATGAGTAAGTTAAAAATATAAATATCGGGAGCAGGCTTGTTCATGCGTAAATACAAGAGAAGCGTGGTGTAGTCGAAATTTTTTATTTTATTTTTTTCTTCTTCTGTCATGCTGTTTTCAATTTAGCTTGAGCAAAAATAATAGTTCTGTTTTAGATTTAAAAATATTTTCAAAAAAAAATCCTGTTCATTTATGTTGAACAGGATTTTTTTATTTTACTTAAAACCTGATTGCCTTAAAGCACCATTGTATAAGTAGCCGAATTGAGCGTCAAGTTTTTTATTTGAACCACTCTGTGGGCCGAATTACCTGCATCCGGAAATTTAATAACGGTGGGCACTCCAGCCGGAACAAACATACCTGTTGGTTTTACTATGTTTTTAGCTGTATCGATTACCCACACCTGGCAATCTTGAGTAGCAGTAACAGTAAATGTACTGCTGGCTGTAAATTTATGCGTTAATGCAGTTTTAATTTTAGAGCCATGCACAGTGCCGTTGTATGTGCTGCCATGAGCTTGTTTGTACAAGTTGGCCACATCAATAAAACTTTCAATCTTGCTAGGGTTATTGGTAAATTTAGTAATCATCAACCCGTGGTCGTAAAAATGCGCTTCGCACACAGCAGCAATGGCTGCTTCTTGCGCTCCTGTTAGTCCCGAAATAGTAGATTTTTTGCCCAATTGAGCATTACGTTTGGCAATTAAAGCATTGTAACGAGTTGTAATAAGTGCCGACACTGCATTTAAACTGCCATTGGCCAAGGTAGCAGCTGCCAATGTTTTTACGGCTTCTATTTTTGCATCTATTCTTCCTTGTAAAATAGTATTAACACCATTAGGGAAAAACCCTTTAAAAATAGCACTTCTGCGCGGAGCCACAGCTGCAATCATGTTTTGCCACAAAGGCAATTCTATAGTACGAATGGTGGTAAACTGGTCTTTTAGTGAAGCTGTATCGGTTATACGGCCTCCTATGGTTACATCTTTACTTACATCGGCCGACACCAAATTGTTGTGTAAAGTTTGGAAAATAGCTTCACGTGCAGCTATGTCCGCATCAGAATTGTTAGCCGTTAAGGCATTGAGGTGGAACTCGGAAATGATTAACGCTAGTGTGTAATTGTTACGTACAGCGTTCGAAATGAAATTTTGTGAAAAAATAAAATTTGTTGCACTCATCTTGTTTAGGTATTTGTTGTTTATTTTTTTTTGTTACAGCAAAACTGTTTTGCTCTGCCAAAATTATTTACTTCTCTGAAAATAATAATCTCAAAATCAAACTATTTTTCTAAAACTGATAACAATCATATTTAACCCGGATTATCTGTTTTTGTAACCCAAATTAGAAAACTTACTTTGCCTGTTGCATAACTTGTTGTAAAATAATAGGAAATAAAAATTGATTTAAGTAACACTTCAGTGTTTCGAACTTAAATTTGTGTTTGCAATACCAACATTGCGTTGTTGGTGTCCCAATTATTTGTTTGATATAGCAACAATGCGTTGTTGGTGTTCCAACTATTTGTTTGATATGCCAACAATGCGTTGTCGGTGTTCCAACTATTTGTTTGATATGGCAACATTGCGTTGTTGGTGTCCAAATTATTTATTTAATATAGCAACAATGCGGTGTTGATGTTCCAATTTTTTATTTTATAGGGCAACAATGCAGTGTTGATGTTAAAACTATTTGTTTGATAGGCTAACAATGCGGTGTTGTTCGACCAACCAATTATTATTTTGGTGAATGCTTGAATAGAATCGACAAATGAATTTGCCCTGTTTTTAACCAAAAAATATCTCCCCTCAAAATTTTACTAAAATGATACTTATTGTTGAAGTAATAATTGAAAAAATGTGGGATTGATTAAGTTTTTGGATGGCATCTAGGTTTAATTCTCCCAGCTTTTGTCAGGTGCTTTTATTTTGATAATAGCAACATCATTCTTTATAAAATCGAGTAGTTTTCCATTATCAATCACAGCAAGCTTAATGTTTTTTTGTTTTAACAATCGATAGTTTTCGAAAGTTAAAGATGTGCGATAAGCAGTAAAGTTGGTATAAAACATAATGGAGATATCTCTTTCGGGTTTGCAATTAAAAATAACATAATCATCAGAGCCAATTTTCTCCTTCAACGATTTTATAAACTGTGCATCATTTATTTTTTCTATTCTTTTATCATTGTCATTCGGGTTAATAAACATGGTGTGTTTATGCGCTATTTGATGTAAATCTAAATTTCCTAAAACCAAAAAAAGCGTAATTATCAAAATTAAGGGATAGTGAATAAATTGATTTTTTATCAATTTGAATTTAATCAATGCAAAAATTGACTCGATGACACAGGCCAATGCAAGAAAAATTAAAGGAGAAACGATATAACAAAATCCTACCATTTTGGTAGCTGCTAAAGTGAAAAACAGATACACGAAAATGATGTTTGCAAAAATGCCAATTTTGAACGCATGGTTATTTAATTTTCTAAATAGAACCAGAAGCGCGATAATAACAAGATAAGGCACAAAATCTCCCGCACCATAAAGTGTTTCTAAGTTTTTGAAGTAGTACCAAGCATCACCTCCATGCAACTCCACTACATTAAAAAAATGTTTAGTATTAAGAGCGTATTCGTAATGGCTTTCGTTAGGAAAGTGGCTTAGAATATAGAGTTGCCATGGAACAAAAATAAGTAAACAAAAAATAAAACAGAGAATAATGTTTTTATAAAAGACAAATGAAGTTCTTTTTTCTTTATCAAAAAGTATGGACAGCCCCCAACCTAAATACACTAACAACCCAACTAACCATTTTACCAAAACTGCGCATCCGCTAAAAAAGGCAATAAGTAGCAACCAATAACGGTTTCCGGAGCTTTCGTATTCTATCCAAGCCCACAAACTGGCAGTGATGTAAAATACAAATGCCAAATCGTTATGGTCGCTTGCCGGAAAACCTGAAACAAATTCGTGCATAAAATAATTTGAACAAAACAACACAGCACCATAAAATCCTGCTCTCGCATTCAAGCTCAGTTTGCCTATTCTATATATGAATAAGGGCACAATGCTCATCATGATAATGCTCGGAATACGCACAGCAAACTCGTTTATTCCAAATAATTTTAAACTCAACGCGATTTGCCATAAAAATAATGGTTGCTTATGCAGCCATACATGATTACAAGTCCAGTTGACGAAATCATACGGAACTATAGGTTTTTCAATAAGAGTAGGCATGAGTGGATGCAAAAGAATATTTTTTGCAACCAATGCATGAAATTGTTCATCCCACGAATTTAAGAAAGGGTCGAGCATTGCCATAAAAGAACAAATAAACAAACCCGCTAAAAAAATAAGCCAAAGGCTTAATTTGTTTTTCTCGAAAATTTCGAATGAAACAATTGCTGAGAAAAGTAGCAACAAACCAATAAGCAGCACAAAGAATGTAGTGGAAGGGAAATTGAAAATGGTGCTCATCTGATTGTAAAAGGGACTTCCATTTTAATTGATTTTATTTTTGGAAATACCGATTAATGCTGTATGACGAGCTTTTCTGTGTGTGAATATTCATTCCCTGAAAGGGTAATAAAATAAATTCCATTTGTTAAATCAGATACATTAATAGTATTAGAATTTTGGCGAATCACCTTTTCAGTTTTAATTTCATTTCCTAACAAATCAGTTATTTTTAAAACTAAACCTTTCTCCGATTTATTCATCATCACGTTCACATAATCGTTAGCAGGATTAGGAAAAATGCTCATACTTGTATTATTTGTTACATGTGTGTTTTGAATATTGGTCGCCACACTAACGTCTGTTGAGGTACAATAACCCATCGAATCAGTTTTAATAAGATACACATCATCGAGATAATTCGAAAAACTTTGGGTAATACCACAAATAATAAATCCGTTATCTGTTGCGGTTTCTATCGAAAATCCTTCATCATAATTTCCACCGCCAAATGACGTTCCGTTAAAGTAAGTCCAATTGCTATTTAAAATATAAATGCAACCATCACCATTTCCATTGGGGTCACCATGTGTCACCTCTCTTCCAGTTGCAGCCACTCTTCCAAGTGTATCTTCAGTTATTGATTGAAATCCATCGTAAGCGGGTAAATACGTTCTGTACATTAAGCCCACTGTAACACCATTGATATCTATTTTTACAATTATTCCATCTGAATCGCCACTTCCAAAACTTTGAGATTCGCCCGCAAGTAGGTAACCACCGTTTCTACTAATTAAGATATCATTGGAATAATCGAGATGTGTAGCCCCCCCAAACAAATTCGTCCACACCATATTTCCTAATGCATCCGTTTTGATGGTGTACATATCGCCCAGCACATCGCCCATGCTTTTGGAGGTTCCGGTAAGTATATAACCACCATCAGAGGTTTGTACCACAGAGGTGGCTTGGTCTTCGTTGGTTCCACCGTAGGTTTTAGTCCACACGGTGTCGCCAGCGGCATTTAGTTTTAACAGATAATAATCGGCATCACCATTTCCGTAGCTGTAGGTATAACCGCATACAATGTAGCCTCCATCGGTGGTTGGCTCAATGCAGTTACCAAAATCCCAGTCGACTCCTCCGTAAGTGCGTGTCCATAGGGTATCCATCAGTGAGTCGGTTTTTACCAGATACACATCATAGCCGCCAGCCCCGTAACTATTGGTATAGCCCAGCAACACATAACCGCTGTCGGCAGTTTGTCTCACACATTTGGCCACATCCACATTAATGCCTCCAAACATGGCTTGTCGCTTAGGAATGCCGTATTCATTGGTTTTTAGCAAATACATATCAGTAGCACCATTGCCAAAACTACTGGTGCTTCCGCCAATAATATATCCTTTGTCAAAGGTTTGTTTGGCCGAGTAACCCTCGTCATAACCGCTGCTGCCAATGGCTTTTCGGAATTTAATGGGTATTTGCGAAAAGATAGAATTGCTTGCAATGAGCAATAGCAAAATGATGAAAGTAGTTGTTAGTTTTTTCATTTTATTAAAACGCTTTTATCAATGAAATATAGCCTCCCATGCCCGAAGCCTGATTTTGGGCAATGTATCCTTCTATGTTATTACTGCCGGCATAAATAAACACACCCTTGCCAACATGAGCAAACAAGCCCAGTCCGTAATTGAACCGGCCATAACCTCCGTATCCGAACGAAGCCGAAAGCATCAGATTATTATTGATGTAAAAACTTCCTTTGGCATACACCATAAAGTTGTAGTTGGCATTGTAAATATATTTTACACCTTCGGTGAGATGAAAATGTTTACCAAAATCTGTTTGAAAATAGAGGTTTAATGTGGCAGGCAGCGTTACCGAAACATATTGTTTTTTGAACGGAGCAATTTTATTTTTCACACTATCGGTGGTGGTATGCGCAAATGCCGAGTCCTGCAAATCGTAAATATTATGAATGGTAAATCCGGTGTAATGAAACAGGGAGTCCTGATTGAGATAGAGTGATGATTTATTATATCTGATAACTCCAATATCCGTAACCGAAAGTCCAATTTTTGATTTACCAAAACGAGTATTAAAAGGAGCTTCTACAAACACATCTACACTTCCTCCATAGCCATTAAATGCGCTCATCCCTTTGTGTGCTGTGTCCGACTGTGCTGCCTGCAAACTAGTGTTGAAATCGATGTATTGCCCGTCTTCGCTGGTGTAAAGCTCTGCTTTTTTGGCTAAGATAGCGAGGTATTGTTGTCCTTTCAGGAAAGAAAAAGCTACACCAAATCGGGCAGTGCTGTCGCTTTGTTTCGAAAAGAAACCAAGTTGCAGTTGCTGATAGTGCAGATACGTTAAATTAAAATCGCTCAGATTAGCTGTTTTTCCGGCAAAAGGAGCATTGCCATAAAATCCTACTTTAAATAAATCGTCAGAATAACGTGTGTCGAAATGATAGCGGTCGCGCAGACTTAAAAAGAAATGTACATTTTTTTTGTGCATCACCGAATCGAGTTTTACAGCCACAAAAAAGCCGTAATTGGCTTCGGCACCTATCCGGTTTTTGTTTCTGCTTCGCCCCATTATCGCATCTTTCGATTCTCTGTCGATGTAGTCGCCATTATAAAATTTAGAAACAAACTGAGTGGTGAGTGCAGTAGAATTAAAACTGAAATCGCCAGTAATTCCAGCACGAGATGAGCAGGAGTCGGAAATATGAGCATCGAATATAGTGGCCATTTGTGCATCAGATGGAACCGCTGCACAGGTAATAAACAGAATGATTAGTAATTTTTTCACAAGTAAAAAAAGTTGTTATTTCAAATGAACCGTATAATTAATATCTCCCACCAGTTTCACATCGATGGTATAATCGCTGTAAATTTTTACATAATTAGGTTGGGCACTGGTATTGAATTTTACTTTAAGGGCAATGTGTTTGGTGTCGTAAAGCAATTTCATTTTACTTTCGCTAACCGGAATAATAATTTTAGTTAGTTTTTTATCTGTTACTCTCAGGCTCGAATTTACAGGCGCCTGGTCGATTGTATTAGCATAACCAAAAATGGAATCAGCAATTGCGTGTTGGTCGTTGAGCAAATACATTTGCAATCCGGCATTAAATGGAAATCCGTTTTCGGCAAACAGAGTAAGCGTTCCGCTGTGTACATTCTGCACATTATCTTTATTCGAAATATTTAATGCTAATGTATCCACCAATGTTAAATTGTTTGCCATAAGCGAAAGCGGAATCTCCATATTTAATTGGGCTTTTAGCAAATGGTCTGAAAAAATAAAATCATTCGACCCCGAAACATTGCCCAGCGGATTAGTTATTATTTGCAAAGAATACGAAAGTTTATCGGGTAAATTCTCCACAAATGGACGAATGTTGGAGTTGGTAGTAGTAAGCGGAAAGTTGGCATAAGTAGGGTAAATAGTGCCTGTGCCATATCCGTTGCTCTCCGATGCTCTGTTAATATTGATGGGCGTATTCATGATGGAATTTTGAAGATCAACCAAATGATTGGTATGCGAATTAAGCGAACTCAAATTATTAATGTACATCCGTGCATCCAGTCCTATCGGATTTTCAATCTTCAGATTAAAGTTAACATCTTCCAAACTTAACGAACCTGAGACAATATTTTTAAATACATCAAAGTTGCTTAATGCAGGGCCAATGTTAAACGTATTTTGTCCAAAATATCCTTTTGCATAATAAGGAATAATGTCATAAAATTTGTTGGATATGGTGATTTGGTCGTTATTAACCAACACCGAATCGCCAGAATTACTAATGTTAACATTTAGAGAAGTTGTAATAGTGTTTACCATATTATGTGCATAACCTGTTAAATCGATGGTGTAGCCTGATAAATCAAATATTTGGTTGTAGATTCCGGGAGAGCTCCCCACAGCTGCGGGCACAGTAATGTTTATTGAAAATGGCTGTCCGTTCAATGTTGCTGAAGGAATACTATAGTGAAAATCAGTAGTGTGTTTAACTGTACTTTGAATAGAATAACTCACTTTACCCGACTTTACAATAACGGTTCGAAGTTGCACTCCAGGCAATTGATAAGTGGTATTGGTGTTTGGAGACAAAACTGGTATAACTGTGCCGGGAGCGAAAGTAATTCCGGAAATAGGAATAGCTAAAATTTGAGAAATGGTTGTGTCTGGAATTTTGAAAAGAGTATCCATTTTCAAACCATAAAAATTATTTTCATACACAAGTTTAAGAGAACTATCTGGGTTGGCTTGAATAACCGAATTGGTCAAGAGGTTATTCAGATTCAAAGAAGCGTTAGCAATAGGTGCCAATAGTTCTGTATCCCAAGAAGGTCCGTCATTCGCTTTTCGGCATGAAACGAATAAAAATGACGAAAAAATAACAATACCTATAAGTGCTTTTTTCATATAATTGAATGGCTATTTACTCTAATATTTGGATAAAAATAGTAAATAAAATTAACCCTACGTTAATTAAATGGTGGATAAATATATTTAAAAAGAATTTGTAGTCTTATTTTATAGTGTATTTTTGCGACTTCATAGTACATTTTACAAAATTAACACACATAGATTAGCCATGTTAAAGAAAATATTTTTGATGTCCTGGCTCATTTCGTCTGTAGGTATGTTCATCTTATCCTATATTTGGCACGGATATGTCTTACTTGATTTTTTTAAGAACGGAACGCCTACCGGTTTGAGCTTATTTTATAAAATTCTTATTTATTTAGTTATAGGTTTTATAATAACTTGGCTGTTTAATTTAAGAATATTTAAGGAATTCTTAAAATACTCACCTTCCCTCAAGGGAATCATTATTGGAGTTCTTGTGGGGATTGTAGTTTTTTCAATATCTACATTCAAAAGTATTTCTTATAATGTTTCATTATCTCACCAGTATTTATTATTGAATTTTCTATGGCAAGTATTTGAACAGGCTATGGGTGGACTTTTGGTTGGTGTGGTGTATTATTTTTTATTTGACCCGGAATCAACTTCAGAAGAAAACAATTAGTAATTTATGTTTAGAAAACGATTTTTTGCTTCATGGATATTTGCTTCAATTGGCATGTTCATGCTCTCTTACTTATGGCATAGCGTTATACTCAGCGACTTTTCTATTTTAATTTACCCTATACGCTTGTTCATGCTCATTGCAGCTTTCGTATATTTATTTTTAGGCTATTGTGTTGCCAAAAGTTTCTCTATACCATTTCTTGCTACAAAATATAAAAGAAAGCCTTTTAGTAGAGGAATAGCAGGAGGAGCTATATGTGGATTGAGCTTTTATATCATTTCTACAGTTTTGGGAATTTCATTTACTACTACCATTACAGTAAAACACTTGCTTTATGATTCATTATGGCAGGTAATTGAACAAGGAATAGGCGGTGTTATTGTAGCCATTACTCATATTTTTATATACGAGCCCGAAACAGTGCAAGATTAATAATTGTACTTTTCTCCCCACAATTTTCTCAGGTATTCTCTCATTTCCTTTTCTCTGGCATTATCTCCCGGCTCATAAAATTTAATTCCTTTTATTCCATCAGGTAAATAATCTTGATGAATGAAATTGTTTTGATAGCTGTGGGCATATTTATAATCTGCTCCGTAACCAATTTCTTTCATTAACTTGGTTGGAGCGTTACGCAAATGCAAGGGGACAGGCAAATCACCGTTTGTTTTTACCGCTTCTATTGCACTTTCAATAGCCATGTAAGCTGCATTACTTTTTGCAGAACATGCCAGATAAGTTACTGCTTGAGATAAAATAATTCGAGATTCAGGATAACCAATAAGATTAACGGCTTGAAAACAATTGTTCGCAATTACTAATGCTGTTGGGTTGGCATTACCAATGTCTTCCGAGGAAAGAATAACAAGCCTTCTGGCAATAAACTTAGGGTCTTCACCTCCTTCTATCATTCTGGCCAGCCAGTAAACTGCAGCATTTGGGTCGCTACCACGAATGGATTTGATAAAAGCAGAAATAATATCATAATGATTTTCCCCTGTCTTATCATACATAGCAATGTTTTGCTGAACAATAGCAGTAACTTTATCATTGGTTATTTCAATAGTATCACCCCCAATAGTATTTATTACCAATTCAAAAATATTTAACAATTTCCTACCGTCTCCTCCCGAAATTCTTAACAGAGCTTCATTTTCAGTAATTGTTATTTTCTTTTCTTTAAGCACACCATCAGTCCTCATCGCCAAATCCAGCATCGAAAGCAAATCAGCTTTATCCAATGATCGAAGTATGTAAACCTGACACCGAGACAAAAGAGCTGATATTACTTCAAAAGAGGGGTTTTCAGTGGTGGCACCAATTAAGGTAACGGTGCCTTTTTCCACTGCACCCAGTAATGAATCTTGTTGTGATTTACTAAAACGATGAATTTCATCAATAAAAAGTATAGGGTTTTGTTGCTGAAACATACCATTCCCCTTAGCTTTATCAATAACATCCCTAATATCTTTCACTCCCGAGTTGATAGCACTTAAAGCATAAAACGGTCGTTTGAGTTGATGAGCAATGATGTTGGCCAGCGTTGTTTTCCCCACTCCTGGCGGTCCCCACAAAATAATTGAAGGAAGAAGATTTGATGTTATTGCATTTCGTAAAATAGCACCTTCACCTACAATATGTTTTTGACCAATGTAGTTATCCAAGCTAGTTGGACGCATCCGCTCGGCAAGTGGAGTAGTATTCATCATTAATTAGTTCATTCCTCCCATTACCCAGCACTCAATTAGATGAATGGTTTTATCATCCAATTTATCAGCATGTGCAGGCATTTTCGGATATCCTCTTTTCCATTTAATCACTCCTACTAAATCTCCGTTTTTACCGGCTCTTTTTAAGTCAGGTAACAATAAGAAATTATAGCCGCCTTTGGCTTTTTCTCCATGGCATTTGGTGCAATACGTAGCTATGACCCCTTTAATATCGCTTTCATAAGTTGGAGTGGTTTCGCAAACAACTTTTGCTTGTGCTGTTTCGGCTTGTTTTGCGCCCGATTTACATGCTCCCATCATAGTTATGATGGCGAGAGATAATACAATTGTTTTTTTCATTATTATATAGATTGGTTGGTTAATTTACTTGTTTGTTCAGTTATCTTGTTTAGTGTTTTCAGGTCGTTTGTGTTTCCATCTTTTGTGGCTCCAAAGCCAGTATTGCGGATGTTTCCGAATGTCTTCTTCCAATAAATGAGTTGCCTTTTCAATGATGTATCCATAAGGAGTTTCTTGAGGTTTGTCAGTAACGTCAATCAAATCAAGACAATAATGTCCGCGTTTTACCTTATTGATTGTCCCGTAAACAACAGGGTAATTATAATCTTTAGCATATTTTTCAATTCCATACTGCACTCCTGTATCCTGATTCAAAAACTTCATCCAGTATGCTGAACGAGGATTGGAAGGAGACTGGTCGAAACCGAAAATCAAGCAACTTAAAGTCGCTTTCTGATTATCTAGATATCGCTTAACTCCCTTTGTTGAAAGTAATATTAATCCGTATTTACCTCTTGTGTTTTGCATTTTAGTATCAAAAAACTTATTGGTTAAAGGAGTGTAAATACCTACCGCTTTATGTTTAATATGCATATCTATTCCTACTGCAAGTAATTCCCAATTATTAAAATGCCCTCCAGCTACGAGCACAGTCTTACCTTGAGAATAGTATTTATTTAATACTTCAGGATTATTCACAACAAACCGTTTTCTTACTTGTTTTTCGGTTATAGTAAATGTCTTAATACTCTCCACCATCAGGTCGCAAAAATGGCGGTAAAATTTACGACATATCTCCTGATGCTCCTTTTCTGTTTTTTCCGGAAATGAGTTTCTAATGTTTTGTAGTATTACTTTTTTGCGATACCCTGTTATATAATAGAAAATAAAAAACAAAGTGTTGGAAATGCCATATAACACAGGGAAAGGTAAAAGTGATATTGGGATAATAACTAAGTAATATAAAAGCAATGTAAACACAATCATGTTAAAAATAATTCGCTAAAAATTTTTTTTGTCAAATATAAAGGTATAGTTTTACAAAGTCGAAAAAATTATTACAATCAATTCAACTATTAATATTAAAAATGAATCAAATTATGAACCGAATGAATATGTTAAAATCTGTTGTTGTATTATTATGTTTTTCTATTTCTTTTGCTTCTTTCGCACAAACCAAGAAAAAACCGGATAAAAGCAAATTCCTAGAGAATAGAAAATTCAGTGTTCAGTTTTATGAAATGAAACCAACCGGAAGAGGAAAAGCGGTGGAAAGTACTGTTTCGACAAAGACTGGAAAAATCGAATCTCCTTTGATGAAAGAAAAATTACAGATAGATGAAGCAAACTTTACAGTAATACTTGATTCAACTTACACTGAAGATGAAACAGAAATGCATATGGTGAAGCTGGAAGCATTTATTGAAAATAAAAAGGATGAAACAAAATGGGAGGCAACCATTATTAATTTTGATATTGATGGTACTGTGGTTTTAAGAAAAGGAGATGTGGATAAAAAGAAATTTGAATTCTCCGGAACAGAAAAAACTAAGAAGAAATAATTACAATGATTAATTGAAAAAGTGAACAATACAAATCATTCGGCCAGTAAATAAATTGGTAGAAACAAAAAACTCCTTACATTAATGTGTAAGGAGTTTTTTGTTTTATATTATATAGATTCTATTTCTTCTGCAATTGTGCCAGCTGTTTTTTGAGCAGTTGAATTTCTTCTTCAAGGCTAACTATGACATTTTTCATGTCCTTTTTGTCAGATTTAAGATTCTTTATTTCTATGTCCTTTTGTTTGTTTTCGGCATAATAATCCGCATTATCTTTTTTCAAATGCTTAACCTCAGCATTCAGCTTAGTATATTCAACCTTGAGACTTTCAAAAGTCCACTCCTTTTCTTTAGAAGGCAATTTTTTGTATTCGTGTGCTGGCATAGTTTGTCAAATGTATTAATAGTAAAGGATTAAAATTGTAAATTAAGTTTTTTTAACATTGAGTTTCTTACTACTGAATTGTCACTTTCATTACGTTCGATATTTTATCTTGTGACCGTAGTGAAACAAAATAAATTCCTTTTGCCATTCCATTCACATCAATATAACTGTGCTGAATACCTTTTGTATTTGCATGGTCAGTTATTTTTTTGATTTGTTGTCCGAGTAAATCTGTGAAAATTATTTCAACATTTTGATAACTATTGTATACAACAGTCAAAGAGTTTTCAGTCGGGTTAGGATAAATATTCATAATGCCAAAGTTAGAATCTTTTGTTTCAATGTCACTGACATCAACAGTTGCACAATAATTCTGAATAGATTTTACAGATTTAAACAAATTCAACCGACCTCCGGAAACTGTGATGTTGTTTAGATCAAGGTTAGGGTCAGTTGCGTTAAGCAAGGAGTCTTTTACCATCAAGGCAACAGCGCCAGGATTAGTTTTGTAATTAGCGATAAATTGAGAACATTGTACCGAATACATCAGAGCAACACATCCAGCTACATGTGGTGTAGCCATTGATGTTCCCGACATAGTTCCATAGGTGTTGCCTGGTAAGGAACTCGTAATAGTTGTTCCAGGCGCCCCTAGATCAATTGTTGTTAGTCCATATCCACAACTACTATTTTTAGCATCAGTTCGTGTAGTATTGGTAACAGAAATCATCCAGTTGCTTGCGCAGGCTGTTGGAATATCTCCTTGTGTATCCACATTATAATTGGCATTGGCAGTTGCACATGCACTTAAAATCCCAACAGAACCTAGAGAATCATACATGGCACACCAGAGAGGATGAGTAGAAGCTTGAGCTAAATCGATGCCAAAAGATGAATTAGTAGAGACAACAAAAGCTCCCTTCTGCCCGTTGGTTTGATTGTACAATCTGCGATTGTCCATTGCATAAGAATAAGCAACCACTACATCTGCATCTTGAGCACTGCCATACATGATTGGCATTATTCGAACATTCCAGTTAACCCCGGTTACTCCGATTCCATTATTTCCTCTGGCTCCAACAGTTCCACAAACATGCGTTCCGTGAGATGCCGATATTATATTATCCGTACTCGTTGCTACATCCCAGCCTTTCACGTCATCAATATAACCATTTCCATCGTCATCAATACCATTTCCAGGTATCTCATTACGGTTTTTCCAAAAATTCAAATCTTGCTGTGTCAAATCAAATCCCCCATCAACAACAGCTACCACAATAGTATCTCCCTGAGCAGTCAATCCTCCGGTAGTAATGTCCCATGCTTCAGGAGCATCAATATCGGCATCATTCACACCACTGTTTTGTCCAGTGTTATTCATATCCCACATATTTCCATTTGTGTAATTAGGGTCGTTAGGAGCTATTCTTTCTTTGGCTGTAAAATTAAATTGTGCGAGTAAAACGAGGGGATTACGTTTTACTGCATTCAGCATGATGTTCTCGTTTATTGTAGCTATGTCAAATTTAAACAATGCTATATGCATTGATTGAGAAAGAATACGCGTGGTTTTGAAACTTGTTTTTATACCTCCCACCGTTTGCATAGAAGCAACAAATTCGTCAACTTCATTATTCGAATGAAGCATAACAATAATGTCTCCGGGTATGTTATTGGTCTGTTGTGCCGAAATAATATTGCAAGTAAACAGAATGAAACAAGTAAAAAGTATGTATGTTTTTTTCATATGTTTTTTATAAATATGCAACAATATTAGATAATTATTATGTAATTTGCAAGTCTAAGTAATGCGAATAGACCAAAGCATTCTATCAGCGGACATAAAATAGGCCAAAACAAAGTGGAGGATAAGAATTTTACCATTTACAAATCATCAGCAGGTTCAGGAAAAACCTTTACCCTGGTAAAAGAATATCTGGCGCTGGCTCTGAATGATGCGGCAAAACCTCCACAGTCATATAAGCACATTTTGGCAGTAACTTTTACAAATAAGGCAGCTGCTGAAATGAAGGAGAGAATTATTAAAGCGCTAAAAGAACTAGCTGAAGACGATTATTCGACTATATCATCTGGAACAAGAACCATGCTTGCCGCTCTTAAAGAACACAAAAAATTAAACGCAGTAAAAAAAGTGGATGATGTCACGATTCGAATGCGTTCAAAAAATATCCTGACAGCCATTCTTCATAATTATTCTGATTTCGCAATAGGAACCATCGACAGTTTTGTGCAGAAAGTAGTTCGCACTTTTGCTTTTGATCTGAAAATTCCGATGAGTTTTGATATCGAAATGGACGATGATAAACTGCTTACTCAAGCAATCGACTTGTTGCTGGCTCAAATAGGGAATGACGAAAAACTAACAAAAGCTCTTATAGAATTTACCGAAAGCAAAACAGATGAAGAGAAGAGTTGGCATATAGAAAATGACTTAAAACTCTTTGCGAAAAATCTGCTCACAGAGGAAGGCTCGGTGTATATAGATAAATTAAAAAATCTGACCATTGATGATTTTTTTGGAATTAAAGATTCATTAACTATTGAACTTAAAAAGTTCGAAATCTTTATTAATTCATGCGGTAATGAAGGTCTGGAGATAATCAAAAGGGGAGGAGTAGAGCACGAAAAGTTTGCAGGTGGGGCAAATGGAATAGGTAAATATTTTACTTATTTATTCGAAATCAGAATAGATAAATTAACACCTACAGCCACTGTTCAAAAAAATATAGATTCTGAAAACTGGTATTCCGGTAAAGCAAGTAAAGATGATAAAGCCTCAATTGATGCAATTGCGGGAGCACTTAAGAATATTTTTACAAAAGCTACCGAATATGTTGAGAAGTATAAAAGCGAATATATCGTTTTCTCTCTAATCAATAAAAACATTTATTCACTGGCTGTACTTAACGAAATAGAGAAACTGTTGAATGAATATAAAGCAGAAAATAACATTCTTCATATTTCGGAATTCAATAAAATGATTGCTAAGATAGTGATGAACGAGCCTATCCCTTTTATATATGAGCGTTTGGGCGAGAAGTACAATAATTATCTGATTGACGAATTCCAGGATACTTCTGTACTTCAGTTTCAAAATCTGTTACCACTTATTGATAATTCACTTGCCACAGGTCATTTTACCATGCTGGTGGGAGATGGCAAACAAGCCATATACAGATGGCGGGGCGGAGAAGTTGAACAGTTTGCTATGCTTCCGGAAATATTCAAACACAACAACAATGCATTGGTATTGGAGCGTCAAAAGGCTTTGATTCGTAATCATAATCCGGAAGTACTTAAAAATAATTTTAGAAGTAAACGAGAAGTTATTGAATTCAATAATTCATTGTTTCGATTTTTGGGCAATACCTTAAATGAAAAATATCAAACAATTTATAATGATTTGGAACAGGGTTTTAATCCTGATAACACAGGCGGATATGTGCAAACCGAATTTATTGAATTGGAAAAAGAAGAATTACGAGAACAGAATAAAATCAGAACTGTCGAGATTATAAATGAATTATTACTTGCCAATTATAAGCTGAAAGATATTGCAATTTTGGTTCGTAAAAATGCTGATGGTAGCGATATGGCTAATTATTTGAAAGAACAGGGTATTGAGGTAATCTCTTCTGATTCTTTACTGCTAAGCAATTCGAAAGAAATTAATTTTCTTCACGCCTTACTAAAATACATTGCAAACATTAACACAGATATTACGCAAACAGAAATTGCAGAGTATCTCACTCAAGCAGGTTTTATGGGGGAAACAACGATTGACAAAGTTTTGTTGAAGAAAAATAAGTCTGGTTTAACTTTATTATTCAAAGAAGCAGGAGTTGATTTCAATACACCACATCTTTCAAAAATGGCTTTGTATGAATTAACAGAAGAGTTGATTCGAGTTTTTAAACTGCATGTTATTCCCGATGCATATATTCAGTTTTTTCTGGATGAAGTGTTGAATTATTCAATAAAGAAAAATAATAATCTCACAGATTTTATTGAATACTGGGAGGAGAAACGAACAAAAGCTTCGCTGATTGTGCCACAGGGAATGGATGCAGTAAGTATAATGACCATACATCGTTCTAAGGGACTCGAGTTTCCTGTTGTGATTCTTCCTTTTTCGAACACAAGAGTAACTAATGGTAAAGATAATCTTTGGGTGGAACTTGATAATCCGAAGTTGCCCCTTCTCCCCTCGGCATTGCTTCCTGCTACAAGTGCTCTAAATGAAACACCTTTCGGTGCATTGTACGAAGAAGAACAAAATAAGTCGTTGCTTGATAACCTAAATGTGTTGTATGTTGGTTTTACACGTGCTGAAGAACGAATGTATATTCTAACTGGCAAACCGACCAAGAATCCTGAAAATATGGGTAATGTATGCGATATGCTTGCGCATTATTATATGAGTAAAGAAGAGTGGAGTCAGGGTAAAACTATAAATACTTATGGAGAACCAAAGACTCATGAGGTAAAATCGGTACATCAGAAAGCAGAAACTTTAAATTATAAACTGACCACATTTAACTCAAATCAATGGAGGGATAATATTAAAATGCGGGCTGCAGCACCTACTATTTGGAACACTCAGGCTGTTAATGCCAAAAAAGAATATGGAGTGGTGGTGCATAATGCTCTGGCAAGGATAAAAACCATGGAGGATGTTGAACCTGCATTAAAATCGATGTGTGCAGAGGGGCTGATAACTGCTGAAGAAAAAAATCATTTGCTTGATATCCTTATTCGAATTGTGCAGCTTCCGGAGTTGAGCCTGCACTTTGCACCTGGACTTAATGTTAAAAATGAAGCTGAAATTATTACACTTTCAGGAGATTCTTTCAGGCCGGACAGAGTTATTATAAAAGATAAAACTGCAGTAATTATTGATTACAAAACAGGAGAAGAAAAGCAAAAACACAAGGAACAAATTATTGGATATTCCGACCTCTTGCTTCAAATGGGGCTGATGGTTACCGACCGTTTATTGGTTTATATTGAAGAAGAAAAAGTAGTGAGTTGCTAAGTATTCAAACACTTTCACTATTTTTATTTCTTAATCTCAAATAGGAATTCAGAAAAGTTATTTAGATGAAAACCAAACGCGCTTGCTTATAACCAAACGCGTGTGGTTGTATTTATCTTCTACGGTCGCCACCTTGGCGTTCTATCATCCAGCCGGGATACTCGGCAGGAAGTTTACTAATCTCTGCAAGTGTTTTTAGTTCTGATCCACTAAATTTTATTTCTGTGGATTTTAAATTATCTTTAAGCTGTTCAGGTTTGTTGACACCAATAATAACAGAAGTTACAACCCGTTGATGCAACAACCATGCAAGTGAGAGTTGGGCCACTGTAGCTTGTTTGTCAGTTGCCATAACTTGCAGCACATCCAGACAGTTGAACAGTCTGTCTTTATTAACAGGTGGAAAATCGAATTTTACTCGTCTGCCTCCATCGGCCGATTCTCCTTTTCTGTTGTATTTTCCGCTAAGCAAACCTCCTGCCAACGGACTCCAAACCATGAGTCCAAGTTTTTGGTCATTCAGCAAGGGTATTATTTCGCGTTCAAGGTCTCTTCCTGCAACTGTGTAATATGCCTGAAGAGATACGAACTCTGCTAACTCTTTATTTCGGGACAAACTAAGGGCTTTCATAATGTGCCATGCAGCCAGATTGCTGCATCCAATGTAGCGCACTTTACCATTTTTCACAAGACTATTAAGAGCATCCAACGTTTCATCCATCGGGGTAAGTTCGTCAAATCCGTGAATCTGATAAAGGTCTATATAATCTACTTTAAGGCGTTTTAGGCTTGCATCGGCTTGTTCTAGGATGTGTTTACGGCTAAGACCCGAACCATTCGGCCCATCATTCATTTTCCCTCTTACTTTAGTAGCTATCACCAAATCATTTCTGTTCAATCCGAGATTACGAATAGAGGTTCCGGTCATTTCTTCCGAAAGTCCTTCGGAGTATACATTTGCGGTATCAATAAAATTGATGCCAGCTTCCACCGATTTTTTTACAAGAGTATTCACAGCATCTTGTCCCAAACTCCCGATAGCTGCAAAATATCCTTTTCCTCCGAAAGTCATTGTTCCCAAGCATAATTCGGATACTTTAAGTCCTGTATTTCCTAGTAAATTGTATTTCATTTCAAACTTTTTTTGTCAAAGATAATGTTTCTCTGTTGATGTAATGAATCTGTAAAACCAATTTTAATTAATGCTGCAAACAATTTTTAAAATAATGATTTCTTCTATTTATTTAAAAAATACCTGTTAGATGGAGGAGTTGTCGTTGTTGCAACTACATAAATACCATTTTATGAATTACAGTTAATAAAGATTTCTCTTCGTTATTTTGTCATGGATTAAAGATTTTAGTTGATATACATAAATTAAAAAATATAATTATGAAAAAGTTAGTAAAAAGAAAAAAAGCAAGCGCTGATGACCGTCCGAACATCAAAATAAAATTGGATTACAAAACTTTGGTAACTGTGCGTTCGATGGCAGCCTTTGAAAAATGGAAATTACTATTTCCTACAGCAATTATTTTGGAATAAAAGAGTGTTTTTTATCTTACCTCTCGTTTAGATTATTTACTTAAAAATACTTAACGGTCGAATAGAATGAAGGGGTAGTCGAGCAGTATTATATGTTATAAATAATGTTTGATACTGAAATCGTCCTCAAAAAAAAAGAGAAGGCCTCTAGCCTTCTCTTTTTTTAAAAATTCAAAATACTATTGAATTACTATTTTTCCTGTCGAAGCTACTTTTCCGTTGTTCATTAACTCATAAAAGTAAATTCCGCTTACCATATTGTTTCTATTAATAACAACATTGTGTTTTGTAACTTCCATGGTCGAAACAGTTCTTCCAAGTACATCTACAATTCTAAGTTGAGCATCATTCAAGCTAATAGAAGAGTTGATTTCTAAGTTCCCGGTTTGGTTCATTGGGTTAGGATAGAAGCTCACTTCATTTGAATTAGCTTTAAAATTAGCAATTCCAACTGATGAAGAACCTTTAAAGTGCATATCGTCTAACTTTAATACTGCTCCAACAAAATTTACTGTTGAGTCAGCCCAATTCGAAGATTGTGCTGTTATAATAACAGAGTCAGGAGATGAGAAAAGATAAATTGGTATCTCCATATATTGGTAACCATTAGTGGCATGCAAGTAACCACCTGCCCAACCCATACTAGCTCCGGCTGCTTTAAACATCAAAGATACGTTGGCACTATCAGTTGGATCAGCCGGTGTGTATTTGTAAGAAAATGCTAATGTATCAACAACTCCGGTAAAAGGAGAACCTCCTACCATACAGTTACAAGACTGAACATATGTTCCTGTACTAGCAAATCCTGCATTGGCTTTTGGTACACCATTTTGATTAGAACCTAAAACAGTTTCGATTTGTAGGGCGAAATTTCCTGATGCAGCATCAGCTGTTTGCAAAGAACCCGTTCCTCCGTTAAAAGGAGTAAACCAGTTATCAGGTGAGTCGATTGATTGACTTTGCCATGTTTCAAAGTCTCCATTAAATTGAGCTGGTTGTGTAGCTGCACCTGTAAATGTTACGCTATCTAATAATAGTGTGCTACCAATAGAACCATGAGAATTCATTAAGTTGCTTGATGCCACCGCAAAAATTACAGTATCAGCTGCCATTGGCAAAGCAGGGCTTAATGTAAAGTTAAATGGTTGGTAATTTGAATAATTTCCACCAATTTTAAAGAAATAAAAACCAATAGTTGAACCTGCATTTTTGAAAATTAAAATCATGATAGCCGAATCGCCTGCAGCCACATTGTATTTATAATGTCCCGATATTCCTGTTGGTTGATCATTGTATGGCACACCACCTGTCCATGTCATTGGGTTACCATTGGTATTATTAGCATTGGTCATAAAACCTCCGCACGTATCCACTCCGTTGGTGTTAGTTTCAATTTGTACAGCATAGCTTCCACTGAAAGCGTCAGTACTTTGAGTAACGTTAAAAGGAGCATGGTAATAACTGAAATTCTGAAAATTTGAGTTATTCATAAATGATGATGGGCTGTTGTAAACGGCCGATGTCCAATTTTCAAAACCTCCGTTAGGAACGGTATTCTGGGCATCTGTAAATACAGTAATCATTACTGTTGAGATTAATAGTACTAGTTTTTTCATTTTTTTATTTTAGTTAAATTTATATTGGTTTTGGCACAAATGTAGGCATTTATTAAATAAAGCTATTGAGAAAATACAAAGCCCACCACGTTTATTTAAATTTTAAGCGTTTTCGTATTTGTTTTCCAAACCAGTAACCAACTATTAATGCAGGGACCAATCCAAAAAGCAATACCATAAACACAGGTGTGATGATATAATCTGAAATAGGGTTCTCTCCTTTAGTACCTATTTTCGCAGTCCCTTCTATCAGAAAGCTTATACTACTTGAAATAATTGACGAAGTAGCCAACGTGAATAAACTAAACTTAACTCCTTCCAAATTGTAATTTTTATGATTGATAAGTATTGCTTTGCTTGCAGACTGGCCAAAAAGGTGGCCCGATATATATACAATAATTATAAAAAACAGAACATTGTAAACAAATTCGGTATCTAGAAACCATACCGTTGCCTTAAATATTCCGTCATCTATAAAAAGAACAGTCATTATTATTTGTGCCATTACCAAACCAACGGTAACAGCTTTTAGTCCCGCCTTACTGCCAATACCCTTGGCCTTTCGTTTGTCCATTCTAAATATAGTTTCTACTTAATGTTATTTTTTTTGAGGTTGCACCGCAGTAAATCCGGTAATTATTTTAGGCTCCTCATAATCGTACATGTTAAAATAAATAATCGATTCTTTGTCTTTTAGTTTTTCCTTTTGGTTTTGATAAACAATGCGATATTTATCCAAGGTAGCTTTGCCATCAAATCCGTTAACCGAATTAAAAGTACAGCAGGTGCCCAGTCGCTGAAAATAAACCGGCCAGCCTTTGGCATCCCTCAACATTTTAATATAATCTTCTTCGTTAGCGGGCCCTCCATCATAACCACAACCTACTTTTACAGGATTCTTTTCTGAATAGCCATAGGTCTCGTCACTTGTTTTTTCGGTCAGTTTCAACACAGGATGAATGGGCAATCCATCATATTTGGTTTCTTTACATTTTTCCGATTTCTTTTTTGCCTCCTTTTTGCCCATCGAGCTTGCTTTTGCAAAATCTTTACATGCCGAATCGGCAAAAGATAACAACTGATAAACACTACCTCTGTTAAAATAATAATCCGCTACAGTTGGCTCGTTTTTTATAGCTTCGTTGTAATCTTCTATTGCTCCCTGATAATCGGTTAGCAAACGTTTGGCTTCTGCTCTGGGAGCAAATGTCTTTTTGTATTTTGCCGAAAGCATTAAAGTAGCATCAAAATCCTTCAATGCATCTTCAGCATAATTCAATTTCAGTTTGGCCAATCCTCGGTTGTAATGTGCATAATAATCTCCGGGACTAATGGCAATAGCCTGATCAAACAGAGGCATCGATTCCTGATACTTCTGCTCCTTGGCCAAATCCATGGCTTCTTTCAAAATCTTTTTCGAATCTTGAGCCACACAAACCGATATTGCAAATACCAACCCAAGGCTTACAATTATACTTTTCATCATTTAATTAGTAAATGTTTATATAGGGCAAAAATAATAATTAATTCCACATGTCATATTTTGCTAATCAAAAGCGCATCTCGTTTTGGATTTACAGAGAACCGCTGCGAGGGATTTGAAATGGAAGAGAGGAAGGTTAGCCACAGTTTCAAGGACTGATTAAATGGAATGAAGGGATGTCGAGTCTCGTCTCTAGAATTGCGGTACGAAAAAGCTCCAAAAATGAGGGGGGCATTTCGGAACAGAAAAACAGATGAGAAAAATGGTGGGCTGGATGATAAAATTCAACAAATAGCCTCTTACTTTTGTGTTGTAAATTGCTTCGGGAGCACTCCGAAATCGAGAAGGAGCAAGTTTGGACTAAACTGGAGCACTGAAAGAGCAAACTGGAGCAAGTTTGGACTGAATTGGCGCACGGAAAGAACAAACTGGAGCAAGGAAGGAGTAAACTGGAGCAAGTTTAATGCAAACTGGAGCAAGTTTGGTTCAAACTGGAGCACGGAAAGAGTAAACTGGCGCCCGGAAACGCCAAACTGGAGCAAGTACGATTTTGGAACATTTTAGAACGGAATAGACAGGTGAAAATAACTGTTTATGACCAAGTAAATCAAGTTGTTAAAACTACAAAACTTTGGCAAAGTTACCCAAATTGATAAGCCTGTTTCGTTCGTGTTTCTCTTCCTCTAGCGTCTATCCACAACTTATATTTTTCCTTTTGAAATTCCTTCCCATTTTTCATTCTACAAATCTAAAATTCTAAAATCACTAACCAATTGCAAAATTAATTTTGTCGCTAACTTTCGCTCCTCTCAATTTGAAATCATAATCAGTGAATCTGTGGCTAACTTTTCCCGCCTCTCAATTTGAAATCGGAAATTTGAAATTACTTTTTACTGCAAAATTATTTTCCTGGTGTCGATTACTGCGTTCAGGTTATCGAGTATGGAAACAAAATAAGTGCCCGGCCCTGTCCAGCCACTCAAGTTAATATTAAACTGCTGCTGATTGATAAGCGAATAAAACACTTGCTGCCCCAGACTGTTTTCTATTCTTATTTGGTAACCATTCATCATGGCAAAATTGCCGTTATCTATTATTACATGGTCGCTGCCAGGATTTGGAAATATTGTAATGGTGTTTACATTGTTTGGCGGAAGAATAGCGGTAATAACAGCATTGATAATTAAAGTATCAGTTACCGATATATGCATTGTGTCAACTACATGCACAGTGTCTGTTATATGCACAGTGTCTATTATATGAACCGTATCTGTTATATGCAGTGTGTCGTAAGAAGTGCAGACAGTGCCTAAGGTGTCATACACAATGGTGCTTGTAGCAGAAGTACCTGTACAGGCGTTGCCGTTGGTATAACTATAGTGAATGATACGAGTGCCCAAACCTGCAGTAGTTGGATTAAACACATTGCCCGAAACTCCCGCACCCGAAAATGTTCCTCCCGCAGGATTGGCCGATAAAGTAACCGGAGCTGCATGCAAATTGATTAAAGGAATAATGGCATTAACTGTTACTGATGGAGGAGGGTTGATGATAAGAGTAATGGTAAGCGTGCTGTCGCAACCAGTGGAGTTTAAAAGTGCCTGAGTGTATGTGCCGGATGTGGTATAGGTTTGAGAATTTAATGTAAAACTGCCGCAGGATGATTGAGAAATGGAGGCAGAGCTGGAACAACCCATTTTCACCATCCAGAAATCATAATTACCATGATTAAGGGTTAAATCTCCGTCACTCGATAAAGACCCTCCTGCAACAATATAATCTCCGCTGGTGGTTTGGCGGATGCCGGTAACATAATCGTGATTGCTGCCACCCAAAGTTTTTTGCCATAGATAAGTGCCGACAGCGTTGAATTTTAAAACCCAGCCTTCGTAGGATGGAAACGTTCCGTGAGTTCCTACCACATCCCCATCATTTGAATAGGTAGCACCTGCAGTAACATATCCTCCATCGCTGGTTTGCTGAACAGAATACGAAATATCCGTTCCGTATCCTCCCATGGCTTTTTGCCATTGAATACTTCCCGAACCATCCAGTTTCACTATCCAGAAATCTTCACTACCATTGTTTACCGTTACATCTCCGTCAGCAATTGAAGAATATCCTGAGAAAATATAACCTCCGTCAGTGGTTACGTCCACAGCGTTTACCTCGTCAGCACCCGAACTTCCATACGTGTGTTGCCATTGCAATGTTCCGCTGCCATCCAGTTTCACCAGCCAGCAATCTTTGCCGCCATGATTGGCGATAACATCTCCATCATTCGATTCGGTGGTACCTGCCACAATATATCCTCCATCCGGAGTTTGCTGTATAGAATGAGCAATATCGTCAGCTGAGCCACCTATCGATTTTTGCCATTGAAGATTACCTACTGCATCCATTTTCACAACCCAGAAATCCAAAAACCCATGATTTCCGGTTACATCACCCCCGTTAACATTATTTTGCCCGGCAGCAATATAACCTCCGTCAGCAGTTTGCTTTACAGAATAAGCCATATCGTAATAAGGACCTCCAAACGACTTTTGCCATTGAATGTTACCCGCTGCATCCAGCTTCACCATCCAGAAATCATCCTGTCCTTCATTCCAGGTTGCATCTCCATCAAAAGAAAATGCATACCCACCAATTATGTATCCTCCATCAGCAGTTTGTTCAATAGACTTAGCCACATCAAAATCACTTCCTCCCAAAGATTTCTGCCACTGAAGTGTGCCGGTGGCATCCACCTTAACAACCCACATATCCGATTTAGTGGTAAATCCGTGATGACCCGAAATATCTCCGCTATTTGAATAAGAATATCCTGCCGAAATGTAACCGCCATCAGAAGTTAGCGCGACAGCATTAGCAAATTCTTCTTGGAATCCCCCGAATGATTTTTGCCATTGAATAGGAGGGCCTTGTGCCAGAGAATTAAATATAAAAAATACAGCGTTGACGAATATGAGTAATAATTTTTTCATGTTTAGTTTATTTATTTTGACGCAAAAATATAAAAATTAATAACGGCACAAATTCAAAATGATGTGGGAGGTAGATTAGAGAATTTAGATTTGAGTATTGAGATAGGGGGGAGAAATTATGAATTATTAATTGTGAATGGAAAATACCTTTCCTATTTCCTATTTGCTATTCGCTATTCTCTACTGCCGAATTTGTAATTTCTAAATCCTTTTTTATCTTTGAAAAAAATTTCGACATGAAAAAACAGCTATTAAATTTAGTCTTATTGCTAGGAGCTCCTTTAACTTATGTAAGTTCGGTGTGGGTAAAGTTTGTAACCAACAGAACGAAGGGAGGGATAAACGATAAAATATTTATGAAGGTGGGAGTGTTGCCTGTAACCGACCATTATTACCAACCTTTGATAAATCCCGAAAAGCATTTAACCAAATCGCTGCGCGAGGATAGAAAATTGAAAGGAATAGATTTGAATGTTTCGGAACAAATAGAACTTCTTCAGTCCTTTCGTTACAATGAGGAGCTGTTAAAATTTCCTTTAGAGAAAACGCACGACACAGAGTTTTATTATAACAATCCGAGTTATGGTTCGGGAGATGCGGAGTACTTATATAATACAGTTCGGCATTTTAAACCCGAACGAATAATCGAAATAGGGAGCGGTAATTCCACATTGATGGTTAAAAATGCCATTGCTCAAAATAAAAAAGAAAATTCGGGTTACACTTGTCGCCACATTTGTATAGAGCCTTACGAACAGCCCTGGCTGGATAAAGCCGAAGTGGAACTTAAAAGGGAGAAAGTAGAAAGCATAGACACTTCGTATTTTCAACTGTTGGAAAAGAATGATATTTTGTTTATCGATTCGTCTCACATCATCCGCCCTCAAGGGGATGTGTTGTTTGAATACCTGGAATTGCTGCCTACTCTTAAGTCCGGTGTACTGGTGCATGTGCATGATATTTTTACTCCTAAAGATTATCTGGATGAATGGGTGTACACACATAAGTTATGGAACGAACAATACTTGCTGGAAGCTTTTCTTACCTTCAATTCAGAGTTTAGAATTATAGGGGCTTTGAATTACCTTTCGCATAATCATATTAAGGAATTTGCCGCCAAGTGTCCTGTGTTTGCACAACAGGAAGACCGAGAACCGGGCGCTTTCTGGATGGTGAAACGATAAGAAATTTGTTATAGGCTATCGTTTATTGCTTAATTCGAAACTTTAAACTTTAGACTTTCTAACTTTAAACTTCATTAGTTTTACAAACTCGTACCAAATTACGGAAGCAAATCCGCTAACTACGCTTATGCATAACTGTAAAATGGTGAGCTTGCTGAAATCGAAAAAATCGATTAAAACTGGCACGGTAAGCAACAATGCCGAAAACACTATGGTGCCTGCAATTATTAATAACACCAAATTGTTTTTATATTTCAAAGTAGTAAATACAGAATAATAAAAAGAGCGATTGACAAGTGTCAGAAAAATGTTTGCTGATAGTAATGTAGTAAACACCATTGTTCTAGTCAGGTGTTCGTCATACAATTGATGGGAGGCATACTGATAAACCAACAAACAACCGGCTGTAATGGCTAATCCCTGAATAATACTTGTGGTTAATTCTTTCCAGCTAAAGAATGTGGTAGCAAAAGGTCGTGGTAGTCTGAGCATGGTGTTTTTTTCTATGGGTTCGTTTTCGTAAATAATAGAACAAGTTGGCCCCATGATAAGTTCCAGAAAAATGATGTGAATAGGGGAGAACAAATTAGGATAAACCCAGCCCAATGCCAATGGGATAAACACAATAAGAATAATGGGAATATGTATGGAAATAATGTATTGAATGGCTTTTTTCAGATTGGTATATATTCTTCTTCCCATAGCCACAGCATCCACCATTTTCGATAAATCGTCTTCTACTAAAATAAGGGAAGCCGATTGTTTGGCAATCTCTGAACCTTTTTTACCCATAGCTATTCCTATGTGAGAAGCCTTGAGTGCCGGCCCATCGTTTACTCCGTCACCTGTCATAGCTACTATTTGGTTTTGTGCTTTAAGCGCGTTAATTATTTTTAATTTGGCATCCGGAAACATACGTGTAAAAATGTGAGTATCCATCACTCGGATTTTTAATTCCTCTTCCGAAAGCAGCATGAGTTCATTGCCCGAAATACTTTTATCGTTTCCTTTAAATTCTATTTGTTTGGCAATGGCGCAAGCAGTGGCATCGTTATCGCCTGTTATCATTTTTACCGAAATACCTGCATTATAAAAATTCTGTAAAACAGATTTAATGTTATCTTTTGGAGGGTCGTAAAACGCCACCAATCCAATAAAAGCAAACTTAAACTCTTCTTGCGATTCCGGATAATCGTTTCCATTCTGCACAGCTTTGCCAACTCCTAATATCCTGTAGCCCTCTTGTGCCAAGGCATTTAATGCTGTTTCTATTTGTGTTTTTTCAGATTCACTTAAGTTGGAAACTTGCATCAATGCTTCCGGAGCGCCTTTTGCCGCTATTATTCTATCACCAGCTCTGTTTTCGAATATATGAGTCATCATCGGAGGTTTTCCGCCCAATGCATATTCTTTTGTCATTTTGAATTCTATTCGCTCATCATCCTTCATTAATTTAACGTAAGCACCGTGAAGAGCTATTTCCATCGGGTCGAAGGGGGCAGGTTCGCTGGCCCACATGGCTGTAGTGATTAGTTCTATGGAGTCAGTTGGATTGGTGATATCATAATCAACAATTTTGTTTTCCTTCAACACAAACAGTTTAACCAAACTCATTTCGTTTTTGGTTATAGTGCCTGTTTTATCCACACAAATAACAGTTGCACTTCCCAGTGTTTCTATGGTTTTCATCTGTTTTACTACTATTCCCATTTTCATCAGTCGCCATGCACCCAAGGCCATAAACGAAGTGAAAGCCACCGGTATTTCTTCGGGCAAAATGCTCATGGCTATGGCCAATGATTTTAATAAACTATCAGAGAAATTGTATGTCTTAAAATAATTAATGGCCCACACCACACTAAATACAATCCCTCCGAGTATCACCATCTTTTTTACAAATGCATTGATTTGTATTTCGAGAGGGGTTTTTTCTTCTGTTATGTTCTCTAAACTTTTCCCAATTTTTCCGAGTTTGGTTTCCATCCCAATGGCAGTTACTACGGCTATGGCCATTCCGCTTACCACATGCGTACCCGAATAAATAGTAGTATCATCTGTTGTTTTATCCTTACTCACTGCCATCGATTCACCTGTCAGAATGGATTCGTCAACCGCAAAATCTCCAGAATGTACAATGGTGGCATCGGCCGAAATCAAAGCACCTTCTTCTGCTACCAGAAAATCGCCAACCACTATTTCTTCGCTTGATATTTCAACGGTTTTTCCGTTTCTAATTACCTTACAATTGGGTTGGGTAAAGGTTTTTAGTTTTTCGAGGGCATTGCGACTTCTTTTTTCCTGATACAAGGAAATGGTTGCTATCAATACTATGGCTAGGGTCAAAAATATTCCATCAGCGGTTTTACCACTGATAAAATAAATAGAAGCAGCCACCAGCAGGAGTATAATCATGGGCTCTTTTGCCATGCTTATTACAGCTCGGAGCACAGCGTTTTCTTTTTTATAATCCATTCGGTTATATCCGCATTTTTCGCGCGCATTGAGCACCTGTTCGCTGGTTAAGCCTTTTATGTCGTTGGTATGTTCAGGCATATTGTGAAGATATTAAGTGAAATTAGAGTATAAACAAATAACACAGAATCCCATTCATCGTGAAGGGTGAAAAATGATAATAATTATATTTTTTTTATGCAACAAAGGTAAATTAAAATAAAGTTTGGAAGGTGAGCAAATCGTGTTTCTTTTACTTTAAGCAAGGTACATTAAAGTATTTAATTAGAGTATCTCTGTTTTAGTTTTCGTATATAAGAGAAATTCCCAAAAACTTATAATTAGAAAGGTTTCTGAATTGCCCGTAAGGATTAATACCTTCGTAAAACTTTATGTAAGCACCAAAGCGGGGAACAAGATGGTTGGAGAAATTAAATTTCCAGCCAAGGTATGCGTTCACACTAAAATTCATTCGCTCTCCGTTTGTATAATTCGCCCAGTTAGCCGATCTTTCATACTGTGTAGTAAAGGATGGATAACCATATTGCACCCGGCTTCTTATTTCTATAGATGCTATTCGAATAAATTTATCATTCGCCAGCCAACTGCGTGTTGCCTGATTTTGCAACTGCAGATAACTCTCCAGCCAATAATGCGAAGGGACAGAACGTGCAGTATCGCCTGCTTCTGTTCGTATGGAATACCATCCTTTTTGAGGATTGAGCAGAAACTTTAATCCAAGTTTCACAGAAGTATTGTTTGCCAACTTTCCATTCATATCATTAATGGTAAATGCTATTTCGGAAGTTTGATACGATACATTTACCCAAACATTATAAACAGAGTCGGCTCGTTTATACAAGGTCAGTTCATCGCCCATGTGAGAACTTTCGTGAAAAAATGGAACGAGTTTCACAGAGAAATTCTTAAACTTTTTTCGGTTTACATTTTTCAGGAAATGTAACTCGAAGGGAGCAAACTGAAAATCGGTATTGAGTATGGGGGCGGTGTAAGGCTCTGTAAAATCGAACCAGATGCGGGCACATATAGGAGTAGATATAGAAAACTTATACTTTAATAATCCGTCATTGTATTTCACTTTAGTAAAGAATGGCAACTCAGCTCCAAAGTCGGTTTGGTTATAAATCAAATATTGGTTAGTACGACTCGGTGAAATATTATAAGTCGCAAGGTTAAGTCCTGCACCGGCCTGAATTTGAGGGGTAGGGGAGTAGATATCGGAAATAAAATATTTGCCAAAATCTCTTTGCTTGAAGTAACGCGAACGTATGGAATCTTTAGAATTCTGAGCGGAGATATGCAAGTGCATTGCACACCACATAATCACAAAAAATATTTTTAATAACCTGTTCATAGGTTACAGCAATGTTTGAAAAAAATAAACCAGTTTGTCAAAACAGTTAAATCACCATCAGTTTGCCATGTTGCACTTCGCCTTTACTATTGGTAATGGTAAAGTAATACACACCTTTTTTATTCAAGTGATAATCCATTTTAATAGTTCCTGATTGCAAGGTAAACTGGTCGATTAACTTGCCCACCAAATCGTAGACTTTCATTTGCAACGGAGTTGAGCTGTTCATTACACCTTCGAAATGAAAGTTGCCTGCACTCGGATTAGGATAATACGTAAGTTGCCCTGCCGAATTAATTTCCTTTATACCTGTATGGTCTATTACCGGCCAGCAATGTCCCGGAATACTATCGTCCAGCCATTTTATTCTTCGTGCTATCCACGATTTCAGCGTGTCCATTTCGGCAGGATATGTAGTAGCAATGTTTCCTATTTCGGGAGCAGGACCACTGGTGCCAAGTGTTTGCCATTTCTGAAAATGACTTTGCTGGTCGTATTGTACAAGCGTTTTCATGCTATCGATGTAATGAAACAAATAAGTGGTGTCGAGTATAGTTTGGCGCAAAGATTCGTAACGGCATCGTAATTCATTTGTAAACGAGGTGTCTTGAAACAATCGAATAAAATACCCGTTGGAATATACATCTGTTCCGCAATCGTTGTTGTGGTGTGCCCATCCCGAACCATTGGCGTTTTGGTAAATCGGACAGCCGTATAAATCTTTCCATGCCCAGTCGAAATCCCATACAGGGCCTGCTTTTAGCTTACCTCCGTTCGACCATTTATCTTTATGATAAAAAATACTTTTCTTAAATCCGTCTGCATTACGCGATACTTCGTTTACCAAAAAATAATCTATAAACGATTTAACATCCATATATTTTCTGTAACCTGTAGCGGTATCAGTAAAATTAGCACTGTATAATGCTGTTTCCACACTATCGATAAACGAGGCTATATATGTTTTCTGAGCAGGTTTAATCGAGTCGTACGAAGGATATTCATAAAGATAATGAATGTCAAATCCTGGGTGGTCGATGGGTGAATAGTTAGATTGAAAGCTATTGCTCGGATCCCATACATTCATCTGTAAAATGTATCCTCCTGTCAGTTCATTACCCGAGAGGTCGAACGAGGTTAAATCTGCAATATTCACTCGATTGATGTCGCGTTTGATTTTTTCTGAAAACACATAAATGCCCTGATAAACGCTATCTACAAAAACTATACATAATTTTTCGCGGGGACTGTAATTGCCCATTTCGGTAAACAGTTTATGAGCAAGAGTGTTTCTTACCAAGGAAATATCGTTGTAATTTGAAATCAATACAAAATCGTTTTCGGACGGCATGCCCAGCAACGATACATTATTGTTTAATCCCATACTGTCGCGAGTTTCTATAGCATACGGTTTTTGAGGATAACCCGATGATGAGGCTCCGTGCACTCTGATTCCTATATGACCATTGTACACATTATTGCTGTCGGTTATGTGTGTAAATGCTGAAGGGCCGGCATATTTCATATACATCAGGCAATTTACTTTTAATCCGGAATTGATTGTTTGTCCTTGTGTGTTGATCATTACCAATGGCAATCGTGTACTGTCTACAGTAGTTTTAATGGCATTGTGAACACAAAGCTTAAATGTGCCTGTTGCTCCGTTGTAGCCCCAAACTTGGATGTATAAGCGCTGTCCGGGAGTGAGGTCGTATAAATAAATAGAAGAAAAATAGCCTATTCCACTATCGTCATCGCAGGCTATGGAGTGTATGTTGGTGCAGGAAGTATCAGTCCAGACAGCCAACCCTGTATCGCCCAAACTGCCGCTATCAGTAGCTATGTTTATGTTTCCCGAAGGAGGCACCGTCATGGTAAACCACATTTCGGGCCCGGTATTGTTGGCACAACCTGCTGTTAAACCTGAGTGAGGAAAGCCGGTATTGTCGTAAACCATACATTGACCTGTATCAATGGGAATGGCTGTGCAAGGAAAATTACCAGGAACTGCCAGGGCTGAACAATTGCCCACCGATGCATACACAACGCCTGTTAGAGGAGTTGGCCCGTCACCAAAAAGTAAATTCCATGCAGGGTCGAAAAGCTGATAAGTGTTTTCTGTTTCCCAGGCTCCCGCTGTATAAATAAGTTTTATACTATCCCCGTTACAAAGCTGAATCGTATCAGATGTGGCATAGCCTGCCGCGCTATATGTACCTCGATGCACATTGTTAATATACACATCCAAAAAACCTCCGTTCCATCCGTCTCCATATGCATCGTGCATACTCAGTGTGTAAGCGCAACATTGAGCCTTGCCCACCTGAGTTGTGCTCAGTATTATCAGCAATAAGAATGTTTTTAAGAGTGAAGAGTAAGGGGTAGTGTTTTTACGCATACGTTACTTTTATGTAAAGATTATTTTTTTCAAAGATAATTGTTTTTTATTTGGCACCTCAATAAAAAAAAGACTGCCTTTCTTACAAATAGGCCTGAAATGGTCTACAAATCGGCTAAAATAGGAATCTGTTTAAAAAACCAGGTGTAAAATTTCTGTTCTTTGGGTTCGTTGTATGGCCAAAAGTCGATTTGCTGCGGGGGGCTACTTATATATCTTTTTGCTGCCTTGTTTTTTTCCTCTTCAGTATAAGGTTTAAAGTAATTTAATGAATCGCTCTTTGTTCTCAAAAGGCATGCTTTAACAGATTTAACTTTTTTGGTTTGTCCTTTTAAATAATCAGGAGAGGCCACATCCCATTTAGCATCCCATTTGCCATGATAGTAAAATTCGTTTGTTAAGTGGTAGGTTAGGGAGGTGTCTGTTAACTGGTAAGTGCCATAATAAAAACGCTGAGTGTCGGTCTTTTCATTCACAGTTGTATAAATAACATTTCCTTTACTGGTAATGTAAAGTGCTCCCGAAAACACCGATTCGCCTGAAATGAGAGTGTGAGGCTCTCCGTTTTCCTGAAAAAGAAAAAGCTGATTGATGAAGGAAGTAGGTTTGCTAGTCGAGTTGTTTTGTGCAGAATTGCCTTTTTGATTACAAGATGTTGTAATAATAAGAATAAACGACAAAAAGGAAAAAGTTGTTTTCATTGAATTTTGTTTAGTCTTCAATAGCTTCAATTCCTTGTTGCCTGGCTAGCTCTACAGAATCTTTCATAGTTTGTAATTGTTCAGGGGCATGCCCTTGCCAATTCAAAATTTCACCAATGATTCGAAGTGGATGGCGAGTACGGTAAGATTTGGTTGGATTTCCAGGAAATTTCTTGTCGGTTAAGTTAGGGTCGTCTTCAATAGGGCCGGTAGGTTCTATTATGTATATTCTGCCGGGAGGATTGCCCTGAGCCAGTTCGGCACCCCAGATGGCTGCATCAAGTGTGGCGGTTAAGTATACATAAGCTGCTTTTTTTCCAATACCAAAATTGGATGTATAGCCGGGTTCCAATAAGTCTCCTTGCTTCAAATTGGCTTTAGTGCCATGATACAATGTTTGAGACCTTAAGTCGATAATTGGTTGTGAATTTATGTTCTTATTTGTGCTCATTAATAGTTCTGTTTATTCTCCTGTCACCTGCGTTAAAACGAGTGTTAGGGCAGGAGGAATGCTCAAATTAATATCACTCGCAAGCGTAAAGTTTAAAAACTTGTCTGACAGGGGGTGCAAGTGTAATATCGCTTTTTATTTTGTCCACTATTTTTTCTGAAATATAATTTACATACGATAAAGACAACGAATCGCTATATATTTTACCACAATAATTTGTTCCAAAGTGTTTGGTCTTAGTGATGAAGTCGGTAAAATTAATTGAATCTTTTTGGTACAAATCGGGTGTAAACATGTGGGTTTGGATTGAAATAGCAGTATCAGTAGGGTCTTCGTATTTTTTCTTTAGCGTTTCAAAGTTTATATACCATTCTTTTACCGCATCAGCATTAATAACAAAACCTTTAGGCACTTCCTGTGTTATCATTATGCCGCCTCCAGTTGGGTAAAAACGAATAATATCTATAACTCCTCCCGCTTCTTCCGGGTTAATGTGGTTTGCTCCGAATGAGTAGGCTCCCGGCTTAACGGCTACATATAAACCATTTGTTTTTAA
>CAIYIS010000057.1 GCA_903926385.1 uncultured Bacteroidota bacterium
AGCGGAGAAAGAGGGATTCGAACCCCCGGAAGTGTTACCTTCAACAGTTTTCAAGACTGCCGCAATCGACCACTCTGCCATTTCTCCGAGCGCAAAAGTATCATTTTTTTGATTTGATGAATAAAAAAGATGAAAAATATATTTATTGTTTAACTTTGTATGCCCGAAAGCGGTGTTAATTCTAAGAATTTAAGTATGAAAAAATATTTTATAATTGTATGTTTTACCATTTTATCAGTATTTAGTGCTGTATCAAAGCCCGCTTTGAAGGCGTTTTTAACATACGCCACATTTAATAATCCTTCAAAAGGTACTTATATCGAAACGTATATTTCAATAATTGGAAGAACCGTAAATTTTGTAAAAAACACAAAAGGTAATTATCAAGGTGAAGTAAACATTGCAATAAATTTCTCCATTAACAATGAGATAAAAAGTGCTAAGAAGTATACATTGACAAGTCCGGAAATAAAAGATACATTAACCGAATTTCCCAATTTTATTGATCAGCAGAGATTCTCATTACCCAATGGAAAGTACTCCATGGAGATTTCTATTTCAGATAAGAATAACTCTTCCGTTGCTCCATTTGTAAATAGTGTTCCGGTTGAAATTAATCTTTCGAGTGAGAATATATCTATTTCAGATGTTCAATTTCTTGAATCGTATTCTAAATCTTCCACATCAAGTATGATTACAAAAAGCGGTTTTGATTTGGTTCCTTATGTCTCCACTTTTTTTCCTGAAAATATTAAACAAATTAAATTTTATACTGAAATTTACAATACAAAAAAGGTTTTGGGAGAAGATCAAAAATTACTTGTTACGTATTCTATCGAATCGTATCAGTCAAACGTCCGTTTAAATAATTTCAGTGCTTTTTCAAAGCAAAAGTCAAGTGAAGTTAATATTCTATTAAGTGAATTAAATATTGAATCCTTGCCTTCAGGAAATTATAATTTAGTGGTTGAGATAAGTGATAAAGATAATAACGTGAAGGCAACGCGAACGTGTTTTTTTCAGCGAAAAAACAAACCTACTACTTTGGCATTGGATGATTTAAAATCCATAGATGTAAGTTCAACTTTTGTTAAGTATTACAAAAGTATTGACACCTTATATAATTACATTCGTTGCTTGCGCCCAATTTCAAGTTCAACAGAGATTCAGTTTGCCGAAAACCAACTCAAAGCAAGAGATCTAATTTTGATGCAACAGTTTTTTTATAATTTTTGGAAATCAAGAAACGAGATTCAGCCAGAAACTGCTTGGCGCGAATATTATGATGAGGTGAAAAAAGTGAATAAGGAATTTGGTTCGATTAACATTAAAGGGTACAATACAGACAGAGGTAGAGTTTACCTTCAGTATGGGCCTCCTAGTGTTAGAGGTCAATACGAACACGAACCGAATGCATATCCATTCGAGGTTTGGCAATATGATGTTTTGGTTGACAACTCTCTCTTGTTGACTAATCCGAACAATCGCCAGTCGAATAAGAAATTTGTTTTTGTGGATAATGATCTTTCTTCGAACAAATATAATTTGATTCAATCCACCGCAAAAGGAGAGTTAACAAACAGTCAATGGAAAACTTCACTTTACAATAGCGTTTCTGACGCAAATAATCCTACACCCGACAAAGTTCCGTATGATTTCGAAAGTTTAATTACTGAAATTTATAATAATCCCCGTTAATTATCTATGATCGATCTTCGTTCACCTGCATTGATGATATGACGGTAGCTGTAGTAATTTTAAACTGGAATGGAAAGGGGTTTCTGGAAAAATTCCTACCTTCAGTTATTGACTGCAATGCTGAATTTGCCGAAATAATTGTTGCCGATAATGCATCTTCAGATGATTCTGTTCAATTTCTGAAATCAAAATACCCTCGAATAAAAATTATCCAAAATGAAATAAACGGAGGGTTTGCTAAAGGTTATAATGATGCCCTAAAAAAAGTAACTGCCGATTATTACGTATTACTTAATTCGGATGTGGAAGTAACTCCAAATTGGCTGGATTCAGTTATTTCGTTAATGGAAACAAACAAATCCATAGCTGCATGTCAACCCAAAATAAAATCGTATTACAATAAACACTTGTTTGAGTATGCCGGGGCTGCAGGCGGTTTTATTGACAAATTTGGTTATCCCTTTTGCAGAGGGCGAATATTAGACAATCTGGAAGAAGACAATAATCAATACAACGATACACGTGAAATATTTTGGGCTACTGGAGCTTGTCTTTTTGTAAGAGCCGAAACTTTTCATCTGGTTAATGGCTTTGACGAAGATTTCTTTGCTCATATGGAAGAAATTGATTTATGCTGGAGACTTAAAAACAGAGGTTACAAAATAATGTATTGTTCCAAATCTACTGTATTTCATGTTGGGGGAGGAACATTAAATAAAACCAGTGCACACAAAACGTATTTGAATTTTCGAAACAATTTAATTTTGCTCTGCAAAAATCATCCTCCTCATTTCTTTTTTGCAAAACTTTTCGTGCGAATGATTCTGGATGGAATTGCCGCAGTTAAATTCTTGCTCGAAGGACATTCTAAACATTTTGTTGCTGTGCTCAAGGCTCACTACAGCTTTTATGCGACTTTAGGTACTACCTTAAAAAAGAGAAAACAATTGAAATCGGAAACAAAAAACTACACAACAACAGCTGTCTATCTTCATTCAATTGTTGCCGACTACTATATCAGAGGCAAAAAAACATTTAAAGATATTGACCATTCTAATCGGTTTATGTAATTCGTTTGCTAACTAAAATCAGATGACAAAATCTTCGAAAATTACTTTCTTATGCATTTTTATCTCCTGGTTTTTATTAAGCAGTAACCAAAAAAACTGGTCAAGAGATCAGATTAAAGCTGATGTGGTGAGCTATTATAGTTATTTGCCTGCTGTGTTTATCGATCACGACATTACCTTAAACTTCTTAAATCATACAGAAATACCAGTAAAAGGAAGGTATTGGCCGCTTACCACACCCGAAGGACATTATATTATCAAAACATCTATGGGCATGAGTATTCTCTATCTGCCGTTTTTTTTGATTGCTCATTATATCGTTGGGCCACTCGGAGGATATGAATGCAACGGGTACACGGAAGCCTATCAAGCCTGTTTGGCTGTGGGGTGTTTTATTTATTTATTTATCGGACTGCTCTTTCTTCGAAGGACTTTATTACTATTCTATTCTGAAAAAATAACACTATGGGTAATTATCTCCGTTTATTTTGGCACTAACTTGTTATGGTATTCATATGGTGAAGCCCTGATGCCGCACCAGTTTATATTTGCTCTGGTATCATTGATGATGTATTTTACCATCAAATGGTACGAACAAGCGACTATCAAGCGTACCCTGACACTAGGTATCATTTGCGGACTAATTATTTTGGTTCGCCCAAGCGATTTACCATTTTGCCTTTTCCCTTTGCTATATGGTAAGGCCGATAAACATTATCTTGCGGAGAAGTTGAACTTGATTAAAACTAATTGGACAAAAATTAGTTTAATTCTATTCGTTGTTTTTTTAATTCAAATTCCTCAGTTGCTTTATTGGAAAATGGTAACCGGTCAGTGGCTATATAATTCCTACACCGGAGAACGATTTTATTTCAATCATCCACATATACTCGAAGGGTTTTTCGGTTATCGCAAAGGTTGGTTGCTTTATACCCCAATTATGGCATTTGCTATTATTGGTTTTTTCTTTATAAAAAACGAAGCGAAAAAAATAGTACTCGGGTCGTTGGTTATTCTACCTATCTTCTTTTTTGTGGTCTTTTGTTGGTGGAGCTGGTGGTATGGAGGTTCGTTCGGAATGCGGCCCGTGATTGATTTGTATGCTGTGTTTGCCATTCCGATGGGGGCTTCTTATACTTTCTTAATGAACCGTAAATGGAAAAAGCTAATCACCATCACCCTTATTTCTTTTTTCATCCTCCTAAATATGCTTCAAATTTATCAGTACAATAATTTTATTCTGCATTACGAAGCCATGACCAAAGAATCGTATTGGTATATTTTCGGGAAGGTTGAAAAACCCGACCATTGGTGGGATAAGTTGAGATTAACCGACCCTGTTCGTGCCATGAAAGGTTTGCCCGAAGAATTAAGTATGGAGGAAATTTCGACTGGAACATTTTATTTGCGCAACTCCGAAAACAAACTGGTGATTACAGATTCGGCTCAGAACATACTTATTACAGAAAATTACGGATGGGATATTTCAGAACGATTTACTTTCATACCAGTTTCTCCCGGCTATGTTGTTATCATTGCCACCAATGGCAAGTACATAACCATTGACGAAAAAAATGAGATGAAAGCCAATGGAGACAAAAAAGAAAATGCCACCATATTTCAATGTACATTTAAAGGAGATAATAAAGTAGAATTACATTCCGGAAATTTTAATCAACCCTTCCGATTGTATATGGCCAAACCTCAGTAATTATTCAACTCCTACAAAGCTTTCAATCGCCAGTCTGTACGAATCTAAACCAAACCCCGAAATAGAACCTTTGCATTTTGGTGCTATCAAAGAGTTGTGTCTAAATTCTTCTCTTGCAAAAATATTAGAGATATGAACTTCAATAACGGGAGTTTTGATAGAAGCCACTGCATCGCGCAAGGCTACTGATGTATGGGTGTAACCTCCGGCATTAAGTATTATACCATCATAAGTAAATCCGGTTTCGTGCAACTTATTAATCAATTCTCCTTCCACATTGCTTTGGTAATAGTCCATTTCAATATGCTTGAATTTTGTTTTCAGAGATTCGAAGTAAGCATCAAATGTTTGGTTACCGTACACAGTAGTTTCTCGTGTACCTATTAAATTCAGATTAGGGCCGTTTATAATAATTAGTTTCATTAGCAGTTATCAGCTATCGTGTGTTAGTTAATTTTTGATGCGTAAAGATAATCGAAATTATTGTTCGGTACTTTTGTATGTTCGTTTTCGAATATAACGAAAGCTCGAATAACTCATTGAACTGGAAAATATACATACAAGGCTTTAAATCTTTTCTGGCATTAGAAAAATCGTTGTCCGTCAATTCCATTGATGCCTATTTGCACGATGTAGAAAAATTAGTTCAGTTTTTGGAATACAAGAATTACAAATTATCTCCCAAAGAAATTGAACTTTCCCATTTACAGGAATTTTTAAAATGGATAAACGAACTCGGCATGAGTGCCCATTCTCAGGCACGTATCATAAGTGGCATCAAAGGATTTTACAAATACCTGTTGCTCGAAAATATTTTAAACACCGATTCCACTACTTTGCTCGAAGCTCCTAAGCTGGGCCGTAAACTGCCCGACACATTGAGTCTCGAAGAAATAAACGCCATCATCGATGCCATCGACTTAAGTTCGCCCGAAGGGCAACGAAACAAAGCCATGCTCGAAACCATATACAGTTGCGGTTTGCGCGTCAGCGAACTCGTTAATCTCAAAATTTCTCATCTGTATTTTAATGACGAATTTATTAAAGTTACCGGCAAAGGCGATAAGGAAAGGCTTGTTCCCATTGGCAGTGTGGCCATCAAACAAATTAATATTTACAAAGACCAGGTAAGATGTCATATGCCCATAAAAAAAGACCACGAAGATTATTTGTTTCTAAACCGCAGAGGAGCGAGGCTTACACGAGTAATGGTTTTTACCATCATCAAACAACTGGCTTTTAAAATAGGATTAAAAAAACACATCAGTCCTCATACATTCAGACATTCCTTTGCCACACATCTTATCGAAGGCGGAGCCGATTTACGCGCTGTGCAAGAAATGCTCGGACACGAATCCATTACCACTACCGAAATTTATACCCATCTCGACAGAGATTATCTCCGTCAGGCCATCATTCAGTTTCACCCTCGTTCGTAGTAGAGTTTAAAAGTTCAGGTAATAATCTCTGGTCAGTTCTTTATACTCGTTGGTGTACGAGTGGCGAGCATCATCTTCAATGGTTATCGAATCTTCCGAAATAGGTTTTGGCGAAAATTCAAATCGCATCAGTAATCGTTTTTCGGGCTTGTCGGTGCGGGTTATAACTCGTGTTAGTTTGGTTAAATATAATTTTTGCTCTGCAGCCATTTCGCAAAACAACTCACTTTCTTTTTTGGGCAATATGGCATAAAACTTACCTCCCGTATTCAGCAGCTTCAACACACCTTCCAGCAAATCTTTATAAGGCAACAAATCAGTATGCCTTGCATTGGTGCGCGATTCTTCCAATGCCTTTGACGAATCTACAAAATAAGGTGGATTACTTACTATCAAATCGTAACTACTGTTTCTGTTTCGCGCAAACTCCTGCAACGACTCATGATAAATACTAATGCGGTCTTTCCATTTACTTGCATTCACATTTTCTGTGGCCTGCACATAAGCGCTCTCATCTATATCTATCGCATCTATCTTTCCCCCTATTTTCTGAGCCAGCATCAGAGCTATTATTCCAGTACCTGTGCCAATATCCAATATAGTTTTTGCACTCGGATAATTTACCCATGCACCCAGCAACACAGCATCCGTGCCCACTTTCATGGCACATTTCGACTGATCTATTTTAAATTGTTTAAAAGCAAATTCCTGATTGGGCATATATGCATTTTAGTATTTACTGACACTCTGTTTTATGTTCTGTCATTAAATTTAATGCACTAAAGTTAGAATAATTTATTCAATCGTAAATTATTTTTAATCTTCATCCGTTTCTTTTTCCAAATCATCCTCTTTGGTTTCTTTGATATAAATATCTATCAAACCCTCGGGAGCATTCAGATGCAGTTCTTTTTTTTCGCGGTCTATACTTATTATAAATTCATCCTTGGCAGGAATCAATATTTCGTTTTTATCTTTTACTATCTGAAAAATGGCTTGTTGAGGAAAATCGAGAATAGACTGCATAATACCTATATCTCCGTAGTTTTTATCGGTTACCTTATATCCCGATAGCTCATGAAAATAAAATTTCTTTTCTTTTAAAGGAGGCAAAAAACTAAGAGGTAAATACAATCCGAGTTTCACCAGTTCGTCTGCACGCTCTATGGTATCTATCCCATCCAGCGACACGGTGGCAAAATTTCGGCTCACCACTATTTTCTTTATAAAAAAAGGAACAAGCGATTTGTTAATTTCAATAAACACCGATTCCAGTTTGCTGTATCGGCCCGGATTATCGGCATCTATTATAAACGCCAGTTCTCCTTTATTTCCTACTCTTCTGGAAATATATCCTAAATTAAAACATTCGTCTTTGGTCATTCTTCTTTAAAAAAGTGTGATAATTAAAAAGGCAACTGAACGAGTTCAGTTGCCTTTAAAAACAATTAATTCAAATTTAATTATGCTTCTGCTTCCGGTGTTGCAGGAGCTTCTGCTTCTGCAGCAGGAGCTTCTTCAGCCGGTGGCGGTGTGTTTTTAGCAGCCACTTTTGCAGCTATTGCTTCTTTCACAGCAGCCTCAGCAGCCATACGTTTTGTGTAGGCTTCTCTTTTCGAAACATCAAGGCTCGATACTTTTTTCGATACTTTGCTTTCTTTTTCAGCTTGCCATTTTTCGAATTTTGCATCGGCTTGCTCTTGTGTTAAGGCGCCTTTTGTTACTCCTCCCTGAAGGTGGTTTTTGTACATCACTCCTTTATACGAAAGGATAGCTCTGCAGGTATCTGTTGGTTGGGCTCCTTTGTTTAACCAATCCAGCGCTTTGGTGCTGTCTATGTTAATAGTTGCCGGGTTTGTAGTTGGGTTGTACGTACCAATTTTCTCAATAAACTTTCCGTCTCGAGGTGCACGACCATCCGCAATTACAATATGGAAAAAAGCACTTCCTTTTTTACCATGACGTTGTAATCTAATTTTTACTGCCATTTTTTTATTGTTTTTTTAATTATTAGTTATTCCCCTTTTTTAATTTGGGACTGCGAAAGTAGTAAATTTATTTTACATACAACCATTTTTTTAGTTTTTGGGGTGAAAATTTCAGATTTCAGATTTTAAATTTCAAATTGAGGGGAGGGGAGGAGATTTCGGATTTGGGGTTTCAGGTTTCAGGTTGTCATTGCGAGCGCAGCGAAGCAATCTCTAATGTTCATTTGTCTATCTCAATACTCAAATCTAATATCTCAAATCTAATTTGGGCACCAACCTTATCTCTTTTCGTAGTCCTCTCTCCCGCTATCCGTTCCAAGTCCGCCCCCGCTATTGCCTGCCCACTTCGGGCTTTCCTCTTCTATCGGGTGCAGTTAGTCAGCGCATCTTTCTTTGTTACCCTTAAGTAAGCACGAAAAAAAACAAACTCATTTCTCAATAAGTTTGGAGCTTTTATCATTTCCCATCTTTCTTATTCTTTAATCAATTTCATTATATACGTTCCCTCATCCGCCTCCACACTCACAAAATAAATCCCAGCCTCTACATCTAATTTTATTGATACAACACTCCTGTTTTTTATTTCATCCATGTAAACCAATTGCCCCATTACATTCCTAATTTCCAGTTTTGCCTCTTTACATTCTTTATAAAAGTTTACCTCAAATTCCCCACTACTCGGGTTGGGGTAAATTCCTATTCTTTCATCCCTAATTCCTAATTCCTCAACCCCCACATTACATCCCGCATACTCACATCCATTACTATCAACTTTTACTGCCCAAAAATCAGTTAAAGTTGAATAGGCTTGCCCGCACATTATAAAACCATTATCTGATGTATGTTTAACATCATATAAATAATTAACAATATTTGTGGGTGAAATATATGTACGCAACCATTGCTGATTACCAAGACTATCAGTCTTCACTAATAACCCATCCGGAATACTGCTAATTGTACTTACCCCAGAGCAGACAATACTTCCATCATTTAAAATTATAGGTACAGCATAAAATTGTTGGTCACCAACACCTCCATAAGTCTGTTGCCAAATAATGATGCCTGACTTGGTGAGTTTTGCCATATATGCTTGTGCTCCTAATCCGGTAACATTTTTAGCTCCTACTATTATATAAGTGCTATCTGGTAATTGCTTTATAAACCCTTGGCCGGCTGTTCCCGAATATACTTTTTCCCATTGAAATGTTCCAACCGCATCTGTTTTTACAATATGCAATTGATTACTTCGATGTCCAGCCATAATATACCCACCATCTAGGGTAATTTGCCCTGAATAACATTCTTCTGTGGCAGTTGTTCCATAGGTATGCTGCCATTGAAAAATTCCATTTTTATCTATTTTTATCAAATAGAAATCAGCCGCGGGTCCATTGCTAAAGCTTTCTGTAGATCCCATTAATACAAAACCACTATCAGGTGTTTGGCATACAATATTTGCATAATCGTAATTAGAACCTCCATAATTTCTTGTCCATAAGGTATCCCCATTGGTATTTAATTTAACGAGCAGGCAATCTCCTGTATTCATTGTATCTTGAAGATTAATCAAAGTACCACCAAAAACATAATTATTATCAATTGTTTTTATCAAAGAATTTGATGAACCAGTATAATAAGCATATTGACTTTTGGGATAATTTCTTGTCCAAATGGTATCTCCGTTCAAGTTGATTTTAATGAAATAAAACGAACGATAAGTTGCAGTTATTTCTTGACCGAGTATAAGGTAACCACTATCTTCTATAATACTCGAGGCTCCTTGATGCTGATTAATATTATAATCATTATTAAAATAAATTTGACAAAATAATAACCTTGGAAACATAAATAAAGCAGCTAAAAAAAATAAATTTCTCATCTGAAAATAATAATTAAGTTTCGCCTTTGCAGGTGTTTTTCACCTGCAAACGAACCACTGATTATGTTCCGAGTTTTTTCCATTAAGCAAATATAGTACATATATATATATGTATAATTAAAACTTACCCCCACAGTCCCGCATCTCCCCCTCTCCTTCGGAGAGGGGATTAAGGGTGAGGCTTCCTTCTTTGCAGAGAGTCGCCAAAAACTATGACCTATATCATAATTTACCAACAATCAACCTATTTTAATCGCAAAATATCAACATTTCACCGCAATTATTTTTTCGATATTTATTTTTTTTTCAGAAATTTGTTCCAACAAACAAAATTAATAACAACAAAAATTCAATCATCATGGCTTCCACATCAGAAACAGGTCACACTATCAATGTAGCTCACTTCGAAACACTAATCTCCCGTTGTGCAGGCTTCGGCACTGACTACAACCCTTCTAAAACAGAAATCAAACTACCAGCTCTCGGCACTTTGCTTACTTCAAGTCAAACAGCCCTTACTAATCTAACCACTGCCGAAACAGCCTATATCAATGCCGTCAATCCTCGTTACATCATATTTCATCCCCTTAAACCTCTGTCCACTCGTATCATCAACGCTCTTGCTGCCACAGATGCCACTCCCGAGTTAATAAAAGACGCTAAAACCCTTAACCGTAAAATTCAAGGCAAACGTGCAAGTCAAAAAACTCCTCCCGTTCAACCTCCTGCCATTCCCTTGCCTCCCGGCACCATTCCTCCTTCCACTACTCAAATTTCCGTTTCTCAGCAAAGCTATGATTCTTTGCTCAAAAACTTTAACAAACTAGTCGACCTCGTTTCTTCCGAAGCAACTTACACTCCTAACGAAACCGAACTAAAAGTACTTGCGCTTACCAACCTTGCCACCGATTTAGCCATCAAAAACACAGCAGTTATCAATGCTACAACAGATTTGCTCAACGCTCGGGCGGTTCGTACCAAAACGCTTTACCTAGACAAAACTGGCCTTTTCGATATAGCCGCTCAGGTCAAAAAGTATGTAAAATCAGCATCTACAGCTTCTAACCCTATGTTTAATCAAGTTAAAGGCATCAAGTTCACCAAATCAAGATAAATTTAAGCCAATTAATCCCTCTTTGCACCATCCGCAAAGGGGGATTTTTTTATTCCATCCACCTTAACTCGTTGTCAATCTCTGTTTTATTATATCCGTCATCCCTTTTTAAGCACACTCTAACAATTTAGAAATATAGCAGAGGGCGTTAGAAATATAGCAGAGGGCGTTAGAAATATCCTAAAGGGTTTTAGAAATATCCCAAAGGGCGTTAGAAATATCGTAGAGGGCGTTAGAAATATCCTAAAGGGTTTTAGAAATATCCCAAAGGGCGTTAGAAATATCATAGAGGGCGTTAGAAATATCGCAAAGGGTGTTAGGAATATCGCAGAGGGCGTTAGAAATATCCCGCAGTGTGGTGCCCTAATGATTGTTGATTTACTATTGAGATTAAGAAGTAGGCCAATAATTACACCTTATAAATACCAATAAACAAATCTTGGTTGGCTTTTAAACTGGCTCTGTACATACCTTCGGAATTAAAAGGCAGTTCGATGTTTCCGTGAGCATCCAGGGCAATGAGTCCGCCTTCGCCACCCAGAGCAACGAGTTTTTGGTGCACCACCACCTGGCAGGCTTGCTTAAGCGAAAGGCCTTTGTACTCCATAAGGCAAGAAATATCGTAAGCCACCACGGCACGAATAAAAAACTCTCCGTGCCCTGTACACGAAATGGCGCAGGTTTGGTTATTGGCATAAGTGCCTGCTCCTATCATGGGGCTGTCGCCCACACGTCCGTATTTTTTATTGGTCATACCTCCGGTAGAAGTTCCGGCAGCAAGGTTGCCATTGACATCGAGAGCCACACAGCCCACAGTGCCTGTTTTATCCTTTCCCGAAGTTTTTTTGTCGTTATGATCCATGGTAACAGAGTCGGTTTGTTTGGCGTCCATTAGCTGATTGTAGCGTTGCTGCACAAAAAAGTATTCATCGGGAGCAAATTCGAGTTTCATTTTTTCGGCAAATTCCATAGCTCCTAACCCCGACAGAAACACATGTTCGCTTTGCTGCATTACTGTTTTGGCAAGGGTAATGGGGTTTTTGATATTGGTAACCCCTGTTACAGCTCCAGCCATCAGAGTTTTTCCTTCCATCACAGAAGCATCCATTTCGTTTTTCCCCTGGTTGGTAAACACGGCACCTTTACCGGCATTAAACAGGGGATTGTTTTCGAGCTGAATAATGGCCGCTTCTACAGCATCTAGAGCAGGGCCTCCGGAAGCCAATATCTTTTCGCCCGAGCGAATGGCCTGTTCGAGACCGCTTTTGTATTCGAGTTCTTTTTCGGCTGTCATGATATTTTTCAGAATGGTGCCTGCTCCTCCGTGTATGGCTATTGCAAATGTTTTCATTGTTTTCGTTTTTGTTTCTTCATTTCCCCCTTTGGGGAGGCTTTTGAAGTAGTAAGTGTTTAACTGTTTTTTTACGGTTCGGTAATCAATTATTAAGAATGCAAATCTATTCTTTTTATCTTCGCAAAAAATATATATCAATGAAAGCTGACGAAGAAAGGAATCCGTGGACTACGTTAACCTCTGAGAAAATTTACGATTCGCCCTGGATAGGACTTACCAAACACGATGTGCTCAACCCGAATGGTAATCCGGGAACATACTCTGTGGTGCATTTTAAAAATCTGGCTATTGGTGTGCTTCCTCTGGACGAAGATTACAATACCTGGATAGTGGGACAATATCGATATCCTATACAGCAATATTCGTGGGAGATTCCGGAAGGCGGAGGACATAGAGATGTGCCTCCTTTGGATTCGGCCAAAAGAGAATTGCTGGAAGAAACGGGTATAACAGCCAGCAAATGGACTAAAATACAGGAAATGTATTTGAGTAATTCGGCAAGCGATGAGTTTTGTATATTGTATATTGCACAGCAATTAACCTTTGGCCAAGCCCATCCCGAAGATGATGAACAACTGGTTTGCCGAAAAATTCATTTTGATGAATTGTACCGTATGGTGGAATGTGGAGAGATAACGGATAGTTTAACAGTAGCCATAGTTCTGAAAGCAAAAATAATGATGATGGAGGGGAAATTATGAGTTATAAATTATGAATTATGAATTGGTGAAGAGTTTGAGTTAACCTCTCATTTATAATTTATAATTCACCATTTATAATTTCCTCAGTTTTGTTCTTTCCAGAAGGCGTAATAATTAAACCATTGCTCGGGATAGCGATGTACCATTTTTTCAAACTCATCAATGTATCGTTTGAGTAATTCCTGCACAGCGGCATTGGTTTGTTCATCGGTACGGGTTCGTTTTACTTCGATAGGGTCGGTAGCAAAAAAATGATAATGTGTGGAGGTTTCTTTAACCGCAAAAACAACCGAAATAGGGACACCAAATTTAGCCGCCATGATAAAAGGCCCTGCCGGAAAATCGGCTTTTTTGCCTAAAAAAGTAGCCTGGGTGGTTACAGCATTTTCTCTGAAGCGGTCGCCATGCATCACCACAAGTTCGTTATTTCTAAAAGCATTGTGAAGTTCTATTAAATGTCCCATTTCGCCATCTTTAATGGCAATAATCTTTACATTTTTTTTCTTCTCCACCCCATCCATATAACTCTTGAGTTTCTCCCTTTCGTTTTCGTACATCAGAATGTTAAAGGTAGTTTCCAATCTGTTCAGCAGTTGCCCTGCTATTTCCCAGTTACCAATGTGAGCACTCACCAGAATACCTCCTTTGCCCATAGCAGCAATCTTATCCAGATTTACACCTCCTTCGTGGTCGATGGTAAATTTGGTTTTAACACCTGCCAGCAAAGCCACTTTGTCTAATATGGTTTGCCCGAAAATGTAATAGTTTTTATAGATTTTAATTAACGCGATGCTGCGTCTGTACTTTAATACATTGTGAAAATAAAAGTACATGTACTTATTTGATTGGCGGGCAAACAAAAAATAATAAAGGGCTACAAACCGCAATAAAACATAAGCCGGTTTAAGCCCTAAATGATTTAAGATAAATACAAAAATTTTATGTCCTAATACGGTACCTCTTGACTTCCCTTCCCACTTGGACATTGCACCTGGAGATTTGTTGAACTGAAGAGGATAGAATTTTCCATCCTCTGTTTAATTTTTATGCGGTAGCATTCTTTTCTTCTACTTTACGATTGATATAATCATAAAAATTCTGGAAAGTATGAATGTTAATAAAGTCTTCAGCCACTACTTTAAAACCGAAATTGCTTTCGATAATAACTACTAAATCTACATAGTCCAAACTATCCAATTCAAGTGTTTCGCGAAGGTTTGCATCAGGTACAATTTTGGCTGCATCTACTTCAAACTCTTCAACTAAAAATTCATTAATTTTTTCAATAATTTCTGCTTGTGTCATTCTATTTATAAGGGTTTATTTAAACTTTTTAATAATCAATGATGAATTTGTTCCTCCAAATCCAAAAGAATTCGACAAAAATACATCAATATTTCTTTCTGTTGTCTTCGAAACAATATTTAATTTAGAAGAAGCTTCGTCTCCTTCTTCAAAGTTAATGTTTGGCGCCACAAAATTGTTTTGCATCATAATGGTAGAATAAACAATCTCGCTTGCTCCGGCCATCCAGCACTCGTGTCCTGTCATAGATTTGGTAGAACTTACCATGGTATTACATTCCCCGAAAACAGCATCTATGGCTTGTGCTTCGGCAAAATCTCCACCGGGGGTAGAAGTTGCATGTGCATTGATGTAATCTATTTCAGATGGCTTCACATTAGCATCGTTCAAGGCCATGTTTAAGGAACGAATTTGTCCGTCAACACTAGAGTTTGAAATATGCTCTCCATTGGATGAAAAACCATACCCAACCACTTCGGCAATGATAGGTGCACCTCTTTCCATAGCCGATTCGTAGCTTTCGAGAATTAATGTGGCTGCTCCACCGCTTGGTACTAATCCGTCTCTGTTTTTATCAAATGGTCTGGAGGCTTTTGTTGGTTCATTTTCTCTAACAGAGAAAGCACTTAATCCGTCAAAACTACCAAAAGCCATTGCATTTACTTCCTGAGCTCCTCCGCAAATAATATGTTTCTGAAGTCCCCATTTTATCATCAGGTATCCCAATCCGATGGAATGAGAACCACTGGCACAAGCCGCACTGATGGTAAAATTGATACCTTTCAATTTAAATATTGTAGAAAGATTCATCGTTACCGTACAATTCATGGACTGGAAAATAGACCCAGAACCCAATAGGGTAGTATCTTTTTTAACTCTGATTATATCTATTGCCTCAATCACTGCTTTGGCCGAACTATCGTTACCGTAAAGAATTCCCACTTCGTTTTGTTCCACCCAGCTCATGTCCATCTTGGCATTTTTCATTGCTTCTAATGTAGCCATGTAAGCATACTCAGCTTCTTCCGACAGCCCAACTCTTGCTCTTCTGTCAAGAATGCCTTTCAGTTGAGGTTTTTCAACTATTCCGGTTAATCCCGAACGATAACCAAATGCTTTTCGTTCAGCATCCATCCCTATTCCGGACTTGCCTGTAAACAATGAGTTTTTTACATCCTCCAGATTTGTTCCGAGGCAACTCCAAATTCCCAAACCAGTTATTACAACTCTATTATTCATTTATTTTTTTTAAAGTCGACAAAGATAATTTATTTTTCTTGTTTCGATAAAAGATGCTATATGATTTTCATTAAATCCGTGTTCACACAGAGATTCATTACGTGCTGATACGGATAGTTGAAAACAATAAGTTTAGCTATATAATCCTCCGTTTACCGAAAGCACTTGCCCTGTAATGTAAGAAGCTTTTTCGGAAGCCAAAAAGCCTACCGCTTCTGCCACTTCTTCTGAAGTTCCAAAACGAGCCATCGGAATGAGTTGTTTGAAATCTTTTTCGTTTATCCCTTCTGTCATATCCGTTTTGATGAACCCAGGAGCAACAGCATTCACTGTAATGTTACGTCTCCCTACTTCCTGCGATAGGGCTTTGGTAGCACCTATTACACCAGCTTTGGAAGCCGAATAATTGGTTTGTCCCGGCAACCCTTTTAAACCTGACAAAGAAACAACATTAACCACTCTTCCGTATTTTTTTACCAGCATACCTTTAATGATAAGTCGGGTAACGTTGAAAAATCCGCCCAGATTGGTATCTAAAACCGAATTCCATTCATCATTACTCATCCACATCAGCAATTGATCTTTTTTGATACCTGCATTATTTACCAATACTTCAATACATTTATCCGGATTTTTTTCTAACCAACCGCCAAGCATCGTTTCCACTTCGCTTTGGTTTCCTACATTAAACTTCATTATTTCTCCGTCTCCCCCTTTTTCGCGAACCATAGCCAATGTTTTTTCGGCTTCTTCGGTGTTCGATGCAAAATTAATGATTATATAATGTCCCATTTCGGCTAGTTTCACACATATTGCACGACCTATTCCTCTCGAACCTCCTGTTACTAATGCATATTTCATATTATATCTATTTTTGTTGTTGTGATGTTTAAATTATATTCGGATTGTTGGTTTGCAAGTAAATCTTTATTTTCTCCAGGTCTTTATACAAGATGCTGTCCTTTTCAAAACGAGCTTTAATAGAACGAATTTGTTTGTAAATTGCTTTTGAATGAGAAGATAATTTACTTTCGAACTGAAGTGCATCTACCGCCTGAACTGCACTTAGCAATTCGATAGCCAATACCTGATATGCATTTTCAATTATTTTACTGCATATAAGAGCTGCATTGGTCCCCATGCTTACAATATCCTGATTGTCGTTATTGTTAGGAATACTGTGAATATACATGGGGTTGGAAAGCATCTGGTTTTCGGCTGTGGTAGATGTAGCTGTAAATTGTGCTGCCTGCATACCAAGGTTCAATCCCAGTTTACCAAGATTTACAAAAGGTGGTAATTTTCCGTTTAGCTTGTCGTTCATCAAAAAGTTTAACTGACGTTCAGCAAGCATCGTTAATTTGGTAATGGCAATTTTTAGTTTATCCATTTCCAGAGCCACATAATCTCCATGGAAATTACCTCCGTGAAACACATTATTATTTTCTTTATCAATGATTGGATTATCGTTAACACTGTTCACTTCATTTTGCAAAACGGTTTGAGTATAGGTAAATGTATCCCATACTGGCCCTAATATCTGAGGTACACATCTGATGGAATAATACTCTTGAACCTTATCCTGAAAAACATCTACAGCAGTAGTTTCTGCGCTAAACAAATGTTCTTCGCGTTTACGAATAAGCTTACTGTCTTTCATGGCCTCGTCCATGGCATGAGCAATGGCGCGTTGTCCAAGGTGAGGTTTCACCTTATTCAGTTCTTTCGAAAAATGGTCGCTGTACGATTCTACCAACTCAATAATCATCATAGATGCTGACAAACTCCAGTTAACGAGTTGCTCGGCATGCGAAAGATTAACCATAGAAATACCGGTCATAATACTGGTACCGTTTATCAATGCCAGTCCTTCTCTTAATTTGATGGTAATGGGCTTCAGTCCGGTTTCTTTAAATACATCGGCTGCTGGTCTTAATTCACCTTTATAAGTAACCTCTCCTTCTCCGATTAAGTTCAAAGCCAAATGAGCTAATTGCACCAAATCTCCGCTGGCACCAACACCTCCATGTTCGAATATCTGAGGATAAATGTCGTTATTAATTAAGTCTTTTAATAAAATAACCACCTCCGGATGAATACCCGAAAAACCCTGCATTAATGAACTAAGGCGACAAATCATGGTCGATTTCACTTCTGTGTCGGCCAGTCGTTTTCCTGCCCCGGTGCAGTGACTTCTAATTAGGTTATATTGTAAATCAAGTTGGTCTTGTTCGCTTATTTTGTATTGAGCCATTGGCCCAAAACCGGTATTGATGCCATAAATGAGTTTATCTTTAGAAAAAGATTTTAAAAACTCATGACTTTCATTCACCTTTTGGAGTGCCTTCTCGTCAAGTTCTATCTTCTCTTTCAAAAACAGAATTTTATTAAAATCTTCAAGTTTTAACTCCTTTGCGCCTATATATATCATTTTGTTTGTTACTTTAGTCCTTTAAAGTTCTATTTCAATCTCCTTTTTATTAGAAAAGGGACGCAAAAATAACCTTTTGTTGTTTACATCCAAACATTTGTTTCTTTTGTTTTAAAAATCGTTAAATATGATTAAAATCATTTTGAACACTTCCTAATATTTTTCGACTAAATTTGCCCGAAAATAGAATTCAACAACAGACTGTTGTAGCTTTTGGGCGAAGCAGTTAAATAAAACAAAGAAATGATAACAGAAAATAACAAATCCTGCGCTGTAGTGGGTTCAGGTGTGGCCGGCCTTGGTGCTGCCATTCGTATGCGTAACAGAGGGTATAAAGTAACCATTTTTGAGTCGAACAGCTTTCCGGGTGGAAAAATGTCGTCAGAAACTAATAAAGGATATCGTTTTGATTACGGCCCTTCCGTTTTTACTTTGCCGATGATTGTGGACGACTTATTTGTGATTTCCGGAAAAAATCCCCGCGATTACTTTAATTATTCTCACCTTGACCCTGTATTTCGTTTTTTCTTCGAAGATGGCACTGTGCTCGATTCGCCACACGGGCGGAAAGCTTATGCCAAATATATGGCTTCGAAAACTTCGGACAGCGAAGAAACCATTCTTAAGTTTCTGGAACGAACAGAAACCATTTATAATCTCACCGGAGAATTATTTATGATGAATTCGTTGCATAAAGCCAAAAATTACTTTAAAAAATCGGTTGCAAAAGGCATTTTTAACTTTGGTAAGATAGGAGCATTCGATACTATGCACTCTGCAAACGAAAAGGCATTTACCGATAAAAAACTAATTCAGATGTTCGACCGATATGCCACCTATAATGGTTCGAGTCCTTATGTGGTGCCGGCTACATTAAATGTTATTCCTTATGTGGAAATAGATTTAGGTGCTTTTTATCCCGAAGGAGGAATGCACAGCATCACTACATCTCTTGTTAAACTTGCAGAAGAAATTGGTATTACCATAAAACTTTCTACTCCGGTTAAAGAAATTGTGGTTGAAAACAAAAAAGCAACTGGAATAAAATCGAAAGATGGTTTTGAAAAATTCGATATTGTAATAAGCAATGCCGATGTTTACAATACCTACCAGCACCTTATGCCCGAAGCGAAGAAACCTAAGAAAGTGTTGAGTCAACCTAAGTCTTCATCTGGAATAGTATTTTATTGGGGTATCAAAAAAGAATTTAAAGAACTCGAAATTCATAATTTGTTTTACGGAAGTAATTATTTCGAAGAGTTTGATGCCATTGTAAACAAACAAACTATTTATGAAGACCCGACTGTATACATAAATATTACCTCTAAACTTACACCAACGGATGCCCCTGCGGGATGTGAAAACTGGTTTACCTTCGTAAATGTACCTTATAACAGCGGACAAGACTGGGATAAACTGGTGAACGAAATGCGCGAAAACATTATTAAAAAGTTGAATCGTATTTTAAAAACAGATATTCGACCATTGATAGAATGCGAAATGGTAATGGATCCGAGAGTGATTGAACAACGCACATCTTCTGCTTTTGGTGCTATTTATGGTAATGCCTCCAACAGTATGTTTGCTGCATTTTTCAGACATCCTAACTTTTCGAAAGATATAAAGAACCTTTATTTCTGCGGTGGAAGTGTGCATCCCGGCCCAGGTATACCTATGTGCTTACTCTCTGCTCAAATTGCTACAGGCTTAATAGAAGATTAAAGAAACCAATTACTGACTGGCGATTGATGATGAAAGAAAGTTGAATGTGTTTGGAGAACACATTCAACTTTCTTTTTTTGTTCCCCCAAATTTGGCCCTCTTAAAAAAAACTTTACATTTTCTTATGGAATTTTTTTAAAACTGCATCTTATGGGTATAGATAATTTATTTATTCATTATTAAAACCTAAATTTTATGTTAAAAAAATCAGTTATTTCTCTGGCCATGGCAAGCCTTTTCGGCTTAGCTTTTATTTCATTTCAAAATCCATCAAACACTTGTCCTGTTTATGGAAAAATTACCGATAGCAAATCGACAGAATCCATTCCTTTTGCCACAGTCGGTTTGTATATTCACGATACTGTTCGGGTGGTGAGCACTACCACCGATGTAAATGGAGAGTATTGTTTTAAAAATGTTCCCAATGGAACGTACAAGTTAATTGTTAATTATGTCGGCTATCAACAAAAGGTATTGACTGGCATTACTGTTACAGCTTCGTCCAATAAAAAAGTGGATGTAGTAATGAGCGGTGGTGCAAAATTAAAAGCAGTGGAAATGGTTATGGCCGATGAAATAAGTTTGGCTCCGGCAACCATGGACTGCAAAGTAGTGATGTCAGAAAGCTACTCGGTAAGTGGGGCACGTATAAATGCTAATGGCAAAATGGCAACAGGTTATACTGCTGATTTCAATACCGAAGAATACAGCAAAATTAATGACAACGAATTTAAGGATACTCACCACGACCCACTTTCAACATTCAGCATTGATGTGGATAAGGCATCGTACAGCAATGTAAGACGTTTTATAACTCAAGGGAGTTTGCCTCCGGCAGATGCTGTAAGGGTTGAAGAAATGATTAATTATTTTCAATATAATTATCCTCAGCCCGAAGGAAAAGAACCGTTTTCCATTACTACAGAATATAGCGAATGCCCTTGGAACAAAGCTCACAACCTTATTCATATTGGTATACAAGGCAAAGAAGTAAAGCTTGATAAAATGCCTCCTAACAATTTGGTGTTTCTGGTAGATGTATCAGGCTCAATGAATGAACCTAGTAAATTACCATTGCTCAAATCCGGACTTCAGTTATTGGTGCAGCAAATGCGTGAAGAAGATAAAGTGGCAATAGTGGTGTATGCCGGAAATGCTGGATTGGTGCTGCCTTCCACTTCAGGAGCACACAAAGACAGAATTCTGGATGCATTGGAGCAATTGCAGGCAGGAGGCTCCACAGCCGGAGGTGCAGGCATATTATTGGCTTATAAAACTGCCAAAGAAAACTTTTTGCCGAATGGCAATAACCGCGTAATACTGGCCACTGACGGAGATTTTAATGTGGGTGTGAGCAGCGATGGAGAGCTAACCCGATTGATTGAACAAAAAAGAGAAGACGGTATTTTCCTTTCGGTGCTGGGTGTTGGAACGGGCAATTACAAAGATTCAAAAATGGTTCAGCTTGCTGACAAAGGCAATGGTAATTACAATTACCTTGATAATATTCTGGAAGCAAAAAAAGTGTTGGTAAAAGAAATGGGCGGAACCCTTCTGACTATAGCTAAAGACGTAAAAATTCAGATAGAATTTAATCCGGATAAAGTAAAAGCATACCGTTTGGTGGGATATGAAAAACGAATGCTCAACAATCGGGATTTTAATGATGACAAAAAAGATGCAGGCGAACTGGGCTCGGGACACACCGTAACAGCCATGTACGAAATAATTCCGGCAGGTTCGGAAGAAGTAGTGTCATCTGTTGATCCGCTAAAATATCAGCAACCCGAAAAGGTTTCACATCCATTTACAAACGATGTAATGACAATTAAATTCAGATACAAAGAACCAAAAGAATCGGTTTCGAAGTTAATTACCAAAGTTCTTACCGATCAAAAAACAAGCTTTGCATCAGCCAGCGAGAATTGCCGCTTTTCGTGCGCTGTAGCCGAGTTTGGCATGTTGCTTCACGAGTCGAAATTTAAAGGCGATGCTAGCTTTACGAATGTAATTACACTTGCCAAAAGTTCGAAAGGAAAAGATGATGAAGGGTATCGTGCCGAGTTTGTTAAACTTGTAGAAACTGCCGAAATGATGGTAAAACCGGATAGGATGGTGCAGAAGTAATTAATGAAAATATATTTTTGATTTCAGGAAATTGAAAGCTGAAAAAGAAAATTGCCAGTGATTCTTTAGTAATTTCTGGCAATTTTTTTGGTAAAAATTTATTCTTCTATTTTATTTTCGGAAAGCCAGTTTTCGAGTACCACCAAATACCAGATACGCGACCAGGAAATACGAGGATTGTCTGCCAAAAACATTTGCCAGAGTTGCAGTACTCCTTGCTTGTTGAATTGTTTTCGTTCGGAAAGAGCAATTATTTTTTCTTCGCAAAAAGATTTGAGTTCCTTCTTCATCCATTGATTCCATGGAAAAGTAAAGCCCATTTTAGGTCGGTTTACTATTTCCGGAGGCAACAAATCGCCCATAGCATCCACCAGTAATTTTTTAGGAGTAATCGGATTTTTGAACTTGTCGGGCAGGCCGAGCACATATTCCACCAAGGTGTAATCGATAAACGGAACGCGCACTTCGAGGGCACTAGCCATACTCATTTGGTCGGCATCGGCAAGCAATACATTTTGCATATAGGTCGACATTTCTACTATGGAAACAGTGCTGAATATTGAGTGCTGGCGGTTAATGGCCGATTGTGCCACAATTTGCGCCACCTTGTTAGGTGGTAATTGTTTTTGATTAACGATATTTAAAATTTGATTATCCATTAATACCTGACGGGACAAGGGATAAAAGGAATTAAAATTAATTTTGTTTTGCCGTAACAGTTCAGCTATCTTTTCTGATGCTATTCCCGGTTTCAGTGTTTGAAGAGAGCTTGCCCCCAAACCTCGCATAAATGAGGGAATAGCATTGAGCCATCTTTTGTTGTTCAATTCGAGCGAACGTTTAAACACATCGTATCCTGCAAAAAGTTCGTCACCACCCAAACCTGAAAGAGCCATTGTTATTCCGGCTTCTTTGGTAGCTTTCGAAACAATATAGGTATTGGGCCCGTCACCACCCGGATGATCCATTGCTTTCAGGGCATGGGGTAATTGTTCAAGAAAATCGGTTGGTTTAAGAACTATTTCATGATGGTCGGTATTGAATTTTTTGGCAATAAGTTGTGCATACTTTGCTTCCGAAAACTCACTTTCGTCAAAGGTTACCGAAAATGTTTTTACTCTTTCGGTCGAAACTTTTGTCATCAAGGCCACCACAGCACTCGAATCGATGCCGCCAGAAAGGAAAGCTCCAAAAGGAACATCGGCAATGAGTCGTCTTTCAACGGCTTTGGTTAGTAACGAATTTACATCGGTACACACCTGCTGATATGATTTTCCTTTCGACTGTTCAGTTGTATCTGCGGTAAGACTCCAATAGCTTTTTATCCTCAACTCTTCATTTTTCATTATCAGAAAATGTCCGGGCATAAGCATCTTGATGCCTTTAATAATGGTGTCGGGAGCATGAACGGTTTGATAACGGAGGTAATCGGCAAGGCTGTTTTCGTCAAGTTTACGCGGAATTAAATTACTTGCCAGCAACGAACGGATTTCGGACGAGAAGGCCAGTACTCCGTTTGTATAGCAATAATAAAGCGGTTTTATACCAAGTCTGTCGCGGGCTATGAATAGTTCTTTGTTGATTGTATCCCAAATTGCAAAAGCAAACATACCGTTGAAATGACTTACACAGTCTTGCCCCCAGCGAATGTACGCTGCAATGATAACTTCGGTGTCGGTATTGGTTTGAAATAAATAAGCTTGTTGCCCCGAGCCGGAAATAACGCGTTGCAGTTCGAATTTGAGTTCTCGGAAATTATAAAGTTCCCCATTAAAGATTATTTGATATCGTCCATCATACGATAGCATGGGTTGATGTCCGGCAGCCGAAAGGTCAATGATAGAAAGCCGTCTGTGTCCTAATGCTATTTTCGAATCTACAAACACACCTTCATCATCCGGCCCTCTGTGTTTCATGGCCGAGTTCATTGCACTTATTTTTTGCTGTGCAATATCAGTGTCTACTAATCCTATTATTCCGTTAATTCCGCACATTATTTTTTGACAGTATTACTATTTTTCGACAGCAACGATAATAGAGTATTTGCCCATTTTTCAGGGGTTATAAGTTTGCCTGTTTCTGCGCTTTTATCGGCCATCAACAATAATTCTTTGTCAGAACTATTGATTATTCTCTTCATCGTTTCTTTCAATTGGCCTATGTTTCCGGTTGAAAATGAAAAACCATTTTTGCCATTTACTAAAAAACTAGAACTCGCTCCCACATCTTCCGAACAAATAATAGGAAATCCTGCAGTGGCAAATTCGTGTACCACCACTCCCCAAGGTTCGAAATGACTGGGCAAAACAAATACTCCAGTTTCAGCAATAAAACGGGCCATGTCCGAGGGCTGAACAAAACCAAAGTGTTTAATTTTCGGATGAACAACAGTTGTCACATCGCCTGTGCCCAAACACCACAATTCCCAATCGTTTGGCGACTCCTCGCATAGTTCGATAAATGCTTTCCATAAATCTGAAATGCCTTTATGCTGAACATATCGCCCAACATAAATAAACCGATGAGGAAAACGAGCACGTTTTGCATCTTCATTGGCGAGGTATTGAGAATGGAAATAGTCGTAATCGCAAGAGTAAAATCCGGTGAGTATTTTGGTTTTCGAAAACCCTAAGCTTTCTGCTAATTTTATTTGCACATCGCCCGGAACCCAACAATACGAAAAATGTTTAAGTAATGTAAATGGACTTAAAACACTTGCTACTCTTTGTTTTATTGAACCTGTCCAGTGATTATCGAATCCTACTATAACAGGGATTTTTTTGTTGTATTGTTTGCAAACTTTAAGATAGTTTTTATCTTTCCATCCGCTCACATAAATAATAGACGGTGAAATACTATCCACCAAACATTGTAATTGCTCTGCTTCAGGCAACGTATTGCGATAATAAATTTTTAAATTTTCAGAAAATGAAAATTGAAATGGTGCTTCCTTATTCACTTCCCAGCAAACAATATGCACTTCAATTTGCGGATGTTCCAATAATTTTTCTACACAAGCGAGAAAATATGTGGCAAGTTCGGTATAGAGAAAAACTATTTTCTTTTTTTCCATTTCTTCAAAATGAAATTAAAACAAAAAAACAAAATAGCGCAAAACAAAAATCCAATCCAAAAGTAATGGTGAAGTATTATTTGTTTAGTATACAAAGGAAGTAATCGGTAATTGAAGGATTGCTCAGGAGCGATGGTTTTGTTCCAGAATTCAAGATTGTAATTCTGAATCGGCATCAAAGATTGTCCGGTCAAGGAAACGCCTTTTAACGAAACCCTACCTTCAGAAACGTTTATCTGCAGCACTGCATCTCTGGGCAAATCTCGAATAGCTGTTTGCATAAATGTTACATTCGATTCTTTATCCTTGTCATAAAAAAATGAAGCCGGTGCCATTCCTCCCATCGAGCCGGAAATCCAGTATACTTCTTTTACTTTCGAAACCCTTTTTAATAAAGGTAAAATGTCTTCAGTAAAATTGTTTTTGCCTAATGCAGAACGTGTGTTGTCGCTAAATAATTTTGAGTATTGCTGCATTGTTTCTGCCCAAATAGGGCGGTGAGAAAAAATGAATACACTTTTTATTCCGGCTAAAAGGGCCGTATCTACAGCTGATGAAAATAATTTCAATTGTTCGTCTTTTATACTCCCATCATTCATTTCGGTATTTAACACAACGAATAATTCGGAATGATGACGAAATAAAAAGAAGGTTTTACCATAATACTTCTCATAATAATTACCCGATAAATCATGGTTACCAACTGAATTGAACAAAGGCATTTTAAGTTTGCTGAACAAACTATAATTGTAATGATTAATGTAAGAATCATTAACATCAAGAAACAAATCGCCAAGTGTAACAAAGAACAATGGTTGCAGAGCGTTGAGCGAATCGAGATTGGCTAACAGACTTGATGCAGGAAATGTCGATAAATTGGTGGAAGCTCCATGAAAATGTCCGCTAACAAGAAAAGAATAATTACTGGCCGAATCGTTAACATGAATTTTATTGAAGGGCGAAATTGTTTGAGCCGATGAGAAAGAAAAGATCATCAATGCAAAGCAAAAAAACAGGATTGACTTATTTGTTTTTTTCATTTTTAATCAGGATTTCAACATCATTCACTTCTTCGCTTGATTCTTTTCCGTCAATAACAACAGAAGATTTTTTTTCTTTCAGAACGTTTTTCTTCACTTTTGTAAATGTGATTTTACTTATCTGAATTGTTGGATGTCCACCACCCGGCTTGTTTTTGTATGCTGCCAAACCATATTTAGCGTCACTTATGGTTACATTTTTTATATCCACAATTGACAAATCTTCTGCCGAGATAGCAATATTCGAATTGACTATTTTAATATCCTCGCCCCTCAATTGAGCCCCGGCTTTACAATTTATTCCTTTATTATCCGATCCGTTTATGTAAACAGATTTTACCTTTACATCCGACATAGTAATATCCAAAGCATTTTCCTTACAGTTTTCAAAAACTGTACTTGTAATCGAACCTTTAGAAAAATCTATATCCAACGCATCGTCATGCATACCATGAAATAAACAGTACTTAAAAGAAAAGTCTGAACGGATAAGATTTACGGCATCTTCAGCTTTGCTATTGTAAAAACTACAATTAGAAAAATCTACTTGCGACTGATGAAATGTAATAGCTCCCGTTCTTGACCACTGCTCATCATGTACCTTTTGCATGTTTTTAAATGTTACATAATCAAGTTTAGATGGAGGCGCATTAATTATTTCAATTCCCTGCGATGAAGAATCGGTCGATTCAAAAGTGATAGGATCATCTTCGTTACCCGAAAAGAAAAGTGAAGAATGCGAAATGATTTTTGATTTATTTTTTAAATCAAATGATACTCCACCACTTGCAAATACTTTGTAACCTTCCGGAATAACTAAATCGGAAGCAATAACCTGTTTCCCACTTTTTATAAAAATTGTTTTATTGTTCTCATTAACTGTTAAGAAATAGAAATCTTGAATGGTCGACTTTTTGTTTTTCAAGTCATCTGCAATAAATTCACTATTCGTATGAGGATAATTAAAAACCGTTGCTTCCAAAACATGAGAGGAACCAAGTATGGAATATTGAAGCTTTAAAGATTTACTCAACGAATCGCTCCAGTTGAAATTTTGTGGTACATCAAAATTGTATGTTTTAAAACTCACAGCTTGCCCTTGTTTTTTAGAAGGAATGATAATTGGGTGGGGGAGGGGAACAGCAGTGTTGCCAATTGAAATTGATTTTATTTCTACTGGCAGCGACTCTATTTCTCCGAGTTGTAAATGTATTTGATTATTTGAATAATCATGGAAATATGCATGAACGGCTTTAGGACTTGAAAGTACTCTGCTTATCATTTTCTGATTTCGATAATACCCTTCTTTGTCAAATTTCTTATAGGGGAATTCTTTGTTCAGGATCTTTAGGTTATTTGATAATTCACTACTATTGGCAGAAAAGAAATTGTCGAGATAGGCTGGTTGTGCTAATATTTCCAGCTCTTTAACGTATTCTCTGAAAAACTCAGGGTTACTGTAAATAGCGGTATGCCAATCTTCGTAATTTTCGGAAGCACTATCTAGCACTGTGTATTTGTAGGTTGCTGTAAGGTATCGAGAGTTCAGGTCAGTAAAACTTTCATAGGCGACTGGTTCAAATCTTGCTGAAACCGGATTGTAATAATATTTTATATCACTCCAATCTATACTATGCTCTCCACCAACCAAGTCAATAATTGCGTGAAATTTTGCCATTTTTTGAATGTCAAAAATCTGATAAACTGAAAGTTTTTTGTTACGCAATCCTTCAATTAAAGCCATTGCTTTCAAAAAATAGTTTCGTTGAACCGAATCTTTCATGATGACTTCTTCGTTGTAAGACTCTGGATTAGCAGAATAATAACTTGCGAATTCGTCAGTAGATGCTTGGCCTTTCATTAAATTAAATCTATCTATCCAATACAAATCAGGATTGAACCGAACAACGGGAGCATATATTCTTTGATTGTTTTCGAGTAGTTCCTTGTCAAAATTTTCTTCTACTGCATAAATTCCCCAATCGCGACCATTGACCGTAACATTAATAAACTTATATCTAAGTGCAATTATTCCTTCTTTACGCATCATTTCATGATAAATCCATTCATAAACATATCCACGAGTTCCAGGGTGTTGAATCGAAAAGCGTTTCATGCCCATGAATGAATCTTTGTCCTTAACTTTTATTCTGAAAGACCATTTGTTTTCCTGCAAGTGGTCTGTCATGTGCCCTTTCAGGCGCATCTTAATTTTTAACTTTTTACCCTGATATTCCAATACTGCCGGAACGTAATCACCATCAATTTTATTAATAATTACATTTCTTTCCAACGCGTTTTTACGATTATTCTCTAAAAACTTAAAGTCTTTATCTTTAATTTCTATTGAAATACGTTCGGGTTTCGCATCCATGGCGTTTATGTAATTTGACGTAATTGTCTTCACGAAATCCCACAAACTAGAGTATCCTTTTGTTTGAAGACTTTTGGATGCAAAATAATTAACCAGAAAAATAGAGAAAACAAAGAGTAACAAAGAAATTACAAGTGCAGCTTTCTTTTTTTTACTTCTTTTTAGTTTATCAACTTTACATGATTCTTTTTTTTGTCCTAATACCATCATTCTAAAACTGGAAATAAATAAACTGACTTATTGGTCGAAGAAATGTAAAGACTAAAATAATCATTACTGTGTAAACACTCACGTTTAATATAAAGGAAATTGATTTTAATTTCTGAATTTTTTGATTAACATAAGTTTTATAAAGGTAAAGCATAGTCATAAAAAAGAATAGTAATGCACATACTATGTAGATGTTCTCCTTCATTCCAAGAAATGTATAGTTTTTCGGATTGAACAATTTACTATACATCACCCAAGTTATACTCATAGTTGATGCGCGGAATGGAATCCAGCTTAACATAGCAATAGGAATAACAACAGCCCAATTCACAATGGAGCGCATCCAGTTTTTGTTTTCGGGTTTACCTCTCCATTTGAAAATTAAGCGTTCGATAAAAATAAAACTTGCGTGATAAACTCCCCAGAAAATAAATGTCCAGTTGGCCCCGTGCCATAAACCCATTATAGACCAAGTTAGGAATAATGCTACATTTTTATTTCGTTTAGGTTGATTATCATTTAATACATTTCCAATTCCAGTTCCTCCATCACTAATAACCTTTGTTTTCATTATCGGTAAATACAGATAATCCCTTATCCAACTTGACAATGAAATGTGCCAGCGTTTCCAGAATTCTCGAAATGAAGTTGCGGAATAAGGAAAATTAAAATTCTCAGGAAAATTAATTCCCATCATTTTTGCACTCCCGATAGCTATATGAGAATATGCACTGAAGTCGAAATAAATTTGCAATCCGAACATGAATGATAATGTAAGAATGTCGATTGCACTCAATGCAGTTGGATTTAAAGCGAATCCTTCATTCACAAATTCAGCAATATTATCTGCAAGTACAACTTTTAAAAATAACCCTTGAATGATTCTTTTAATTCCTGTAATTACAAACTCATTTTCAAATTTTTTCTTAGTGCGAAGTTGGGGGAGAATTTCGGATGCACGTAAAACCGGCCCGGCAATGAGATGCGGAAAATAAACCAGAAATGTAGCGTAGTTAATAAAATTCCGTTCAGCCTTAATGTGTTTTCGATACACATCCACAGTGTAACTAATCGTTTCGAATGTGTAAAAGCTGATGCCGAGAGGAAGAATAATATTCAGATGAGGAATTTGAACATGCATTCCAAAAATATTTAATGCCCACACTACATTATCGGCAAAGAAAAGGAGGTATTTAAAATAGAATAAAATTCCCAGATTAATACATAAACTAAAGATAAGAAAATGCAATCGAGATTTTGGTTCTTCCCTTTTTTCAATTTGAATTGAACACCAATAATCAACTATGGCGGCAATTATCAATAATGGAATGAACTCAAAGCGCCAGAAGCCATAAAAAACTAAGCTGCCAACTACCAACAGAACTCTTCCAAAGCGTAAAGGAAGAATCCAATACAAAACAACAGCAAGAAATAAGAAAATTATATATGTAACCGAATTAAAAATCATATTATTGTTTAATCATCTTTTCAATTTTTGACTGAAGTGAATCTGCCATTATAATATGTCCTGGGTACTGAAAATGCATAAAATCAATATCAAGTAATCCTCTGAAAGTTCTTGTGCCTTTAAACCCCCAGTATTTGTTAGGAACAGCATCTTCAACATTCATGAATTCAGCATCGTGTTTTTTACTGATAGCCTCAATTTCGCGTTTAAACGTAATGTACTCATTTCGATAATATGGAATCTCATAATCGTTTCTAAGGGGAGGTATGTATACCAAAACTTTAATTTTTTTACTTTGACAATCATCCAGTAGATAATTTAATGCCTTTATATTCTCCTTGTATATATCTTTTATCACTCCTCTTTTTGTTTTGGCATCAATTCCTAATACAGTATTTCGTAGTTTGTATAAATCGCTAAAAAATTGTCCACGAATATTCGGACGATAATGCCATGGAATAAAATTTTTATCCAAATACAAATCTAAACTGTTTTCGGTTCTTTCCTGAAAGGTTTGATGTAAAGCCGCTAAATCAGTGGTGGCAGTACTTTCTGTTTTTTGTAGTTCTCCGTTAATCTTTCTTGCCAGTGTATTCGTATCGGAAATTCGAAATGATTTTACTTCGTTATAAAAAACAGTCTGAATTCCATCTTCCCGTGTATCGTCAAGAAATATCGGTAAAATGACCATTTTAATATTTAGATAACTGCTCCACGATTTATAAAGCAGATAAAAATCTTCCATTGTAGCGTTAGGTACGCTGCTGGCAATGATGTCAATTGATTTCTTATTTAGAGAATCAGCAAGTAATTCAGGAAAAGTAATATCTCCTTTTTTCATTTGATTGATAGAATGCGTTTGAGAGTTTCCTAATACAAGCACAATGTCCTTTAACGCTCTGTCATTACTTCCCTTTATTATCTCTTTCATTTTCCGAAGTCCCATTGAGTGAATCGGTGTGTCATTCACCTTTCCAAAATATGTTTTAGTGTAAACGCCTAAAGCCATATTCTCAAAATTTGTGGTTTCGTGAAATAAGGTAAGAACTAACACTAGCGCCAGAATAAACGAAACCAGCAATTCAAAAAGACCTTTGTATTTGAGTACGTTATTCATCAAATCTAAGGAGTTTCAAGGGTTGGTAGTTCGCGTTCTTTTTCATAAAAACCAGAATCGCTTATGATAGTCATGGTTATTATTAGAATTATCATTTGCGGGTTGAGTGATCCAATGAATAGTCCTTCGAATGCAGCTGAAAAAAGTACAGCATACATAATTGAAAATGAAAGTCTATTAATTTTAATGGCTTTAATAAATATCAATAAAAATGACCTCAGATAAACTAGCAACCCAACTAATCCGAAGTTTAGCCACAACGACAAATAAGAACTGTGAACACCTCCTTGAGTTCCCATCTTACTTAACATATGATAATTCGCTCTCATTGTAAATTCATCATAACCATACCCACGCGAAATGAAATAATTGTTTTGGATTTTTGACCATGCAAATTGCCACGCCACAGCTCTTCCACTTAACTCCTGCAGTGTATTTAACCTAAAGAAAGATTCAAGACCCATTTGTTTTATTAAAATGGGGATGTAATCTGAAATAAGCAAACTAGCAATAAACAGGATAAAGGAAAATATGATACCCAGAAATGATGATTTTTTGAAAAATCTGTCGAACACAATTAATATCACCACACTTATGAATGCATTTCTAGAATTGGAAAAAACAATTGATAAGAGCATTGAAGAATACATGATCACTTTTTCTTTTACTGTGAAGAGATTTTCAAATACATCATTCAAGGTATAAAACAATGCAAAAAGCAAAAAGGTATATAATCCTAATCCGTTCGGGTTTCCGAAAACACCGTTATATCGGTGAATAATCGAACTGAAAGCGTAACTTGGTTGAATAAAATAAAGAATGAAACCAACTATTAAAATAGTTGTTCCAAAATAAATTAGATTCTTGAAAAACTGCTCTCCATTGCTCCTGTATAGTCTGGTTATAAAATTAGGAATCAAAATAAACATCAGGATGTAAGAGAATGTTTTCTGGAAACTGATAAAAATGGTAGGGGAGAGAAATAAACAAATAATAGCAACTAAAAAAAATACACCGAATTGCTGGAATAATAAATTCAATGGGCGGAAATCATCGAGGTCTAAAACAAAAAAGATGGCCAACAACACTAAATAGACAACCTTGACACTTTTTGCAAAAACAAAAAAGTTAAGTTCACTGTCAGACAATATTAAAATAAAGAAAAATCCAAGAAACAATTCTTCCCACATACCTTTTTGTCTCATCAGTATCATTGTAAGCGGAAGGACAACATATATCACAGGGCCTCCCACTATTCCCACCACCATCCAAACGGCCAGTAGTATGTAAAACTGTATATTTTCTTTATAATAATCTAACACTTTTTCCCTTTTTTAATTTTTCAAAGATACCATAAAATAGAAATTCGGATTTATTTTTTAATACTAATTCTGCTGGTGCCTGATAATTTGAAATATTCATTCAATTGTTCAGCTTGAATTGCTGGACGTTTGGTTGCAAATTCACGCATTTCCTGAACATTGTTTTTCCATGTTTCAAATGAACCAATCACTCTCCATCGGTTTATATTTTCTCTCATTTCAGGAGAATACATTTGCTCAAATTCATCTAAACTATGCAACACAGTGGTTGCCTCAAAACTTGTGTTGAGGTGATATTGGAATTTTTCCAGAAATCGATTTACAAATTTCTTGTTATTTAACAGTCCTGAAAAAATAATACCAATACTCCCCATGATTCGGGCCTTTTCAATAAGATTCATTTTGTAGGCGTCTGTTCCGGTGTTGCCAAATCCATAATCTGTATCATAAAGCATCCACCTCCACCTTCCATCTCTAGCTTTTAGAGAATCATTGCCGATAGCCGAAGTTTTATACCTCCAATATTTTACATTATTATTTGGCCAGTCGCTGTTGCAATAATATACATTTGCAATTACAAAATCAATAAAATTTTCCACATCTATTGCCTTAGCCACATTTTCGTAATTAGAAGTTTTACTCAAATCATTGGTTTTAATAAACGATAATAAATTTTTGAAAGAGTCAGCATCCTTCTTTTTGCCAAATGTCACTGTTCCTCCCATCTCCAATATTACAATACTGTCTTTGCTCATTTTGTATTTTTCTGAAATGTAATTTTCATCAAAACGTTCACAGATATTGTGTATTCCCCAATATTCTCCATTTATAAAAACGATAACAGGTCTGTTATTCTCAATTTCTAATTTCGATTTTGTAAGCAATGATTGCATGAACGCATCTCGAAACATAGTTTTATCCCAATCGTTTCCCGAATTTCTGAGAATAAACGAATGAAACTTCGTTACGCTATCGGTCTGAAATAATTTGTAATTTAAGGTTCCTGAACCATATTCTGTTCTGAAATTAACTCGAAGTGATTTCTGTGCATAACCTCTGGTGGCATTTCCATTTATTCTTAAACCTACTTTTGATTGGAAAGCCGGCTCATTGGTTGATTCGAAAAATTCAATAAAAGCCGGCCGTTCGGCATTGTTTCCTTTTTTTAAATAATTAGATGGATATTTCCACCAAGGTAAATCAAGCTTAACATCTTTTTTTACATAGTCATTTTTATCATCATAATTTTTACCAAGAACATATATTCCGTTTTTATAACCGAAAAGATCATCCGGATTAACTGTGATGGCTACCACCGGAAACGAATAGCGTTTACTGCCCTTTTCATCCACAAAATAAGTTCGAATCAATTCATCACTTCTTTTGTTTTCGTCAGTAACTGAAATAGCTCTTACAACTGTCCCTTTGAAAACATCACCTACAGGAGGTTTCCAGCGAGGTGAAGTAGGTATTGAAGATAGTATGTTTGCGCTCGAAGTTTTGTTTTGAATGAGTATAGGTTTACCATAAACAGCCGATTTTAGTGATGGCTCCGTACCATCCAAAGTATAATAAATTTTACAATTATGATTATTGGTTTGTAACCTTATTTCAAAAGCTTCAGTATAAAATCCGCCTTTCGAATCACAATCGGGAATTGGTAGTTGAGCATCGTAGGTTAGAACCGGATACTCTTTGTTTTTTTCGCCAGAATATTTAACACTAAAAATAAATGAAACAACCGCAACTAGAAAAACCAAAAATCCTATCAAATAATATGACAGAGATGTTTTACGTTTAGGTTTTAAAATAGGCTGCATTATATAAACACCCTTTCTAAACCTTGAAGGTATTTAGAACTTTTGGTAAGCGGAAACGAAAATTGATTAGCTACAAATTTCGCTTCATCCTCCAAATTCGAATTGTACTTTAATTCCATAACCGTGGAGTTCAGGTCGAGTGATTTATTAGTAAAGTTGTTTCCGTGCAGGCTTATTCCGTAGTAGGTTAAATGATGGTCCACTGTAATTCTGTAATTCTTATCAGCGGATAAATAATACCTGCGGGTGTATGAGTTGAGTAAAGTTGGTTTGAGCGATAACACTTCGTTTTTTATATGAGTTGGAACGCCCTCAAAATTTAAAGCGTTTTCAATTTCCTGCATATTGAACTCAACGTTGAGTGTAAAGGCCCCTAAAACATACGACTCCTTGCGGCCCAATAAACCTTTCTTTATTTTAAACTCAAGTACAGGTTTGTTAATCTTTCCGAAAATATCGCCATACCAACGAATACGAACTTTTAATCTTTCGAGCGAACCTTCTACATTATCGAAATAATGCATCAATCCAGGCGAATCGAAATAAATGTTGTTTACAATGCGCTCATGATATATTTCTGAAAAGCAAGCCGGATGAAATTTTATCATCTGCTCCACATCTTTGTAAGAATAATCGGTAATCAGAAATTTGCGCTCGTAACGCAAGGGTTCCTGCTGTATCACATTTTCGGATTTCAATTTGAATCGTATTAAAAGTGAATCAGACTAAATATCGCGGGTATTATCCATAAACGATATGGAAACAGAAGGATGAATATTTTTTATAGCTCCTTTGGCAGCTTCCAGTTTTTCGAAATCATCAAATTCAACAAAAAAAGAAGCTTCTACAGAAGCAGGTGTTTCGTCTGTGCGTTTTAATTTTATTCCCGAACAGTATTTTTTAAGCAGTTCTACAATAGCTGCCAAGCTTACCGCTTGCGGTTGGGTACTGGAAACAGTGAGATATAAACTTTGTGATTCTATTGATTTCTGTGATTTGTTAACAAACCAAATTACCAACACAAATCCTATAAAAGCAATAACGGTAAGTACTGCAAGTCCTGCACCACAACCCAAACCGATGGCAATGGTAAGGAATAAATAGGTTAACTCTTCGGGTTCTTTAATAGCAGAACGAAAACGTACGATAGATAACGCACCAACCAAACCTAACGATAATGCCAGTGACGATTTTACAACCGAAATAATGAACATAGTGGTAATGGCCAAAACAATAAAATTACGTGCAAACGCTTTTCGATTGGAAAGGGAATTTCCAAATTTTGCATACACCTTGCCAAGAATAAACGACAATACAGCACATACGATAAAACTAAAAATAAATCCAGGTATTGCTTTTAATGAAAATCCGCTCAGATTATCAATTAAAAATGTTTTGATTTCGTTCATTGTTTGCTTTTATAATTTTGGGATGCAAAGCTAACAAAATTTTGACACGAAATTTGGAGATTTACGCTAGGTGACTGATATTTGATAAATATTAACAAGCCCGAAATTTTTTCACCAAAATAGTGATTCGATGAAGGTTGGTTTTTGCTTGATAAACAAGCTGGAAAATTAAAAACTCTCTGCAATTTTTAGAAGCAGAGAGTTTTTTTAGTGAAGTGAAATTAGTTTATTTTAATGCAACCATCTTTTATTTCAATGTTGGCTCCATCTTTTACTTCCACTTTACCGCAACTTGTTTCGATAACGCATTTGGTTCCTCCGCCCTGAATGGTTACAGAAGATGTGGTGGAAGATGAAAATTTCACTTCGCTGTTGTTGCCATCCATCGATACTTTCATTACATATTCTTTCGAATCTTTGTTGTAATATCTGATGGTAACGTATCCAAACATTGTGGATGCGAACATAACTAATGTTAAAGAAAGGAATACTTTTTTCATAATTGTTTTGATTGTTTTAAGGTTAATACTAAATGAGGTTACGAAAGTAGTATTCTAAACATAAGTTTGCAAAAAAAGTTATTAAGGTTTTATTATCGAAATATTTCAATTACATATAAGATGTAACTCTTAGCAGTACCGCAGCCATTTATTCAAACACTTCTTCCTGTTTTTACGAAATTCTGATATATCATCATTAATAATTACTTTTGCGCCTTAATTACAACCACCGCATGAAAAACTTGATAAATCCGGCTTACCGGAGCGAAGAAAAGAAAAGAGAAATTAGGGAAGGGTTTACCAACGCTCAACCTTGCAAACACATTGCTTTGCCCGACTTTTTATTGCCCGATGTGGCCGATACTTTGTACGAAAATTTTCCGAAGCTGGATATGCTGAATGTAAAGCGCAAAAGCATTAACGAAAACAAATCGGAAGAATATCATCTCGACAGATATCATAAGCAGTTTAATGAATTGCGCGACTTTTTGAATTCGGAAGAAATGTATAAATGGATGAGCGATGTTACCGGTATTGAGGGCTTGAGTTCCACTTACGATTCGTTAGGGTCGGGGGTGCATCAGGGCGGACCTGGAAGTTTTGTGGATGTTCATGTGGATATTAATATGAATCCGGCTGCCAAACTTCACCGCAGAATTAATCTCCTTATTTATCTTAACAAACATTGGAAAGATGAGTATGGCGGTGCGCTTGAGTTTTGGGATAAGGATGTAAAAAATTGTGTTTCGAGTGTAATGCCATATTTTAATCAGGCTGCCATTATGGTTACAGACGAAACATCTTATCATGGTTACGCTAAAATAAACATTCCTGAAAACGAAAGTAGGAAATCGTTTTATTGCTATTATTACACTCCGGCCGGAAAAGATTTTGTTTATCGCGATTCGCGTTTTAAGTCCCGACCAGATGAAAGTATGACCAAAACAGCCGTTACGGAAGTTAAAGAAACATTGAAGATTAATATAAAAAAGTTTTTGAAAGCAATCGGAATGAAAAACCTCGATTTTCAGGATAAAAACAAAAAATAGCGGGTGGAAATAAAAGACAAAATTGTTTGGATAACCGGTGCTTCGTCTGGAATAGGCGAGGCTCTGGCTTATGTTTGTGCCCGGGCGGGTGCCAAACTTATTTTGTCGGCCAGAAGAATGAACGAGCTGGAAAGAGTAGCTGCTGCTTGTAACTTGCCTTCAGATAATTTAATGGTATTGCATCTCGATTTGGCACAAACCGAAAACATTGATGAAAAGGTACAGGAAGTAGTAAATCGTTTCGGGCGAATAGATATTTTGATTAATAACAGTGGCATGGGCCATCGTACATTGGCTGTAAACACACCTACTGTTATAGACCGAAAAGTAATGGAAGTAAATTTTTTCGGGACCATTAATCTTACAAAAGCGGTTGCAAAACAAATGCAGAAGCAGCAAAGCGGAAAACTGGTAATTGTAACCAGCATTATGGGTAAATACGGAATGCCTCTTTACTCCACTTATGCAGCTTCCAAACATGCGCTTTATGGCTATTTCGAGTCGCTTCGGCAGGAATTATACAGCGATAATATTTCTGTGCTTATTGTAAGTCCCGGATTTATCAATACCGATGTAAGCACCAAACTGATTACCGAAAACGGCACCGAATACGGTATTAAAAGCGATGCACAGGACAAAGGTATGTCGGCCAAAGATTGTGCAAATGGTATTGTAAAAGCCATAAAAAGCAACCGTAATCATAAGTTTGTTGGGTATTTCGAAATTTACTCGGTGTATGTAAAACAATTTTTTCCGAAAGCATTTTATAAACTAATGCGAAAAATGACCAAGAAATAACAACTCATGAGTAGCAATAATGTTATCATAAATATTCAATTATAAAAAATAGTATCCATGTTTGGTTTGCAGTTAAACTCATTCGAATTCAAAAACTTTTTTGTACAACGCATAGGCAAAAGCACATTTGTATGGCGTATTGTAGAATTTATGCAGGGCGTATCGTTCAGCATCGATTACTGGTTGTACTATAAATTAAAACTTATTACCAAAAAAAGTTCCATCACCGAAATCAATATAGAATTTGTAAGCTATTGCAACTTGCGCTGCACACTCTGTTCGCTCGACCACGATAAACCGAAAATAAGAATGAGCGAAGAGATTTTGAAAACATTTTTCGAAGATTTTTTGTCGAATGCTCAGTTTAGAAGTGTAAAAACCATTCATCTTTATAATGCAGGCGAGGTGTTGCTTCATCCCAAACTGGAAGAAATGCTGGCTATTATCAAACAATTTAAACAAACGGCAAAGGAGAAAAATATTTTTTTTCCTCAAATAGCCTTGCTTACCAATGCCACTATATTAAATGAGAAAAATACTAACATTTTGCTTCAGTCGGGATTGTTAGATTACATTCGGTTCAGTATGGACGGAGGTAGTAAAGAAAAATTTGAAGAAATGCGCTCACGAGCTAAATGGGATGAATTTGTAAAAAACATCACCCATTTTTGTGAACAGAATAATAAAAACGCCAAAAAAATACCTACAGGCATCATTACTTTGGTGGAATACCAAAACAAACTCAACACAAACTGGATGAGCGAAGATTTTAAACACTTGCTCAATATGGTGGACGGTTACGAACTGCGCTATGCCCACAACTGGGGTGGGGAAGTAGAAATAGAAGAACTGAAAAACAAAACCAAAAAGAACTTTAAAGTAGGGTGCAGTTTGCTTATGCATCAGCTGGTACTGCTGCCTAATGGCGATGTTACCGTGTGTTGTGCCGACCTTAACTCAAAAGGAGTAATTGGCAATATTACCACAGAAAAACTTTTTGACATCTACAGCAAGCCCGAACGCAGAGAAATGCTCCACAAATTTATGCAAGGCAAAAAGAAAGAAATAGAACTTTGTAAAGACTGCGAAACGTTTTAAGGGAGAGAATTTCAGATTTCAAATTTCAGATTTCAAATTGAGAGGCGAGGAGGGTAGCCACAGATTCACGGATTGAGACGTGGAGAAAATGGATTGAGGGGGGAATTTCGGATTTCGGATTTGGGATTGAGCGCAGCGAAGCAATCTCTAAAGTATCACCATTCATAAATCCCGTCACCCTGAGCTTGTCGAAGGGCATATTTTCATAAAACCTATCATTCCCATTCGGTAGTTCCTCTTTCCGATGCGATAGCCTCTCTTTCCGATGCGATAGCTCCTCTTTCCGATGCGATAGCTCCTCTTTCCGATGCGATAGCCTCTCTTTCCGATGCGACAGCCTCTCTTTCCGATGCGATAGCCTCTCTTTCCTATGCGATAGCTCCTCTTTCCTATGCGATAGCCTCTCTTTCCTATGCGATAGCCCCTCTTTCCTATGCGATAGCCCCTCTATCCAATGCGATAGCCCTCCTATCCGATAGGGAAGCTGTTTTTTGTTGTTGAAGCCATGTTTTTATGCATTAAATTAATAGAATTTCACAGTTTTGGAGAAGTAAACACCTCCGCTACTCCTTTTTTCTGACAAAAAGTTAGGATTCTATCTACGTGGTATTCGCTTTTATTACTGTCATTATTCAAACTTTCTTCATTGTTAAAATTTTTGTTCCCAATTTTGTTTTTGTCTGAAAAAAGGGGGAAGGATACATATATATATAGTTTTTTAGTGGGGAATGTAAGTGGATTTGGTTTGCTGGCGAAAAAACACCAGTAAAGAAGAAAAGAGAAGTACTTCCTTTAACAGATGAAGTACTTCCTTTAACAAGAGAAGTGCTTCCTTTAACAGATGAAGTACTTCCTTTAACAGATGAAGTACTTCCTTTAACAAGAGAAGTACTCGGTTTACTAACGGCAATTATGCATGGTTAGATTTAAAACAACAATCCCGCTAAGAAATGGGTGGGATTGTTTTTGTATATAATAATAGTATATATTTGTAAAAGAATTTAAGCGGGTTCGGTTTGCAGGTGCTAAAACACCTGCAAAGGCATCGTTTCTGCAAAATTTAAAGAGTAAAAATGGAACACCAACAAGGGCGAATGAAAAGACAAACAGTTACCTTTTTAATTTTATTTTGTTTTCAAGCGACTCTTCAATTGAAAGCCCAACATCGCTATTTAGACAATAACCCTATTTGGGTTGTTCATTCTTCGTGTAACCCAGGAAATTGTTTAATGGACTATTCAAACATTTATTATTATCTGAAAGGATATTCCATTTTTGGAGGATATAGGTACCACAGAGTTTTTAAGGAAGAAATAGGACAACAAATTTGTTCTACAGGAATAACATATTATGGAAGTAATGATACAATTAATCCTGTTGCATATTTAAGAGACACATTGCAACAGATACGGGAATACAATATGTTTGGTGATACTTTGCTTTATGAATTTAATTTAAGCATTGGTGACACTTTACGAAATACAGATTTTGGTTACACAACCGTAGATTCAATAGATAGTATTCCTGTTTCAAATTATTTTAGAAAACGATTTGCGCTTTCAAACCAAAATTGCACACATTACTTGTATGAAGGAATAGGTAATGGTGCTGGTTTTTTGGAACATCTAACTTGCACGAATGTTTCTTCAGACTGTTATTATACTTTATATTGTTATGGGTTTAATGATACTGCTTGGTATCCGACCTTAAATGCAGTTAGTCCTTGTACTATTCCTAACTACAATATTGGAATAAGTGAACTGAGAAAACAATCAAACGAAATTATTATTTCTCCAAACCCTTTTACTACACAGACAACTATTAACTTTGGCGAAGAACAAAAGAATACGACAATAAAAATAACTGACCTACTTGGGAAAGAAATTAAGACATTCAATTTTACAGGCAGACAGTTTGTAATAGAGAAAGCACAAATGAAAGCAGGTATTTATTTCGTGCAGACAACAGACGGACAGAGAAACGTAATGAATGGAAAAATAATTATTCAATAAAGGAATAAATTTAAGTTTGTCAATTGAATGAAAAAACTCCGGCAGAAATGTTCGGAGTTTTTTTTATTGCCTACTGCCTAATTGCTCAATTGCCCTTTAAACTACTCCCCTGAGCCTGATGCTTTGTGCTGCCAGAAAAAGGATTATTTTTCAAAAAATGTTTGGCGATTCTTAATAAATTGTATCTTTGCATCCCCAAAATGAAAAATGGGAAATAAATAAGTAGTATTAACCTCTTCAGTTATTCACAAAAAAATAAGGTAACTGGATACAAAAAAGTAAAAGAATGTCAGAAAACGAAACTGTTCAACCAGCTATGGAAGAACAAACTGAACAGAAAGCAGTACAATTAACACCAGAACAACTTCACGAACAATTTGACTGGAATTCTACCGGAGCTAAAGCCGATATTTATTCTAAAGCAGACCGCGAAAAATTGGACTCGGTGTACGAAAAAACATTAACATCGATTACCTCTAATGCTGTGGTGGATGGAAAAGTGGTAGCAAAAAACAGCAAAGAAGTAGTAGTAAACATTGGTTACAAATCAGACGGAGTGGTTCAGTTATCTGAATTCCGCTACAATCCCGATTTAAAAGTGGGAGATACAGTAGAAGTATATGTAGAAAGTCAGGAAGATAAAAGTGGTCAGTTAATACTTTCCCACAAAACAGCTCGTGCCATGAAATCGTGGGATAGAGTTAATCAGGCATTGGTTACATCCGAAATTATTACCGGATTTGTAAAATGCCGTACCAAAGGTGGTTTAATAGCCGATGTATTTGGTATCGAAGCCTTCTTACCGGGTTCTCAGATTGATGTTAAACCAATCAGAGATTACGATGTGTATGTAGGAAAAACAATGGAATTTAAAGTTGTTAAAATTAATAACGAATTCAAAAACGTTGTTGTATCGCACAAAGCGCTTATTGAAGAAGAACTTGAACAACAGAAAAAAGAAATTATATCTAAACTTGAAAAAGGTCAGGTATTGGAAGGAACTGTTAAAAACATCACTACTTACGGTGTGTTTATCGACCTAGGCGGAGTTGACGGATTGATTCACATTACCGATTTATCTTGGGGTCGTATCAACCATCCTGAAGAAGTGGTTAAATTGGATCAGAAAATCAATGTGGTTATTCTTGATTTCGATAACGAGAAAAAACGTATTGCTTTAGGATTGAAACAACTTTCTGCACATCCTTGGGATGGCTTTAAAACCGACTTAGCTGTTGGCGATAAAGTAAAAGGTAAAGTAGTGGTTATAGCTGATTACGGTGCATTTGTTGAAATTCAACCGGGAGTTGAAGGTTTGATACACGTATCGGAAATGAGCTGGAGCCAGCACTTACGCACTGCTCACGATTTCTTAAAAGTGGGTGATGAGATAGAAGCTGTTATTCTTACATTAGACCGCGAAGAGCGCAAAATGTCGCTTGGTATTAAACAATTAATGCCTGACCCTTGGGCTAGCGTTATTACTAAATATGCTAAAGGAACTAAACACACCGCTACAGTTCGCAACTTTACCAACTTCGGTATCTTTGTTGAATTAGAAGAAGGAGTGGATGGTTTAATTCATATCTCCGACTTGTCATGGTCTAAAAAAGTAAAACATCCTTCAGAATTTACCAAAGTAGGTGAGAAGATTGATGTTGTAGTTTTGGATATTGATGGAGAAAACCGCAGATTGAGTTTAGGACACAAACAAGTGGAAGAAAATCCATGGGAAGTGTTCGAAACTATTTTCAGCATTAACTCTGTACACCAAGGTACCATTATCAATATACTTGATAAAGGAGCAATCATTGCAATGCCTTATGGTGTTGAGGCATTCTGCCCAACTCGTTTCCTATTAAAAGAAAATGGTAAAGCTGCGAAAGTAGAAGAAACATTAGATTTTAAAGTTATTGAGTTTAACAAAGAATCTAAAAAAATAATAGTGTCGCATACTGATTTAGTAAAAGATGCTGCTAATCTTGATAAAGCCAATCTAACCGAAGGGCAGAAAAAAGATGAAGCAGAAACTAAAAAAGCTACTAAAAAAGTAAAAGACAGCATTGAGAAAACTACCCTTGGTGATATTGATGTTCTTTCTAACCTAAAATCGGATATGGAAGCAACAGAAAAGAAAACTGAGGATGATGCAAGAGAAGCAAAAGCTTCTGAGTAAAATATTTTGTGAGGCAGCAATGCCTTACAAAATCTAGGAATCACGCCATGGTTTTTAGAGAAATGCCCCGCAGAAATGCGGGGCATTTTTATTTGTTATTAAAATTAAATAGCCTTCATCAACTTTTTATATATCTTTGTCTCCTGATATGATGAAGCCACGAATCATTTTAGACAGCAAACAATTTGAAGTTACCGTAACTCGGCTTTGCTATCAATTAATAGAAGTTCACAATGACTTTTCGAACAGTGTAATTGTAGGGCTTCAACCCCGCGGAATATTTCTTGCCAAACGAATTCAGAAAAAACTTTCGGAGTTATTAAAAAATAAAGACATCAAGTGCGGAAGCCTTGATACTACTTTTTATCGCGATGATTTCAGAAAAAAAGAATTGATACCAACCGCCACCGAAATTAATTTTATTGTAGAAGATAAAAATGTAATTCTGGTTGACGATGTATTGTTTACCGGGCGTACCATACGTGCCGGACTGGATGCTATGCTTGCTTTTGGCCGACCAAACGATGTGGAGTTGCTGGTATTAATAGACCGCAGATTGAGCAGACACCTGCCCATACAAGCCAAATATGTAGGAAAAACCATTGATTCGATAGCTTCTGAAAAAGTAAAAGTAGAATGGAAAGAAACTGATGGGGCAGATAGAGTAACCCTTTTGTCGAATGATTAATATATGAATGACCAATGACCAAACTCAGCACGAAACATTTACTCGGAATAAAAGACCTCACTGCTGATGACATTCAACTTATATTGAATACTGCCGAGAGTTTTAAAGAAGTCATTAACCGTCCCATTAAAAAAGTACCATCCTTACGCGATATTACCATTGCCAATTTGTTTTTCGAAAATTCAACCCGTACCAAACTTTCGTTTGAGTTGGCCGAAAAACGGTTGAGCGCTGATGTGGTTAATTTTGCTTCGGCATCATCGTCCGTAAAAAAGGGGGAAACATTAATAGATACCGTAAATAATATACTCGCCATGAAAGTGGATATGGTGGTGATGCGTCATCCCAATCCCGGAGCAGCTGTGTTTTTATCCAAACACATTGATGCAAAAATAGTGAATGCCGGAGACGGAGCCCACGAACACCCTACACAAGCTTTGCTGGATGCATTTTCGATAAAAGAAAAACTGGGAAGTATTAAAGGAAAGAAAATAGTAATAGTTGGCGATGTGTTGCACTCTCGGGTGGCATTGTCGAATATATTTTGTTTACAAAAATTAGGTGCTGAGGTGATGGTATGCGGCCCTACTACTTTAATGCCAAAATACATCAGTTCGCTGGGAGTAAAAGTAGAACATAATTTGCGCAAAGCCCTTGAATGGTGCGATGTGGCAAATATGCTTCGTATTCAGTTGGAACGTCAGGATATAAAGTTTTTCCCTTCATTACGTGAGTACACCATGCTATACGGACTTAATAAAAGTATGCTCGATTCGCTTTCTAAGAAAATTGTAATTATGCATCCCGGCCCTATCAACAGAGGAGTTGAAATAACTTCGGATGTTGCCGACAGCGACCAGAGTATTATTTTGGATCAGGTAGAAAACGGTGTGGCGGTGAGAATGGCTGTATTATTTTTATTGGCAGGCAGAGCGTAAATAGATATTTTTACTATTATTGCATTTGCAAATATTTTAGTTTTATAACAAAAGTTTACCTACTTTTGCTCAAACATTAAGAAGTTATGAATTTTGAAATAGTAAAAACAGACAAGTATGCAGTGATTAAACTTCAGGTAGAAAAACTGGATTCTAACATTGCTCCTTCTTTAAAATCAGAGTTAGTTGTACTAAATACTGATGGTGTGAAAAACATTATTATCGACATGTCGTTAACTCGTTATTGTGATTCTTCCGGTTTGTCGGCCATTTTGGTTGCAAACAGATTGTGCAGAAACAGTCAGGGAGCATTTGTATTAACTGGTTTGCAGGATGCTGTCAAAAAATTGATTTCCATCTCTCAGTTGGATTCTATTTTAACCATTACTGATGGTTTGCCCGAAGCAGAAGCCATATTTACTGCATAAGTTTGACAATGCTTCAAACCACAAATGCAAAATTTTGAATTAACTATTCTCGGTTGCAGTAGTGCAACTCCAACATCTAAACGTAATCCAACCGCTCAGCTTTTAAATATAGCTGAGCGTTTTTTTTTAATCGACTGCGGAGAGGCCACACAAATTCAGTTGCGCAAGCTTCATATCAAGTTTCAACGCATCAATCATATTTTTATCAGTCACCTTCATGGCGACCATTATCTGGGCCTCATGGGTCTGCTTTCGAGTATGCATTTGCTGGGGCGTACCTTCGACCTTCATTTGTATTGCCCGGGAGAACTAAAAGAGATTATAGAAGTTCAGTTTAAACATTCGCAATCTTACCTCAATTATAAAATAGTTTACCATCCGCATAACTACATCAATAATGATTTGATATACGAAGATGATAAAGTAGAAGTAAGAACCATAGTATTGAATCATCGTATACCTTGCTGTGGATTTATCTTTGCCGAAAAGCCTATTCTGGCTAATATTTCCAAACAGGTAATTGATAAATATGATCTTTCGGTAGAAGAAATTTTATCTGTCAAGAAAGGCAATGATTACAAATCATCCACAGGAGAAGTGATTCCGAACGAAAAGCTGATTACTCGAAAATTAAAGCCAAGAAAATATGTGTATTGCTCCGATACCATTTACGATAGGCGAATAGTGGAGTATATAAAAGGTGCAGATTTACTGTATCACGAAGCTACCTTTTTGCACGAAATGGTGGCTCGAGCCAAAGAAACCTTTCATACCACAGCATTGCAGGCTGGCGAAATAGCAAAAGAAGCTAACGTGAAAAAGTTGATGGTCGGACATTTTTCGGCTCGGTATAAAGATTTACAACCTATCTTGGACGAAGCGCAGTCCGTTTTCAGCAATACCATTTTGGCTGAAGAAGGCGTTAGTACAGTGATAGAACATGGATAGATACAGATTCATTTGACAGGAAAAAACAAAAGAACTAGTTCAGGGAATAAATAATAAAGTGGACGTATAGCACAGAAATTAATAAACTTTTAAGGTATGGAATTTACAGCTCAACAAATTGCAGGTATGCTCAACGGACAGATTGAAGGCGATGCACAGGTAAAAATAACAAAGCTTTCGAAAATAGAAGAAGGCGAAACAGGCTCCATTTCTTTTCTGGCCAATCCAAAATACAATCATTTTCTATACACCACCAAGGCATCGCTGGTTATTATCAATAAAAGTTATGAGCTTACAGGGCCTGTAACCACCAATCTTATTCGTGTAGAGAGTGCAGAGATTGCATTTGCACAATTGCTGGATATGTATAATCAGATAAAGCTGAATAAAACCGGCATTTCCAAGCATGCGTTTATTTCAGAAAGTGCCAAAGTAGGCCAAAACATTTATGCAGGAGAGTTTTCTTTTGTTGGGGAAAATGTAAAAATTGGTAATAATGTAAAAATTTATCCTCAGGTTTACATAGGCGATAACGCTGTGATAGCCGATAATACTACCTTGTTTTCAGGAGTTAAAATTTATTCGGAAAGTCAGATTGGCGAGAATTGTATTATCCATTCGGGTACAGTAATAGGCAGCGATGGTTTTCGATTTAATCCTCAAAACGACAATCAAAAAGTACCTCAGATAGGAAATGTAATTATTGAACACGATGTGGAAATAGGCGCCAATTGTGCCATTGACAGAGCAACTCTGGGGTCTACTATTTTGCGCAAAGGTGTAAAACTGGATAACTTAATTCATATTGCTCATAATGTTGAAGTGGGCGAAAATAGCTTTCTGGCTGCAGGAGTGGTTATTGCCGGGTCTACCAAGATTGGGAAAAACTGCATGTTCAGTGGGCAAGTGGGTATCGTTGGGCATCTCGAAATAGCAGACAATACCATCGTTTCGGCCCAATCGGGTATTTCTAAAAGTATTACTAAAAAAGGCGAAATGATGATGGGGTCACCTGCCTTTGAGGCCACCAAATACCGTAAGTCCTATGTTCATTTCCGTAACCTTGATGACTTGGTGCACCGAGTGGCAGATATAGAAAAAGAGAAAAAGAGTTAGCAGTAAGAATTAGCTCATCCCCATTTCTTTGTACCCAACCATACGATTGGTTTCCGGATCCCAGGCTTTAAGACGTAGGCATTTGATTATATCCGATGGAAATAGGCTGGTTTTATTTTTTACCTGAAGTTCAGGAATTGCAGCCATTGCCTCCGGCAAGCGATAAAACGGAATGCGAGAGTTAAGGTGATGCACATGATGATAACCAATATTGGCAGTAATCCAGTGTCCCACTTTATTCATGGCCATATAGCTTGACGACTCGAGTGCTGCATCCGAATAATTCCAATCCACATTATTGCGATACACAGCTTCCGGAAAATTATGTTGCGCATAAAACAAATAAGCGCCCAACATGTGAGATAGGAAAAAAGGAAGAATAAAACTCAAAATAAGGGTTAGCCATCCGAAGTGTAAAACCAAAAAGGTAGCTATCGAAAAATGGATAATCAAAGCAAGCAGCGAATCCCAGTGTCTGCGAGGACTTGATAGAAACGACTGAATACACATTCCATACATAAAGGTGGTGATGTAAGCAAAGAACATATTTATAGGACTACGAACCGCCAGATAAAAGAAACGTTCTGATTTGTCGGCTTCCATAAATTTTTGTTTGGTCATTATCGGAAACGAACCAATGCTGGCACTAAATAATTTTGCATTGTGATTATGATGATGGTCGTGAGAGCGTTTCCATATTCCGGTAGGGGTAATCATGTAAATTCCAAAGATGGTAAACATCACCTTAGCCACCACCGATTTTTGTAAAATGGCATGATGCAGATAATCGTGAAAAATGATAAATACCCTCGAAAGCATAATAGCTGTAAATATACTGCACAGCAAGCGCCATACAAACGCAGGGATTCCCATTAAGCTGGGAAATATATAAGTACCGATAATAGCTCCGATAAGTAGAGCAAATCCGGTGAGTGTGTGATACCAACTTTTCCATCTGATTTCTCGGGCAAATGGTTTGGTGGCAAGTATTAAATCTTTTCCTGATAACATGGTGCAAAGGTAACAACTAATTAACTTTAAAAAATAAAAAAAAACTTAAACGAAGTAGGGTAGGGGTAAGTTCCGAATGTGTTGATTATAAAGGATAGTATTTGATTTTCTGTAAAAAAGCCGTTCCTTTTTTTCTTTCTTGGGGATAAAAACCGCTGAACTTTGAGCGCTTTTTTTACCGCTCGAACTATATTTACAATGATATTTATCAGTTTTTGGTGAAATAGGCCAAAATTGAGTCTGCCTTTATTTACATCTTTTAAATGTACCTGTCGTTTATATTGCCATTCCTGGGTTAGGGGAATGAGTACACATTTTTTTATAATCTGAAAAAAGAAAAAAGCCATTTTTATACTTTCCGGCACAAAAATCAACGTTCACGAAGATATTTTTATGACTTCATTTTTGTGAAATGTTGAAGTCCTTTCATTATTCGTAAATTCGACCGTCACCCTAATCTCCGCCTGTAGTGAGGGTAGCCGAAGTGTTGAAAGGCATATTTCGCATGTCTCTTGCACAATTAAATGTAAATTTTATCAATTCTTGCTGAACATTTCACTTATTTCAAGAGTTTCGATAAGTCGAGTCCGACTTATCACAACTCGAGTCCGACCTTTCGCAACTCGAGTCCGACCTTTCGCAACTTGTGTCCGACTTATCACAACTTGAGTCCGACTTGTCGTAAGTCGAGTCCGACTTATTGAAACTCTTGCATAATTGGGGTCTGTTCAATAAAGTGGGTCAAATATATTTGTCAGATTCATTCTTTTTGCCCTTCCTAATGGCTTTTATTATTATCACAAGTCATAATACGATTGAAAGTGAGGACTTGCACGAACAAGCTTTTAATATTCTAGATTATTATTTAGAGGGAAGTAGATGATTTAATCAATTATAGTTAGTTGTATTCTTCGATTTTCTATTGAATAATTAGTCCCGCCTTGTTTCTGAAAATCCAAAAACTCACCAGTTTCCAAATTCGTATTTTATATTAAATAACACACTTCCTTCCTTCAAAAGCCGAACAATTACAGTCAGAATCTCTAAACTCTATTTATTCCTGTAATCTTCAAACACGGCTTCCTGAAACGCTTTGCCGTAAATGGTCAGTGTGTCGGCCACAAGTGGAGTAGAGGAGAGGGTATTAATGATTAATTGTTTTACCCCATGTTGGTAACCTATGGCGCCCTTATCGTTAACAAAACCGCCTCCTCCAAAGGTGGGGTAATAAGCAAAACATTGGGAAGTAGGATTAAAAATATCTTTGCTCCATACGTACTGTTCTGCCGATGCTTCCGGATTGATTTGTTTCAACAGTGTTTTGCTAATGTCCAGTTGAGAATACACATGGTCGATAATTACTCCTCTGAAGGAATAATCGATCACATCACCAAAGAAAATTAGAGGAATGTGATGATATTCGGGGTCGTATTCGCTCAAATCTTTTTGGCAACCATGGCTGTGGTCAGATACAATAACAAATAAGGTATTCTTATACCAGGCTTGTTTTTTAGCAGCAATAAAGAAATGTTGTAATGCTTTGTCGGCATACATAACGGAGTTTACATAATCATTCTCGCGGTCGGTAATTTTCTTTTTCGCTCCAGGATAATCGTAAGGCATGTGAGTACTCAATGTAAACCATGCATACATAAAAGGAGGGTGAGCTGCATTGAGCAGTTGCAGGTATTGATTTTGCATATCTTCGTCCTGAATTCCCAGATTGCCTCTTTTTAAACTCTTGTCAAAATCGGGTTCTTCTTTTACCACATCAAATTGCTGATTGAAAATATAACTCTTTATATTTCCATAGTTCAGATCACCCCCAAACACAAACCCCGATTGATATCCGAGCTTTTTTAAATCACGATTAATGCATGGAAGTTTGCCCGATTTAGAACTCTGATTAATCACACTTATGCGCGAAACTGAAGGATAACCACTCAACACAGCAGGTATGCCCTGATCGGAAACATAAGCTGCCGGATATACTTTTGTAAACCGAATACCTTCTCGACTCAAACTGTCGGTAAAGGGAGCATAGTTATCCCCTCCAAACGATTTGAGTTCGTATGAACTCCACCCTTCGAGGATAATAAACACAATATTGGGTTTAAGCGAAGTTAGTATGGAAACAGTAGTGTCTTTCTTGGTTTTGTATAGCGAAGCAACTATTTCATTGGCCTTACCAATTTCGAAATCTGTAAACGGATTTTCTCTGGAATGGTCTTCGTAATCAACAAAATTAAATGCCAGATTCCAAAGTGGATTTACGGTGGCATCGTTCACGGTAGGCTGAGTACAGAAAAAAGCATCACTGTCTTGAATAGGAATTTCCTGCCAGCCACCTCTCACTGCCAGTGCGCAAAATGCCGCACCACAAACAAAGAACACTATGCTTTTCCAATACCGTTTACCAAATGCTTTGCCCGAGAACACAGGAGTATATTGAAAAGCCACTCTTTTTTTATAGATGCGAACCAAGACTATTATCATAACAATTGATAAACCAAAAAATACAAGAGATAATCCGACAGAAGCAGTTTTAAAAACTTCGGAAGGATGCAGAAAGTGTTGCAGGGCCTGAACACTCAGTTTAGCTTTCCACTCTCTGTACAAACACATTTCGCCCACAGCAGTGAGTGTATACATTACTATGAATGTTATACTGATTGTATTGATGATTTTAAAGATAATACTCTTTTGTATCAAGGAATAAATAAACAGAAGGATAACAGGAAGCGCCAAAAAATAGCTGACCATCGAAAGGTCGAGGCGAAGCGATTTGTAAAACGACTGTAGTATCAGCGAAGCAGGAACATTGGTAAGCAATGAAGTATTGCCTGTGTAAAAAATGATTCGGAAAATAAAAAACACGAAATACCAGAAGCAAATAAGCTTAAGAATATAGCCGATGTATGATTTCAAATTTTGAAGTATTAAATAATATTTTGGCGCGAAGTTATAAAACAATAATAAAATGAAGTAATTTCGCCCAATAATTGAAAAAAACAGAGTGAAGGTTTACAGTAGTATTGATGAGTTTAAGCATGTGAAAAATGCTGTGGTTACCACCGGAACATTTGATGGTGTTCATCTGGGACATCAGAAAATTATTTCTAGGTTAAATGATGTAGCCAAGGCTGAGCAAGGCGAAACGGTTTTACTTACCTTTTTCCCTCATCCACGCATGGTATTGTTTCCTGACGACAACGAACTTAAATTAATCAGTACACAATCCGAAAAAATTGAATTGCTCGAAAAATTCGGAGTAGAGCATTTAATCATTCATCCTTTTTCTAAAGATTTTTCACGCTTAACATCGATAGAGTTTGTGCGTAATATTTTGGTTAATCAGTTAGGCACTCGTAAACTGGTAATAGGCTACAACCACCATTTCGGACGAAACCGAGAAGGCTCGTTCGAACATTTAAAAGAATTTGGGCCCGTTTATGGTTTTGATGTGGAAGAAATTCCGGCAAAGGATATTGATAATATAGAAGTAAGTTCAACAAAAATTAGAAATGCACTGTTGGCGGGCAATATCCCTGTTGCCACTAGTTATCTGGGGCATTATTATTCCATATCCGGAAAAGTGGTACAGGGAAAAATGAATGGCCGAACAATTGGATTTCCCACTGCCAACATACATGTGGAGGATAGATATAAACTGATACCCAAAGATGGAGTGTATGCCGTTAAGGTAATTGCTGAAGGAATGCAGTACAAAGGGATGATGAACATTGGTAACAATCCTACTGTGGAGGGAAAGGGGAGAAGCATAGAGGTTAATATTTTTAATTTTGATAACGATATTTACGGAAAAGAAATTACAGTTTCGTTCGAAGTAAAACTGAGGGATGAGATTAAATTTGAAAGTCTGGATGCCCTGAAAAATCAACTAACACAAGATAAAGAAATGGCCTTAAGATGAAGACAAAAAGCATAGCCTTAATTTCATTCCTGTTATTTACTTTTGCAATAAACGCGCAAAATGCACTGCTCGATTCGGTTTCGCTGGATACCATTTCGGCTATTACCAGTATTGATGAGGCTATGAAACATCCTTTAGATGTTATTAAGCTTGACTTAAAACGCAAGCATCTAAAGAAGTTTCCGTTGGAAATATTAAAATGCACCAATCTGCAATATCTTGATTTAGGTAAAAATAATATTGATGAAATTCCTCACGAAATAGGAGAGATGAAAGACTTGCAGTATCTGTCGCTTTCAAAAAACAAATTGCAGGATGTACCGGTGGAAATTGGTCAGCTTACCAATTTGTTTTACCTGAATTTAAACCAAAACGATTTAGGTTCATTGCCTCCCACCATTGGTTATTTAGTCAATCTACGAGTGCTCGATATGTGGAGTAATACCATTGACAAGTTTCCGGAAGAGATGAAAAATTTGAAGAACCTTAATTATCTTGAGTTACGTGTTATTATGATTCCTGATGCCGAACAGGCCCGTTTGAAAAGGTTATTGCCCGAAACCAAAATCGAATTCTCTCCTTATTGCAAGTGTCAGCAATAGTATTTTACGACTGAAATAATTACCTCTTATTTTTTTGGTTATCGGGTAATTTTATAACTTTGTGATTCAATAATCAAATCATAAATCAAAACCAATAACCATGAGACTAAAAACATTAGTTCTGATATTTGCGGTTCTCTGTCTTTTTGCATCTTTTGCTATGTATGTAATAGGAGACAAGTCGGTGCAGTGGCCCGAATTAAAGTTAGTATTTTGGATTCCGCTTCCAATTTCAATTGTATTAATAATCTTAGCTCGAAAAATGGATAACAAAGAATAATTATGCGTAAGAAATTTAAACTTTTAATAGTAGCACTTGCCTGTTTGTTTGGTTCGTTTTTACTTTATGTTTTATATGTCAACTACGATTGTTGCCACTTTCTGAAGTACACCTTTTGGATTCCTATTCCTGTTGCACTTTTTGCATTACTCGAATCAAAACGAATCGACCCATGAATTGGCGAGTATATAATTATGTAGTTTTACTTTCACTATGAATTTCCATTTACAGTTTCCTATTCACCCTTATAAAGAAAAAATAAATTACCGGCAGTCTTTGGTATTTATGGGTTCCTGTTTTGCCGAAAACATAGGGGATATAATGGAGAGGTATAAATTTAATACGCTCATTAATCCGTGTGGAATAGCTTATAATCCGGCCAGTATAGCCATTTCTCTGCGTAAGTTTATCTCTGGTTATCAAATGCCAACTACCGAACTTTTTTCTGCAAACGAAGTGTGGAATTCGTGGGAGCATTCGGGTGAACAAAGTGGAATTGATAAATCATTAACCTGCGAAAGCATGAACTATGGTTATTCTACCGCTCATAATGTTTTGAAATCGGCCGACTGGTTGTTTATCACTTTTGGTTCGGCTCATTATTATAAAAGAGTGGAGAATGGACAAATAGTTAGCAATTGCCATAAAGTACCGCAAAAAGAATTTACCAAACATCTTTTATCCGTTGAAGAAATTGTAACCGATTACACAGAAATAGTAAGTCAGTTAAAGGAACTGAATCCTGCACTTAAACTTGTGTTTACGGTCAGTCCGGTAAGGTATAAAAGAGATGGAGTAGTAGAAAACAACCGAAGTAAAGCCCGATTGATTGAAGCCGTTCATCAACTGACCGAACAAAATGATAAGGCATATTACTTTCCTGCTTACGAACTGGTGATTGACGATTTGCGCGATTATCGATTCTTTAAGGAAGACCTTGTGCATCCGTCAAGTCAGGCTATTCAATATGTTTTTGAAAAGTTGAAAGAAGCAATATTTGATGATGAAACGAATGCGATTTTTATGAAAATACAACAATTGGTTTCCAATCAAAATCATCATGTGCTGCATCCCGACACACCTGCAAACATTAAGTTTACTGCTAGTTTTAACAACCGTTGGCATCTGTTGAAAAAGGAATTTCCTTTTATTGCTGTGGACGATGAGATATAGCGTCATCTCAAAAACATTTTCTTCGTGCAGCATTAAATTTATATTTGCATTCAATTATCACATTAATTTATGACCCTATACAATAAAATTTCTCCTACTGTTCTCGAATCTTTGAAACAGATAGTAGGCGAGAAATATGTTTTCTTTGATACAGAAAGTTTGTACAATTATTCACATGACGAAACGGAGAATCTAAGTTATCTGCCCGAAGTAGTGGTTAAACCTTCTACTCCTGAAGAAATCGCCTTAGTAATGCTCCTAGCCAACAAAGAACTTATCACAGTTACTCCTAGAGGAGCAGGTACAGGACTTAGCGGAGGTGCTTTGCCTGTGTTTGGAGGTATTATTCTATCTATGGAACGATTTAATAAAATCATTCAAATTGATCAACGCAACTTGCAAGCTACAGTGGAACCCGGAGTTATTAATGAAGAATTTCAAAATGCAGTGCACGAACTGGGATTGTTTTACCCACCCGACCCTGCAAGTAAGGGAAGTTGTTTTTTAGGTGGTAATGTGGCCGAAAGTAGCGGAGGCCCTAAGTGTGTTAAATATGGCACCACCAAAGATTATATATTGAATCTTGAAGTGGTACTTCCTACCGGAGAAATTATTTACACCGGAGCCAATACATTGAAGAACTCGACCGGTTATAATCTTACTCAATTGATGGTGGGTAGCGAAGGTACATTGGGTATAGTAACTAAGATTATTGTTAAACTGTTGCCTCATCCTAAATATGATTTATTAATGTTGGTGCCTTTTCGCAGTCTGGACGAAGCATGCGAAGCCGTGAGCGAAACTTTCAGAGCCGGATTTATTCCGAGTGCAATGGAATTGATGGAAAGAGATGCTTTACTTTGGGTAACAAAATATGTTGAGTCGAATGTGGTGAAGATTGAAGACGATATTCAGGCTCATTTATTAATTGAAGTAGATGGGAACGATGTGGACATGATGATGAAGGAAATGGAGGCTATTGCCGCGTTGATGGGTAAATATAATATTGCTGATATTTTGTTTGCTGAAGCCGATGCTCAGAAACAAGAACTATGGAAACTACGCAGACGAATTAATGAGGCTGTAAAATCTCATGCTGTGAGTAAAGAACAAGATACTGTTGTGCCTCGTGCCGAGTTGCCTTCTTTGGTTAACGGCATTAAGCGAATTGGAGAGAAGTATAAATTCAAATCGGTTTGCTATGGTCATGCTGGTGATGGAAATCTTCATGTTCGTATTATTAAAGGCGAGCTAACGGATGAGCAATGGAACGGTGATTACATTAAATCAGCAATGGCCGAAGTATTTACTTTATGTAAAAAACTAGGTGGAACTATAAGTGGTGAGCACGGAATCGGCTTAATTCAGCAGGAATATATGAGTATTGTTTTTTCCGAAAAAGCAATAAACATACAGAGAGAAATAAAAAAAGTATTCGACCCGAATGGGATTTTGAATCCGGGAAAGATTTTCGGATAGATTTAATTCCTTATTTCTTATTTTTCATCATGAATAAGAAGGAAGGATATCTGATAAGAAACAGGAATAAAAAACAGAGATTAGCATACATTCATCTATATTTGCATACATTTTTAAATAATAATTATGAATAAAATTTTAGTAGCCAATCGTGGTGAGATAGCATTAAGAGTAATGCGTTCGTGCAGGGAAATGGGAATTAAAACAGTTGCCGTTTATTCGGAAGCCGACCGTAATGCACCGTTTGTAAAATATGCCGATGAAGCGGTTTGCATCGGCCCTCCTCCTTCTAACCAATCGTATTTATTAGGTGATAAAATTATTGATGTTTCTCTTCAGTTAAATGTGGATGGTATTCATCCTGGCTATGGTTTTCTTTCGGAGAATGCCGATTTTGCTGATAAAGTAAAAAAAGCAGGATTAGTATTCATAGGCCCTTCGCCCGAAGCCATGCGCATTATGGGTGATAAACTTTCGGCTAAGGCAGCAGCTAAAAAATACAAAATACCTATGGTTCCCGGTTCTGAAGGAGCCATTAGTTCTGTCAAAGAAGGTAAAGAAGTAGCTATAGCTACCGGTTTCCCTATATTAATCAAAGCAAGTGCAGGAGGCGGTGGTAAAGGAATGCGCATTGTGGAGAACATAGAAGAGTTTGAAGAACAAATGAAACTTGCCGTAAGCGAAGCTACCTCAGCTTTTGGCGATGGTTCTGTTTTTATAGAGCGTTATGTAGCCGGCCCTCGTCATATCGAAATTCAGATTTTGGGCGATACGCATGGCAATATTGTTTATCTTTTCGAAAGAGAATGTTCCATTCAGAGAAGGCATCAGAAGGTTATAGAAGAAGCTCCTTCATCTGTTCTTACTCCCGAAATACGAAAAGCAATGGGAGAATGTGCAGTGAATGTGGGTAAAGCCTGCGATTATGTAGGAGCTGGTACTGTTGAGTTTTTACTGGACGAAAACAAAAACTTTTATTTTCTTGAAATGAACACCCGCCTTCAGGTGGAGCATCCCGTTACCGAAATGATTACCGGAATGGATTTGGTAAAAGAACAGATAAAAGTGGCGCGAGGAGAAAAATTATCGTTCAAACAAAGCGATTTGAAAATCCATGGGCATAGCTTGGAAGTACGTGTGTATGCCGAAGACCCAACCAATAACTTTTTACCCGACATTGGTAAACTTGTTACTTACCGCAGACCTCAGGGATTAGGAGTAAGAGTGGATGACGGTTTTGAAGAGGGCATGGATATTCCTATTTATTACGACCCGATGATTTCTAAACTGATTTCGTTTGGCAAAGACCGCGAGGAAGCCATAAACCGAATGATACGTGCCATTGACGATTATAAAATTATAGGTGTTGAAACTACACTTCCGTTTTGTAAATTTGTTTTGAAGCATGAGGCATTTACATCAGGTAATTTCGATACGCATTTTATCAATCATTACTTTAAACCTGAAATGTTGAATGTGGATAATGATGATGAAGGGGAAATAGCAGCTTTGTTTGCAGCCCGATTAATGGGCGAAAACACTGCTTCCTTGTCGGTAAACCAAGCCGAACAGCAGGAAATATCGCGATGGAAAACAAACCGATTGTAAAGAGAGTTATTCGTTAGCTCAAAACCCCTGTCACGACTACAAATTCTGACAGGGGTTTTGTTTTTAATAATTTGGTATTACCTTTGCAGTAGTCAAACCGTTCAATGAAAATAAAAATTCTTATACCGTTTTTTCTTTTTCCTTTGCTTTGCTATTCTCAGGCCGATACTGTTATTAAAGGATTGGCGCTGCAACTGGGCGAAATGAGAGTTAAAGCCATTGTTTACGAAGGCGACACCATTCCGTTTGTTACATTACAACCTATCGTTTGTTATACCGACCGCATATTTACGAGCAGAAAACAAAAAGCTGCGTGGGACCGATTAAAATATAATGTAAAAATTGTTTACCCTTATGCTATTCTGGCTGCCGCCAAACTCAAGGAATACGACCGCATTCTGGCAGCTATGCCCGAAAAAGATAGAAAGATTTATACCAAGTTAGCCGAAAAACAACTCAAAGATCAGTTTGGTAAAGAACTCGAAAACCTTACCACCACCCAGGGACGACTGCTGGTTAAGCTCGTTGACCGTGAAACAGGAAAAACAACTTACACCATTGTGAAAGAAATGCGAGGCTCGTTTTCCGCTTTCATGTGGCAAAGTTTAGCCCTTATGTTTTCTTCTAATTTAAAAGATGAATACGATGCCCAAGGCGAAGATAAAAACATAGAGCAGGCCATTCGGCTGATTGAAGACGGAGCTTTTTAATACAACAAATCCCGTTCAACAGTTGCTGAACGGGATTTGTTTATTTACCACAGATGAGTCTGTGATGTAGGAAAGAACTTATTTCATCACCACTAATTTTCTGATAACTTTATTTCCATCCACCATTATTTTACAAGTGTAAATTCCGTTGTTCAACGATTCTGAATTTACCACTACTTTACTACTGTGAATTTGATGATTCATATTTTTACTTTCTACCAACTTGCCTTGAACATCATAAATTTCGAACGACATTTCTTTAACATCAGCAGGTAAATCAAAATTCAATACAGAGTAAGTAGATGCAGGGTTTGGAGCAAACTGACCGAAATAATCGTTCATGCCTAATTCGTTTACACCTTGTCCCGGAACTTTAGTAATGGTCATGTTAATCATAAAATCCAGATTTTCGCGCGAACGATAATTAGCCCATGTTCCATTAACCACTTCAAAGGTTCTGTTAGAAAACGGAGCAATCGAATCTTCTCCAAGTGCAACACCCACTCCGTTCATCGACCATGATACATACACACCTCCCGAATTAATTTGAATAGGAGTAGTTACCGGAATAGTATTCCACGATGGAGTTACCACAGTACCAGCCACAGCAGTCACCGAATCGAGCAAACTTCCTGGCATTCCCCCTACACCGTTATCATCATAAACTTCCATCGAAAATCCAACAGCATTAGGGTCGGCCTCTATGTATGAATGCAATTGAGTAATTAAACATGGATAAAAAGGAGGAACGAAATAATAACCCGCGCCTCCGTTACCTCCTGTCCAGCTAAGTCCTCCGGTAACTCCGTTTATTCCGCTGTCGTATGATAAACGAATGTTTGCAGCTGTGGTGTCTAGCACTTGCAGTTCCTGAATTTTTGTATTGTTACTTGGAGTAATATCGCTCGAGTATTGCGTGCTCGACTGATAAGTGTATGTTCCTACCGTATTCGGACTCCAGGTGGTTGTCATATTAAGGGTTTGCGATTGTCCCGGTGTAAGTGCATTACTTTGCATAGTTTGCTGAACCTGTATTCCTCCAATATTATCAAGCACTCGCGAAAATACATTGAATGCAGGCAAGCTTTGATTTCCTGTGTTTTTTACTTGAGTACTCATGGTAAATGGGCTAGGGGTATTGTTCGAAAGAAAAGCTCCCCCTGTTTCCGCATTATTATTATACACAGTGGATGCATCAGATACCTGATAAGTTGTACTTGCCGGATAGTAAAATTTAATAGCATAGTTTGTAGATGGCAGTGCGTTAACCGACTGTTGTAAACCCAGAATTCCGGAATTATTTTCTATACCTATGCTCACTCCGTTTCCGTTCAAAGGAATGCTGGTAGAACCATTCACATCTTTATATTGAAAGGTAATTGAACTGTCAACAGCCGATAGGATAATCTGAAAACTATTGTTCCCTGCATAGTTTGGTGTGGTTTGCTGATAAAAAGGTACGTTCAGATAAGATACAATAAGTGTGTCCATTGCCGCATTGGTCCATCTCCAGCATTGAGCAGTGTCTGGAGCAAAACCAGTTATCAATGGTGCATTAAAATATAAATCCGAAGCCATTGGAGCCAGATAATTTTGTACACCACCTGAATTCGGAATACTCGGAAATGGCGATGCTATTAAGCCATTTGTAAACCCAATATAACCATTCGAGCCTACCCAAAACTGAGTAACATCGTACCAGTAATAGTGAAACGGAAACCCAACCGGGAACGAACCCACCACATTATCATCCGACAAAAATCGAACATTTTGTGCGCCTGTTAACGGCACAATATCTACCCAGTTATAAGTAGGCCCTTGTGCATCTAAACTGTTTTTCCAGGTGTAACCGTATGCATCCGGACCTCCCGAGGTTTGTGCTTTTAGCATATTTACACATGCCATGCAAATAAGTAATAATGTAGATATTTTTTTCATTTGATTTGAATTAATAAGTTAAAAATATTGAACAAAGATAATAATTTACATTTCACTTTTCAAAAGTCAAACATTTTTGCGCTTCATAATTATTGCTTTTTGAAATTCTTTTTCCTACCTCCCAACGTTTCCTTTTTTGTTTTTTAGGCATCACTTCTCCGATTTAATATTCAAATCACTTTTAATTTTCAATTCATAAATAATCTATACTTTTCTAAAAGGGTTGATGACCTTAGTCAAGTCATCTTTTTTTGTTAATATTTGGAAAAAATCATCCTGCCGACAATCGCCCTATTTTTAAATTTTAGCTAAGAAATGGGGACAAAACCGAAAAACCAATTTCCACACCCCTGAGCATCAAAAAAGCACTCATTTTACCCTAAAAAACGTTAAAGACATGAAATGCATTTACTTATAAGGTGCTTCCCGAGTACTGGGGGAACACCTTATAAGGTTATAAGGGGTAAAACTGGTTCCGGGATTATACCTTTTAAGGTTAAAAAGGGGTAGTCAAGTTCTCTGGAAATACATTTTAATATTAGAAGTATAAAATCGGATTTCGGGAACAAACATTTAAGTATTAAAATACGGTAAAAAACTTCCGTGCGATAGACTTTTAAGCTTAGAATTTCCCTCCCGAGGTCAAAAAACGCTTATTTCGGGTTACTTTTTGGTAAAAATAAATGGGTGGGCATATAATATATGTATCCTTTTTCCTCCAAATTATCTGCCTACCTTTAATAGTTACTCATCAAAAAGGGTAAAAACTCTTAAACAGGGGTTCACTATCTTCCCATTTTGATTCTTGGAATTTAGAACCCCCTTCCCAACCATCCGAACATCTTTCCCCGCTCTCGGGATACCGTTCAGAAACATGCGAACACCTTCCCCAGTAGTCGGGATACTGTTCGCAACCTTACGAACGTTTCCCCCAGTACTCGGGAAGGTGTTCGTAAGTAAACTAAATACAGTGCTTTAATCATTTTTTGGCCTTTTTTGGTGTTTTTGGCCAACTTTTGACTTCGGGAAACGGGCACCGGATTTTTGCCTCAAAAATTTAAACCCAACTGTCAAAATGACAGCTGGGTTTAAAAAGTGTTTTTTGATTCGTTTGTTTAAATTAAAGTGGTTGCTATTTTTGCAGGGCCGCTTTATTTCACCAGTTTCATAACCGTAACCGGATGTATTTCCCAGCACGTATAACTATGCATTCCCAGTTTTCCTCTTGTTTTTCCGTTAAGGTGAGTAGCATCAAAAAACAATTGTCCTGTAACCATTACCTTCACCCCTTTGGGCAGGGCATTACCTTTTTTGCTGGGTTCTTTATGTTTCAAAATATGGTTGTCCACCATATCTCTAACCTCTTCGCATTTTTTGCTCAGGCTGTGGTCGCTCACAAAAGCCGGAAAAGGCACTTCTATAATAAGGCAGGTATCGCCCCATTCGCTGCTCGTGCGCAGTTGCATGTGGTAATCCCCGTCCCGGTGTTTCTTAGGGTCGTCTTCCATAGCCACCAGATGCAGGTATCCCGTCACCGTAACCATATCTCCTTCCTTAAGCCCATCCACCTTGTTTTCTATCCTATCGTTTTGCGGAGCCTCATTTCTGTTGCGTATGGGCGAGGGCAAGTTGAGCAGAGTACTCAATGCCATGGTATCGTGCCTTGCATGATGCTCGGTAGAAGTTTTAATCTCCCATCGTTCCACACCCGGATTTAGTTTTTGGGCAAAACTATGCACCGTGCATAAAACAGAAATAAGCAGAACTAAGGTCGATTTTACTATATTCATCACTTGAGTTGGTATATCTAAAAAATCCTTCCATTTCCCATCCTTCTTCACTTTTACATATATTAAAGAAGTACGAAAAGAGATGTTTGGGTCAAAGGTAGAGTTTCCTTTCAGCTTCATTTTATAAAAATGATTAAAATACACATGCAATATTTTACGATATTTGCACCCCTAAAATCAATAAACAATAATCAATATACAATCAGAAGATGAGCGAAGGCAGACAAATAATTTTCTCGATGGTAAATGTGAGTCGCACATTACCTGCCGGAAAAACAATATTAAAAGACATTTATCTATCGTTTTATTACGGTGCTAAAATAGGAATTCTCGGACTGAATGGTTCCGGAAAGTCAACATTGCTTAAGATTATAGCAGGAGTAGAGAAAAACTATCAAGGCGAAATTCACTTTTCACCGGGATATAAAATAGGTATGCTGGAGCAAGAGCCTAAACTGGACGAGTCGAAAACAGTAATCGAAATAGTTCGCGAAGGAGCACAAGAGCATGTCAACATTTTGAAAGAATACGATGATGTAAACAATAAGTTTGCTGAAGAAATGAGTGCCGAAGACATGGATAAACTCATCAATCGTCAGGCATACCTTCAGGATTTAATAGACCAGTTCGACTTATGGAACCTCGACAATCGCCTGGAGCAAGCCATGGAAGCATTGCGTTGCCCCGAGAGTGATGCTAAGGTTGTCAACCTATCGGGAGGAGAGCGCAGACGTGTTGCTCTTTGTCGTTTGCTTATTCAGGAACCCGAAATACTTTTACTCGATGAGCCTACCAACCACTTGGATGCCGAGAGTGTAGACTGGTTAGAACAACATTTACAAAACTACAAAGGCACTGTTATAGCCGTAACCCACGACAGGTATTTCTTAGACAATGTGGCCGGCTGGATTCTGGAGTTGGATAGAGGAGAAGGTATTCCTTGGAAAGGTAACTATTCCGAATGGTTGGATCAAAAACAAAAACGATTAGCTACCGAAGAAAAAACCGAAAGCAAACGTCAGAAAACATTGATGCGAGAGTTAGATTGGGTTCGTCAAGGGGCAAAAGGCCGCCAAAGCAAATCGAAAGCTCGTTTGCAAAACTACGAGAAGATGTTGGGCGAAGATGTAAAATCAAAAGAAGAAAAACTGGAATTGTTTATTCCTAACGGCCCTCGTTTAGGTTCCGAAGTTATCGAAGCCATTGATGTTTCGAAAGCTTTTGGAGATAAATTACTTTACGAACATCTTAACTTTAAATTACCACCTGCCGGTATTGTGGGCATCATAGGCCCCAACGGAGCAGGTAAAACCACTTTGTTCCGTATGATTATGAACGAAGAAACACCCGATACAGGCGAGTTTAAAGTAGGTTCTACTGTTAAGATTGCTTACGTTGACCAAAGCCACACCGAAATAGACCCTGAAAAAACCATTTACGAAGTGCTTACCGGTGGTCACGATAACATTATCATTGGCGGACAAACACTCAATTCTCGTGCTTATGTTTCGAAATTTAATTTCAATGGCAGCGACCAAGGAAAGAAATGCGGAATACTTTCGGGTGGAGAGCGCAACCGTTTGCACCTTGCATTAACATTGAAAAAAGAAGCCAACGTACTCTTGCTCGATGAGCCTACCAACGATTTGGATGTAAACACACTTCGCGCACTCGAAGAAGGTTTGGAAAACTATGCAGGCTGTGCCGTTATCATCTCCCACGACCGTTGGTTTTTAGACCGTGTGTGTACTCACATCCTTGCATTCGAAGGCAATTCGCAAGTATATTACTTCGAAGGAGGTTATTCCGAATACGAAGAAAATAAAAAGAAACGCCTTGGCAATGTGGAACCAAAACGTGTGAGATATAAAAAGCTTACTGTTTAATTTGATTTCAGAAAAGACTTCTTTGATTAACCAACGTATTCGAACAACAATCATTTTGTCAATGATGATGGTATTTGCTGCAGGAAAAAGTTTTTCTCAGGATACCATCATTCAACCTACCATAGTTGACAAGCAGGTTAAGCTGCGCGAACTTGAACAAAGCCGTTGGGAAAAACTGGTGTCAAACAGTTTACTTTCTCTCTATTTTCGAATCTCTGTTATTGGCTCTTCCGATTTTTTTGATTTACGTATCATCCGCAACGATGAAGAAACATTTTCCATTGGTATGGGGCAGCAGTTTGTTTTTTATCTTAAAAACTCCGATTCGGTTGCAGTTAGCAGTCCCACCAATATATACAGTTGCAGAGGCTGCGGAGCCGTAACACTTGCTGTAGGAGGCACCCATTCTGGTATAGAAGTATCTTACCTTATTTCTAAAGAAGACCTTCAGAAGATGGAGAACAGTCATGTAAAAAAGGTATCTTTATACACCACCAAAGAAAAGATAGAAACCACCATAACCGAAAAGGAATACAGCAAAATTCTGAACGCCATCATCGCCACTGAGGACTTGTAAAGCGCACAGGTAAATTATAAAACAAAAAAAGTCCCGAATCTCTTCGGGACTTTTTTATTGAGTTATTGTTTCTCGTTTAGTTTTTAATAATGTTCATTTCACTAATCAGATTGCTGGCTCCGCCAAATTTATCAATCATAAACAGTACATAACGAATGTCCACACAAATGGTGCGTTTGTATTTACTGTCGAAATAAATATCACCACTCATGGCTTCCCAGTTACCGTCAAATGCAATACCCACAAGTTCTCCGTTACCATTAATTACAGGGCTTCCTGAATTACCTCCTGTAATATCATTGTTGGTAATAAAAGCAACATTAATATCATTTTCTTTATTGGCATATTGTCCAAAGTCTTTGTTTTTGTACAATTCCTTTAGTCGTGCCGGAACGTTGAACTCAAAGTTTTTTGGGTTTTCTTTTTCCATCACACCCGATAGTGTGGTGTAGTATTTAAAGTTTACAGCATCCTTAGGCGAATACGACTGCACTTTACCGTATGTTAAACGCAATGTACTGTTAGCATCCGGATAGAATTTTTTCTCCGGTTGCATTTCCATTAATGCTTTAATGTATTTGCTGCTTTGCGTATTATTTACCACACCAAACGCATCAATATGTGGTTTGATATTCGTAATGTAATTATCATAAAAGGACTTTACAAAAGCATAGGCAGGGTCTTTCTGCAGTTTCTTTAAATCAGGTTTTGCCAAAAACTTTTCTACATCAGCTTTGTGAACCATAAAGCTATTTTTGAAAACACCTGCAGCAAATTTTTCAAAGGTTTCCTTAGTTGTTTTGGCTTTGTATTTCTTCAAAATCTCAGCCATATAAGCAGGATGCTGATCTGCCGGGATGTTTTTATAAAACATCTCTGTTAACGAAGCCAGTATTTTTTGATCAGAAACAACATTAAACGATTTGTAAAAACCATCCACACCACCTTTCAATGCTTTTAGTGCTTTGTTTATTTCGGCAGTGTCTTGTTTTTCGGCTTTCATTTGTTTTTCCAAATCCTGAAAAGTTAATGCATAAAAACCAATAGAACTTGCCATGATGCATTCTCCAACATAGGTGCGGTGCAGTGCGTATTTGTTATAATCCACATAAGCATTTTCTATGGTAGGCAATACAGCTGAATATTCTGCTTTGTTTTTTGCCCAGTCGCTGAATTTCTTTTCTGATTGTTGTTTTTCTTCAAACACTTTCAGACGTTTTAATTGTTCCGTTTGTCCGATATAATATTTCCAGTAGTTAGCAATGCTTGCATACTTTGCAGACAATAATAAACGTACACTATCACTTTTGTCCATTTCTTCTTTCCATGCTTTTAAGCGAATGTCGCGCAAATCAACAGTTGCTGGATTGGTTTTGTCTGTGGCCAATTGAATACCGTATGATGTTTCATAGCGGTTTGTTCTGCCCGGAAAGCCATAAACCATTGTAAAATCGCCTTCTTCCAGACCTTTGATAGATATGTCTAAAAACTTTTTAGGATGATAAGGTACATTGTCTTTAGAGTAAGGAGCCGGTTTGTTTTCTTTATTGGCATAAATACGAAACACCGAAAAGTCGCCAGTATGACGTGGCCACATCCAGTTATCGGTATCTCCTCCAAACTTTCCGATTGATTGAGGAGGGGTTGCTACTAAACGAATATCAGTGAATTTTTCGAAAACAAATAAGTAAAAAGCATTATCGCGGAAAAACGAACGAACCGTTGCATCATAACCATTTTTCTCTGTTGCTTCTTTTTGAATAGCTTTGAATATTTCGGTTTTCTTTGCTTCCACATCTTTAGGGTCAACACCGGCAAGAGCTTTGTTTACGCGGTCAGACACATCTTCCATCCTAACCAGAATAGAAGCAGACATGGCCGGGTTTTCTTTTTCATCTGCCAGCGATTTTGCCCAGAAACCATTATCAAGAATATTATCGGCAGGGGTACTGTGCTTAGCTATCGCATCATATCCGCAATGGTGATTGGTGAGTAATAATCCTTTTTCAGAAATAATCTCTGAAGTACAGCCACCATTAAACCAGACAATGGCATCTTTCAAACTGGCATTATTGATCTCGTACAACTGCTCGGGAGTAAGTTTAAGTCCCAGCCTTTGCATCTCGGCATAGTTATTTTTTAAAAGCATAGGTAGCCACATTCCTTCATCTGCTTGCAGGAAGTTGATGGATAAAAAAGTTATGGCTAAAAGTGTAATCGTAATTTTTTTCATATTTATTTAGTTAAGCGTTTACAGTAATTTTAATCGAAACAAATTTAACATTCCCAAGCATATCTTTACAGATTATTATAGGAATGGTTATTTTTTGATGATGAGCGGTAGGCAGGTTAGGATTAAGTTAAATGATACCGCACCCAAGTAGTAATGCAAAAACAAATAGCATAACAGCTACTACATATTGTATGGTTTTAATAGTAATTTTTTTGAGCAATCGGTTGCCGATAAAAGCACCTGCAAATGCACATAGTGTGGCCGATGCAACAAGTGAAACATTGCCGGAATTGATAAAATGAAGATTGGTATTAGAGTATACAAATAAACGTGCCACATCGGTGAGGCAAGCTATTACAACACCTGTGGCAATAAAACTCTGTGGCGATAAATTAGCTTTAACCAGAAATGCACTGCGTAATGCACCTTGATTACCTGATAAACCTCCGAAGAAACCACTCAAAAATCCACCATAGGCTAAATACTTTTCGCTTACCTGCCAGTTTTTGAAGCGGGGGATAATTTCGAACAATGCAAAAAACATAAGCAAAACACCGATAACAAACTTCATTGGCATAATCACAAATTCTTTTCCGAAAAGTGAATAATTCGCTAAAGCTTGTAAATCGGAAAGCAGGTAAAGCACATAAGCTCCAAAGAAAGCAGCAATAACAGAAGGAATACCGAAATTAAAAATCACTTTTTTATTAGCAGATTTACCAAGCAAAAACAGTTTGAAAATATTGTTCAGAAAATGAACGATAGCCGTTAACGAAATGGCAATTTCGATGGGAAAGAAAATGCCGAACACCGGAACCAGCAGTGTTCCCAATCCAAATCCGGAAAATAAAGTTAACCCTGAACCGGCAAATGCAACGATACAAATGATAATGTATTCCATGGTTCTGTTAAGTTGACAAGAATGAAGTGAGGTTTACTTTGCTAAAAATTCTTTTTCGAATTCTCCGATGTTCTGAAACAAATGTTTGTTTTTCTTCAGCCAATCTAAATCTTTATCCCACCATTTAAAGTTGAGCAGAAATTCGATTTGTTCTTCCGAGAAGCGGTACTTAATCGTTTTGGCAGGAACACCACCTACTATACTGTATGGCTCCACATCTTTGGTTACCACAGCCCCCGAACCAATAATGGCTCCATCTCCTATTTTTATACCATATTTTATGATGGCATTGTTGCCTATCCACACATCATTCCCAATTTCGGTAGAAGGAAATTCATCGAACAGATTTTTTTCGACAATAACCAAACCTCCCGCCTGACCAAGTGTAGAATAAAATAAAGGATGAGTGGAAACATACCCTTCTGATGGATGTGCTCCCATACCTGCGCTAACATTAGGCCCAATGCAGGTAAACTTGCCTACCTTGGTATTATAAATTTGAGAATTGCGAGCCACATAACTAAAATCGCCCAGTTCGGAATTTCTAAGGCGGGCAAATTTATAAACGGTATTGTATTGATTGAATTTGCAGTTTTTTACTTCTGCCATGTATTCCAAATGCAAATGCTGTTTATAATATTTCGTTTCCAGTTTCCATTTGGTGAAAACCCATTTTAGCCAGTAGGTGGATGGAGATGAAAATAATGCGATCATGTATGTTTATTTAATTTTTACTCTCTCAAATGCATCAATGAATGATGTTTCACTGGCATTGAATATTTTTGTTTTTCTATGTTTGGCGTAATCATTCATCATCATATAGCCCAAAAATATTTTGCCAAATGTTACTAATATCTCGTGCATGGTAAATGTTTCTTTCAGATGAATTCCTTTGTAGAAAGGGCGATAACTTGGTTGTTCTTTTCCATCATAAAAATGAGTGTCTTTAAAACAAAGCACATTGTCGTCATTTACATGAAGGCTTTCGTGCCATCCATGGTCAGCTCCGAATAAATAAACCTCCTTAAATCCGGTGTTCATTGACAGAAATAAAGTTGCAACCAATACATTTTGCGATTGAGGCATAGCCATGTTTCGGTCGAAAAGCCAAAAGCCGATGTTCTGAAAACCTTTGTAAACTGTATAATTGAAATAGCTGATTTTAATATTCGAATTATGTTTTTCGATTTCTCTGAAGTTGGCCGATTTCTTTGCTTCATGCGGTACCAGCAAATGCACAGTCCAGGTAGTTTTCGATTTAAGCGATGCGATGGTGTTTACCACCACTTCACTTTCTCCATACCAAAATCCCGGGTCGAGAATAACGTAATAAGCCGGTTTCAGCAAAGTGTATTCGGGAGTAATGGAAAAACTGTTTACGCAAAACAGAGCATGTTGTTTAAAAAAGTCAGGATGTTTTTCGAGCGAGGGCTTCAACGAAGGGCCATTACCGAGCACTATGCACGAAGCTCCGTCAGCCACAGGCAGGCGTGTTCCCGGTTTCGATTTCATCAATACCTTTCCCAGCGATGCAATGGTTTGAGTGCAATTACTGAAGAATGATGATAATCCTTTGTATGTATTTTCGGCTGACATAGTTTGGCAAATGTAAATAAAATAATGGTTTTCACAGAAGCCTCTGTGCTTGTTAAAAATTCTTAATATTGCAGACTAAAATAGAAGGCATACCTTATGAATAGTTTTGAGCGCATCACTAAAAAAATATTTCAAAGTTTCGGAATACTTATTCGCAAATACAACCCTGCAACAAGCGAGGAGTTGAGGCGAATCAGACTTCTGCAACATTATAACATTGATATGGTTTTTGATATTGGTGCCAACAAAGGCCAATACGCCACCGGCATTATGGATGCAGGCTACAGTCATCAGATTGTATCGTTCGAGCCTTTGTCTTCGGTTCATTCTATTATCGACTCCGAAAGCAAGAAGTATGCTAACTGGAAAGTGGCTTCGAGATGTGCCATTGGTGCTAAAAAGGAAGAAATAGAAATTAATATATCTGCCAATTCGGTAAGCAGTACTTTGCTCAATATGCTCGATTCGCATATAGAAGGGGCTCCCGAATCGAAGATTATAGGAAAAGAAAAAGTACAGGTGTTTCCGCTGGATGAGATAGGTGCAGAATATGCTGGCAAGACTAAAAAGTTATTTCTCAAAATAGATGTTCAGGGATTTGAACAGGAAGTGCTCAAAGGCGCTCAGCAAATGCTCGACAGAGCCACCGGCATTGAAATGGAAATTTCTTTAATTCCATTGTACGAAAACCAAAACTGGCTGTTGCCTCAGGTGCTCGACTACATGCAGCAAAAAGGATTTCAACTGACCAGCATTGTTCCGGCATTTACCGATAACAAAACCGGAAAAGTATTGCAGTGTAATGGTATCTTTTTTAGAAACTAAATAATAACAAACAAATATAAAGGTTAGTTCAACTGCTTGAATGCCTCCCGACATGGAGGGTGCAGAGCGAAGTCAAATAAAATGCATTTCAATCCAAAACTCAGTATTGTTACAGTGGTGTATAATGCGCAGCCGCTGATTGAACGAACTATTAAAAGTATAATAGCTCAAACCTATATCAATATTGAATACATCATTATTGACGGTGGTTCTGATGATGGTACTCTGGAGTTGGCCGAACAGTACCAATCTCAGATTGCATTGATTCTTTCGGGACGAGACAACGGTTTGTATGATGCCATGAATAAAGGCCTGAAGAATGCAACAGGCGATTACATTATGTTTCTGAATGCAGGCGATGAGCTGTACGACAAAGATACCATCACTCGCATATTTGCTTCTTCAGTTAATGCCGATGTGTATTATGGCAACACTCTTGTGGTAACCGAAGATGGAAAGGCACTTGGCGACCGAAGACTAAAACCTCCCGCTCAGCTTAACTGGAAAAGTTTGAAATACGGCATGTGTGTGTCGCATCAGTCGTTTATTGCCAAACGTCTGCTATGCGATTTTTATAATCTCGAATACTCCATTGCTGCCGATATAGACTGGGTAATTAATGTGCTGAAACAGGCTGATAAAACAACCTACACAGGTGGTTATATTTCCAGATACCTTGCAGGAGGCACATCGCATCGCAATAAACAATCGGCATGGGCAGAGCGTTTCCGCATTATGGCCAAACATTATGGTTTTGTTCAAACCCTGTGGAATCATGTGTATATAGTGGTTCGGTTTCCTTTTCATAAGGCCACAAAGAAAACAATGACTTAACAATTGCACCAGCAGGCATGCAGAAATTCTAATCAACAAAAAGGTGAGTACAATTAAAAAACAAGGCATCCGGAATACCATCATCACTTATGCAGGTGTGGTTATTGGTTTTGTGAGTCTTTTATTTATTCAGCCTAATTTATTAAAGCCCGAAGAACTGGGGCTAACAAAAATTATCATTGCTGCTGCCAGTTTAATAGCCACTGTGCTTCCGCTCGGTGTGAGCAGTGTTACCACCAAATATTTTCCTTACTTCCGCAATCAAGAAAAAGGGCATCATGGCTACTTTGGGTTGATGCTGCTCTTTCCATTGGCAGGTGCGATTATCTGTGGGTTGTTGATTTATCTTTTTAAAGACATCATCATCGACCAATACATACAACAGTCGTATTTGTTTACTCAATATTTTAATTTACTGTTGCCGCTTTCGCTAATCATTGGGCTGAACATGACACTCAATGCTTATTGTTCTTCGCTTTTCAAAACTACTATTATTAGCTTTTTCGAAGGTATTCTGGCTCGTGTGCTGTTTATTATTCTGATTGTGGTTTATTATCTTCGATGGATAGACCTTACCCAAATGATGTATCTTTTTGTTGGCATTTATCTGATTCAGGTTATTGCTATGGTTATTTATATTTACAGTATCGATAAGCCATCGTTTAAGCTCGATTCGGGTATACTCAAATCGGTTGGGGTAAATAACCTGATTCGTTTTGGACTGTTGCTTACGCTTGCCAATTTTTCTTCTATCGGGTTAAAACATCTCGACACTATTTTGATTGGAAAATACATGAGTCTGGACTATGTGGGGATATTTACACTGGCTGCATTTATCGGATTGGTTATCGAAATTCCGCTTACTTCACTCGAAAGAATTACACATACCAAAATAGCACAAGCATGGTCGGTAAACGATACCGAAAGCATACGCAAGATTTATTATCAATCGGTAAAATACCTGATGCTTATCGGAGGGCTGCTGCTGGTGGGCATTGTGAGTAATATTACCGATTTGCTTTCTCTTCTTCCAGCACCTTATCATCAGGGAGCAGGGGTCGCGGTTATAGCTTGTGTTGGTGCTTTTCTCAATGTTTCTACAGGAGTTAATTCTTCTATACTTTTCTCTTCTACAAAATATATGTACGGAACGTATCTCTTGTTTTTGCTGCTTATTATGGCATTTTCATTAAATATTATTTTAATTCCTATGTATGGAATTGTGGGAGCTGCACTGGCTACAGCCATTTCGTCTGTGGTGTATAATGCCATTAAGTATATTATCATTCTCCGTCATTTCGGTATGCAGCCTTTTAATACAGGTAGTTTAAAGATAGCCGGAGTTATTGTGTTCACTATGAGTGTAGCTTATTTTATTCCGGTGTTTCCTAATGCTGTTGTGTCTATGATTATTAAATCGGGGGTGATAACGCTTATGTATGGTGTGTTGGTGTATATGTTCAACATTATTCCCGAATACCATCATCTGATTCAACGAAAAAAGTAAAACATCTTTACCAACTTCGGCTTTGCCGAAAGCTAAAGCAGGCATACGTAATCTGTTTTCAGGTTCAACATTAATTGTAAGTTCGTGTGATGAAAGCAATAAAATATCTTTTTGTTTTATCTCTGTTCATGCTGTGCATGGCGCATCACACTTGTGCTCAAAGCACACACAAAAACCACAATATACTTGTCCTCTCACCTTCGCTTCAAAACCAAATGGATAGTCTGGTTAACATTGGTAACTCCTATTATATGCTGGGGCAACTTCGTATTTCGATAGAATATTATAACAAAGCACTTGTGCTCAATCCGAATTGTGCCAAGGCTTTTTTCAACCGAGGTAATAGCTTTTTCGACCTTGGCGAAACCAAACCTGCTTGTGATGATTGGCTAAAAGCTGCTCTGCTGGGACAAGAAGAAGCCGAGGATATGATTATTAAAAATTGTAAATAGATTATAATTTCAGATTTCAAATTCCAGATTTCAAATTGAGATACGGGAGGGAAGGAATTTTAGAATTCTAGATTTGTAGAATTTTAGAATGAATAGGAGGGGGATTTCAAATGGAGGTACGGAAAGGTTAGCAACAGATTCACTGATTAAATTTTAGAATTCTAGATTTGTAGAATTTTAGAATGAATAGGGGGGGATTTCAAATTTCAAATTTCAGATTGGGGGTAGAACGTATTTAACCGCAAAGTTCGCAAAGGTTTTACGCAAAGGGCGCGAAGAGTGAGCTCGCGTATGCGAGTGCTTATTTTTGCCCCATTGGGGTTACCTGTTTTTAGAATTTAGTAATGATAATGAAACCAAGCCCTGTAAGGGCGACCTGTTTGTAGAAATTAATAATAACAATGAAACCAAGCCCTGTAAGGGCGACCTGTTTGTAGAAATTAATAATAATAATGAAACCAAGCCCTGTAAGGGCTACCTGTTTGTAGAAATTAATAATAACAATGAAATCAAGCCCTGTAAGGGCGACCTGTGATTTTTGCAAATCCTGTTATATAGAATTTACAATTCAGAATTATCACATAGCATCATTCTCATTCCTTCCATTTCGGTAAACCCTTCTTTTTGATAAAAATTAAATGGAAAATGTTGTTGTCCGGTAAAGAGAATAATCATCGTTACATTGATGCTGGCCAGATGTGCTTTGATGGTTGTCATGAAACCCAAGCCAATACCCTTTTTTTGCGAAGCTGGCAACACAAACATATCTTTTAAGTAATAATAGTCGCCCGAAAAATAAGGTTCGATATTACCTACACAACAGCCCAGTATTTGTCCGTTGAGGGAGGCTGTCCATCCAATAAATTTTGGTGTGTTATAATACAGCATCAATTTTTCTAAGGCCACTTCCTTAGTCCATTCGTCATTCCATGGTTCAGCATTATAGGCTTGCACCAACACTTCTGCACATTGGGGCAAACAAGATGTAGATGTTATTCTTTCTATTTTTATATCGTTCATCATTTCAATTAGTATTGTTTTTTAGAATTAAGGGCATAATGCCTACTTGTATTGTATAAATTGTTACCTGACTTTTTTACAAATGTATAATTTTTTTTTGACGGGAAGTTTACTTCTTATTGCGTCCGCGAGCCTAGAGCTAAACGTTGGACTTATTTTTTAATATTATATTTGTATTCAAAATAATAATATTTTGTGGCAAGAGGCCAATACGTAAGAAACACAGATAGCTAACAATAACTAAACTAAATGAAAAAAATAACCACTGCTTTTATTACAATTCTATTAATTTCTCAAAACACTTTTTCGCAAAACTGGAGAGGAACAGTAAATTCTGATTGGAACAACGCCAACAATTGGTCGGCTCCGCCAACAAGTGGCTCCGCCAAAACGATTGACCCTGCTAATTATACAGGGGCAGCTGTGCAACCTGTTATTACAACGAATTCTACTTTTACTGCAAGCACCATTACAATACTTAATGGCGGACAACTGACCATTAATGCAAATGTTTCGACTACCGGCAATATAGTGGTGAACGATGTAAATTCGTTGCTGACTATTAATAGCGGTACTTTGCAAGCAGGTAACAGATTAATAATAGATTTAGGTGGAAATATGAATATCAATGGAGGAACAGTAAATGTAAACCAACGATTCATAACGGGTGAAAATAGTGTTACCACTATGCAGAATGGAACAGTTGGTGTAGGCCAACGATTGTTGCTGGATCTTGGAGGCATTTTTAATTTTAACGGAGGCGCTATTACAGTAGGACAGTTATTGGCCTTGGCAGATGGAAGCGTTTTGAACTCCTGCCAGTTTAATATGAATGGAGGAATGCTCACCGTTAATGGTAGTCTTTCGCTTGATAATGAATTCGGACCTTACGAGCCAACTTTTACCATGAATGCAGGAACATTCAATTTGAACGGAGACCTTCTCTGGCTTGGCATTTCGCCCGGGTCGGGAACTCCAAAAGTTTTATTGAACGGAGGTAATACCTCCATAACCGGGTTGATACAAAATACAGCGCTGAGTACTGTAAATATGTATTTAAAAATGGATGGAAACGCAGTGGTAAATTATAGCGGAAGTCTTATCGATAATCTGTATATAAATGATAGTATTATTCAAACCGGAAATTCATCCTTATCTATTAGCGGTAGTAATTCATTTAATAACCAGGGAGTATTTTTTGCAACCAATGTAAGTACTTACTTTAATGGTAGCACTATTTTGCAAGGCAATGGCAGTTATCAGTTCCATACCGTATTTATTCAAAATGCAGGCACCGTTAATCATCAGAGTCCGGTTGTAATAAAAATAAGCGGAGATTTTAATGCAATCGGAAATTTTATTGCAAATACCAATACATTATATTTTAATGGAAGCAATACGCAAACCATTACCAGTGGCGCATCTATAGCATTTTATAATTTAACTGCAGCTAACACTTCTGCATCGGGTATCGACATTAATACCAACGTCAATATCATCGGACACCTTGAATTAACAACAGGTAAATTAAACACAAGCACAACACACCTGCTTACGCTAAACGATAATGCCACTTCTAACATAGGAAGTGCAGTGAGTTTTGTGAATGGCCCGATGATTAAATCAGGGAATGATGCATTTGTGTTTCCTATCGGTAAAAATAATAAATGGAGAAGGATGGCTATGAGTGCACCTGTGGCTATTGGTGCGCAGTACAAAGCAGAATATTTCGACAACTCTCCTGCTTTTATTTCCCCTGTAAATTTACCACTTACAGCTGTTAGTAATATAGAGCACTGGCAATTTAATTCGTTAGCATTTGCATCTCCAGTTTCTGTTGAGTTGTATTGGGAAGATGCATCCGTTAGTGCCATCACTAATTGTAATGAGTTATCCATTGCTAATTTTAATGGTGTGTCTTGGGACAATTTACTTTCAACCGCCACAGGAACGTGCACAGGTACGGGAGCAGGCAGTATTGTTACCAATTCGGCAATCGCCAATTCGGGGGCATTTACTTTTGGTTTCTTAACAGGAGTTACCACTCAAAACATCAGTTTTTGTCAGGGTGATAGTATCATAGTTGGAAATAACACTTATACATCCACCGGAGTTTTTATTGATATATTACAAGATATAAATAACAGCGATAGCATTGTAGTAACTAATTTAATGGTACATTCAGCCTATGCCGGTTCGGATACTGCTATTGCTTGTGGAAATTATTTTTGGCCAACAGATGGTAATACTTATTCCTCTTCCGGAATTTATACAGCTGCATTAACTGGTGTTTTTGGTTGTGATTCGTTGGCTACACTTTATTTAACCATCAATAATGTGGACGTTTCAGTAACTGTAACTCCTCCTCTGTTAACAGCCAATTCCACAGGAGCAAATTATCAGTGGGTGGATTGCAATAACAGTTACTCACACCTTACAGGCGAGACCAACCAAAGTTATACAGCAACCGCAAATGGAGATTACGCTGTAATTGTAACTAAAAATGGATGTGTGGACACTTCCACTTGTTTCAATATTTCTACAGTTGGAATAACCGAAATAAATAAATTAGATATGAGTATTTTTCCTAATCCATTTACTTCCCAAACCACCATCACGCTTCCAACAACCAACAACCAACAACTAACAACAATCATCATAACCGATGTGTTAGGTAAAGAAATTAAATCAGCCACCTTTTTGGGAAAACAATACATTTTGGAAAAAGGAGAACTGAAAGCAGGTATTTATTTTATATCAGTTAACAACGAACAAGGAACAGTAAACAGGAAAATAATTATTCAATAAACCATTCCGCTCTGCCCCCCTCTCCTTTTTTCAAAGAGAGGGGCCGGGATAAGGTGCAACACAAAAAAAGCCCCAAACACGTTAGTTCGGGGCTTTTTAATTTACTCTTTGCTGTACTTGGTTTGGATACCGGGCAGGGCCCGAGTATGGCCGAAGGTAGCTTAGAGCAAGGGTTGCAGCTTATCTTGGAGTGATTTCAATCTTTCCACTCCACGGAGTTAAACCTCCTTTGGTAGATTTACTGCGGGTACGGAACACAGTAGGAACTCCCGCAAGCATACCTGTGGCAAGGGCTTTAGCCACCAAAGTTTGCTCCAGGTCTTCCCAGGTTTTACCATCGTCAATGCTGTATTGCCAGAAATAAGTAGCTTTTACATATTTTCCGTCTACTTTAACAGATTTGGCAATTAGTTTTATTTCACCAGTTCCGTTTCCAAGTTTTACTGCAAAACCAGGTTTGTCGTACGAACCATTACGAACCACTTCCATACAAGCACCGGTAATCATTTCGATAGCAGCCGACTGATTGGCGCGTGCCAAACGGTTTATATAAATCAGTGCTTCATCCAGTGTGTCTTTCAACGTATTTTTTGCAGTTATTTTAGCACCTTCGGCACCCAATACACCCAAGGCCATGTTAGAAATGGCTTGCTCAAAATCGTCATTCTGAGTGCCCAAAACAGTTAAACTGCTAAATGCAGGAGAATAAAATCCTCCGGTATTAAGCGTTATCGCATCAAAAATAGCTTTCGATTTAAACAAAAATATTTTGTCGGCTGTGTCGATAGTAAAACCCAGTTTTCCTTTTATTATTCTGCGTCTGATTACCGCCAGCAGCACAATGGGATTTCGCCATGAGGCAGCTGTTGAGCCTTTTTTGTTTCTTAATGATTTTATGTCTTTTTTAGTTAAGACAAATTTAAAAATTGGTTTTTTCATAATATTGTTTTTTTTTAATAATTAATAGTTAAAAATGCCATAAGGCAATGTGTAAATTAGGTTAGTAAGGCGTTCAGGTAAATGGTGGTGGCAGTTTGTATCGGTTGTTTATATACACAGATGGAATAACTGTGCATAATTGGTCCGACATACCTTTTAGCTTAACCGAGGTGTCGGTTAGCACAACCGAGGTGTCGGTTAGCACAACCGACATGTCGGTTAACACAACCGAGGTGTCGGTTAGCACAACCGAGGTGTCGGTTAGCACAACCGAGGTGTCGGTTATCACAACCGAGGTGTCGGTTAACACAACCGACATGTCGGTTAGCACAACCGAGGTGTCGGTTAGCACAACCGAGGTGTCGGTTAGCACAACCGACATGTCGGTTAGCACAACCGAGGTGTCGGTTAACACAACCGACATGTCGGTTAAGAAAATAGTAGTGTCGGGAGCATTAACAGCCGAGCTGCATGGGCCAAAAGCCATTGCCGATAGGGTTAATATAAGATGTTTTAAATTCATTGCAGTGTTTTATCTTTTCACACTGCAATAGTAGTTCAAGATAAAACCCTCTTGACAAAAAAACGGGATACCGCCCATTTTTGACTTTTTATCAGCCCTTTTTAACGGTTTGTTAGGCCTTCGGGTTACAAGTTTCGGGTGGAGGGTTTTGTTTTTTGGTTGATTTTTGAGGTTGCAAAGAGAATTTTTAAGCAAAACAACCGAGATTTATAGAAAAAGTACTCATATTAAAATGCCCGATAGAGGATATGGAGCTATAATAATAATATGTATTTTTGTAAAAGATAAAATTCTTAAATACAAACCAATTTGGAGAGATTGGAGGAGTTTATTCTATAAAAACTTCTCCTGTAAATGAGTTATAGGCAATTTTAAGACTCGTATGGAACCATTAATAGACTTGGTAAAAGGACTTGAAATTTTAGAACCGTTTTTGAAACGACACGGCTTTGCTTTTGACAATTACGAAAACGGAAAAGGTTCAGGCGGACAGTATACAGTGGCGACCTATAAGAATGGACGCAAGAAATTTATTATTGGTTTTCGTTTTTCAATTGGCGAAATTGGTTATGAGTTTGACGACTTTGTGGTAGGACACACATTTTACCTTGACCATATTGGTGTTGCAGACAAAAAACAATTCCCCGACTTTCAATCGGATGACAAACTACTTGCATTTAGACATATCTTGCACGATTTTGAATTTATAGTTGACGACTTTTTTAATGGCTTATGTGTTAAACTAATTGAGGCTTCAAAATTAGAAGAACAATATATTAAAGAACACAAAGCTAAATCTCAAATTGAATATAACAACCACTTTGAAGAAATGAAAATTGAAAGAGCAAGACAGAAATTCAAAGAGAAAGAATATAAAAGTAGTTTGCAAATTTATAGTACAGTAGGAAACAAGGATTTGTTAAACGAACTTGACAAAAAAACAATTGAGTACTGTGAAAAACATATGTAAC
>CAIYIS010000058.1 GCA_903926385.1 uncultured Bacteroidota bacterium
AGGGAGGTAACACATTCTCTAATGTGTATCCTAATCCTACATCGGCTGAATTTACAATGGATATAACAGCTGATAAAGACCAGGAAATAGTAATGGAAATTTATGATGTACTTGGTAATATTGTTATCAGCGAAAAACACACATTAACAGGAGGAACATCAACAATGAAAACAAACATGGAGCAATTTAATAACGGAATGTATTTTGTTAGAATACTCGATGCCAATTCGAATGTGATGCATACCGAAAGAGTGGTGAAACAGTAATATCGTCCTATTTTTGTGAAAACGCCCTGCAATAAAATGCAGGGCGTTTTATTTGTATGTATACTTAGAAGTTCATGATTGAAAACAAAATGTAAAAGTTGGAGAATATTCAGCGGTAAGAGCACTTCATCTGGCGAAATTTCAGTTTACTTAAACGATAACTTGTTTTTTGCAATAAACATTTTGCAATATTTCAAAAATTTCAATTTGTTACCTAGGATAGAAGGGGTGAGTGTATTCGCAGAAGAACGAGCTAACTTAGGGACTAAATTTGAAAGTTACCATTTCCCATCTAAAAAAAGCTGATATGAAAATTGCCTTTTTTGATTAAAAATTAATTAATAAATGCCAAAAATAATAGCTAAAATGTTTTCCGTACAGACTCAACTCCGTACAAATCAGGAAAAAGATTATCGCCCATAATTCTGATGATAATACGGTTCCTTTTGAGTATAGTTTGTTTTAATAAAATAGGCGAACCTAGAGATTTTGTTGTCTGTAGGAAGAATTAATTATCTGTTTTCTGATTATGCAAAAAAACTTATAAAAATATTTTACATGAAACTCTTCCATATAAAACTAATTTTATTATGCCTTCTATCAACATCATCATTTTGTGCAAAGGCACTGGGTAACGAAAGTGGAAAAAGTGATATAATAACACTTATAGTGTGTGGAGGAGGGAAATCTGAAGCCGAAGCAAAACATACTGCAATGATTTCAGCATTAAGACAAACGTTTTGTGTTTTTATTTCTGACAAAATGGAAATTCTTAATAAGCAGGCCTTAGTTGAAGAATGTTTGTCACCAACCAGTGGTTGTATTCAGTCATGCGAGATATTGGTAAACCAGCAACTCTCAGTTGATATTTGGGCAACAACAGCCAGAGTTGTTCTGTCGGTAAGCAAACTACTTGAATTTATTCAGAAAAAGGGCATCTCAGCAAAATGTCAATTTGATGAATCGATAATAATTATGAGGAAATCATTGCTTGAACAATTGGAAGAAGAGGAGGCTCTGGCTCAAATGACAGGGGTTTTACATGAACCTATGCAAATAGCATATAATTATGATTTGACAATAGGTACACCAAAATCTTCCGAATCCGAAACCCCAGATCATCTTGTTAATTGGGAGTTACCTCTTATTATCACTGCAATTGCAAATAAAACGATGGACAATTGTTCGGATTACTTTTTAAAAACCTTATCGATGTTGGGTATGTCGACCGAAGAGGTGAGGATTCAAAAAGCTAGAGGGAAACTAATATATGAGTTTACTCAGGTGTATCAGGAATTACCCCAAACGTTTTACCTAAGGTCTAAGGTTTCTAAGTCAATACTAACCATTTTTAAAAGCAATTTCGAATTTTATGTTCGATCATTTAATTTGACTTTTAATAATGTTGAAATGGACGGAAATGCTAATGTCATTTTAAGTAAAGATAATGCCACTTTTAATTTTCCGCATTCAGGTCAAACAGGAGCGACATTTAGCTACTTCATAAAACCTGCATCTAAAACAGCACCACCTCCTAAAGGATATACAGTAAAAGCTTCCGGGGTGCGTTCAAGTTGTAAAAGTGGTGGATATGTAGTGTACGAGAGTAAAGGGCATGGAATTGTTTCGTCATTAATGGAAGTAGGGGGCCAAATGGAGATGAACTGGAACCAAGCAGATAGTTTGTGCAAAAAACTTTTTTCAAATGGTTTTAATGATTGGAGATTGCCAACTATAGAAGAGCAGAAGTTGATGTATACAAATCTTGAGAACAAAAATATAGCTGGTTTTCGAACTGGAAAGAAAAGACAAGTGATACAAGCAAAGGAAAGAGTAGGTAATGTTCATCATCCAATTCGTTATTGGAGTGCTGATGCAAATACTGTATTAGACTTTGAAACCGGACAGGAAGAGCAAGTTTCTGACTTTATAGGTGCATGTTTTATACGAGCTGTTCGTTCCTTTTAACGAAAGTAAGTAAATTAAATCACTTTCAAAAATTAAATATTCCAAAATTCAGATTTTAATAGAAGCGTTTTATTAAGAAAACAAAAAAGCCTCTACGAAATTAGAGGCTTTTTGTTTTCTAATTTTCTATTGTTTTATTAAAGGTTCAGTATGAATTACGTTCAAATGTGTATCCATAATTCGCACAAAGTACATTCCTCTGTTAAAGGATTCAATATTTGTAGTTATAGTTGACATCCCCGAGGGTAAAGTGTGTCTTTCTCTTATAACAATTTTGCCTAGAATATCATATAATTCAAGAATAATTTCTTTGTCCATATCCATATTCATATCGATGGAAAAGACTGAAGAAGCAGGATTAGGATAAATAGTTGAGAATAGATTTTCAGAATTAGCATTTAATGCATCCGGGCTTAAACAACGAGTAATTGTAGTTGTTCTGAATAATGAAGTATTACCACAAGTATTAGTCTCAGTGAGCCTTAGGATGGATGTTGCAGTGCTATTTGTTAAGCCTGGAGCTATGTTTACATTTATTATATTAGTTCCTTGACCAGTTCCCCAAGTCATTCCTGTCGCTAAATTCCAGTTGTAAACGGAAGCATTTGCAACTGGTGCCACAGAATAGGATGCAGTAGTTAATCCACATGTATTCATCGGGCCACTAATTGTTCCTGGTTGAATAGCGGTTGTTACAAGATTCAATGCTCGGTATATTCCTGTTCCACAAAGGTTAGTTGCCGCAACTGATATTGTCCCTGGTCCGCCAAATAAAGCTGTAGCAGTCGTTCCTGTGTTCGATCCACTGATATTATTGCCTGTTCCGGTAATTAACCAATTGTACCCTGTTGCACCTGCCACAGCGGGTATTGAATAGGTTGCTGTGGTTAATGCACAAATGTTAGAAGGACCGCTTAGAGTCACGGGTATTAAAGGAACGTTTCCGGTAATCATTAATGTTTGTCCAGGTACATTTCCACATGCATTAACTGCCGATACTTTTAATAAACCTGATATAAAAGTTGAGCCTATGTTTACTGTGATCTGTGTAGTTCCTGCTCCACTCTGATATGTCATACCAGCAGGCAAGGTCCATATATAGGATGTTGCAGAAAATACAGGAGCAATGGAGAAAGTAGCCGAAGTTTGCCCGCAAGTGGAGGTAGGTCCGCTTATAGCACCCGGCACAGCTGGTTTTTTAGTAATAGATATTGAGTTAGGGGCACTGCTACCACAACCATTAGATGCCTGTACTGAAATAACAAACAAATTCAAACTACCTGTCGATATGTTAACATTTACAGAATTTGTTCCCTGTCCCGAAACGATTGTCATCATAGAACCTCCTGTGGTTATTGACCAGGTATATGAAGTAGCTCCAAGTATTGGTGCAATAGAATATGTAGCATTCAATATTCCACAAACCGCATTAGGTCCTGAAATGTTTCCAGGAGCAGCAGGTATTGCTCCTACTGTTACATTGGCTGTGAATGGTGTCCCTGTACAACCTCCTGCAGTTGGTGTGATGGTGTATTGCACTAAAGCCTGAGTGCTGCCAATGTTCGTTAAGATGTCTGTAATTGCCGAACCGCAACCGGTCGAACAGTCATTCATTCCAATTATATTTCCCGAAATAACGGATGAAGTCCAGGTGAAACTGGTTCCTGCAACGTTAGAATTGAGAGGGAGATTAGAAGCATCTCCACTACAAATAACAATGTCTGTAGCCGACCCTACCGGAGTTGTGCAACCATTTACAAAAGTAGCACTGATCGTATGATTACCTTGCACATTAGTGAATGTGTACGTTCCTGTGCCGATAGCTCCGGCATTAGAAACGCCATCTATTAAAACATCCAAAATCTGATATCCTGCACTTGCAGAAATAGAATACGATTGGTTTCCACCTGCACAAACAGTGCTCGAGCCAGCAGGCGAAATACTACCATTAGCTCCTGAAGAGGCAACAATAGTGTAATTCGGAAGTACCGTTACGTTTTGAACAGTTGTTGCAGTGTTTCCAGCACTGTCGGTTACAGTCCAAGTAACAGCTGTGTTTCCGACAGGATAAGAGCTCGGTGCATTATTAACCACTGATGCAACATAGCAATTATCGCTTGTTACAGGAGTTCCCAAAGTTATGCTAGTTCCGCTGCATACAGTAATGTCGATTGGTGCAGTTATTAACGGAAGTGTATTGTCAAGCACCGTTACCGTTTGATTTTGTGTGAGGCTGTTTCCGTTTCCATCAGAATAATTCCAATGAATGGTGTAGGTTCCTTGCTGAGAATAAGAAGTAGGATCTGATGTGGTTGCTGTAATTGTTCCTGAACAATTGTCTGTTGCAGTAGGTGCAGTTGCACTTGTAGAACATTGTCCGGTAATCATTGGTAAATTTGCAACTGTAGCCACAGGAGCTTCATTGTCGGCAACAATTATATCGAAAGAACAAGAGGCCGTTCCGCAACCATTAGTAGCGGTTAAAGTAATTGTTGTTGTCCCTCTGTTAAAGGACAAACCACTTCCGGTTCCGTTTCCATTTCCTGAAGTTGCACCTGCCAAACTATAAGTAATAGTTGGAGCCGTGCCTGACAAGGTGGGAGTATAGTTTACCACAGTGCTACATAAACCTGCATCTGTACTGCCAGTTTGAGTTCCCGGGCAAGTTGTAAACGAAGGTGCAACACAAACAGAAACAAAATAAAAACTAGCACTGATGGTATGACTTGAATTTACTCCTGTAAAAGTATATGTACCGCTTAGAATTGCTCCTGCATCAGAAACACCATCAACAAGTACATCTAAAATGGCGTATCCTCCGTTTGGTGTTATTGTGTAGGTTTGATTATCACCAAAACAGACAGCAGTAATACCGTTTGGCGAAATGCTTCCATTAGCTCCGGCAGATGCAGTGATGTTGAAATTTGATAAAACAGTTATCGTTTGGGTTGCTGTATTCGAGCAACCATTGGTTGTTCCCGTTACAGTATAGGTTGCAGTAGCTCCCGGAGTAAATGCTGTTCCGTTGGTAACCCCGCCTGTCCAGCTATATGATGAAGCACCCGTTCCGCTTAATGTAACTGCCGTACCTGCACAAACTGTTGATGATGGAGAAACTGTTGCTCCCACAGTTGGTATTGCATTAACAGTTATTGTTTGTGTTGCTGTGTTAGAGCAACCATTGGAGGTTCCAGTTACTGTGTAGGTTGCAGTTGCTCCTGGAGTAAATGCTGTTCCGTTGGTAACCCCGCCTGTCCAGCTATATGAAGAAGCACCCGTTCCACTTAATGTAACTGCAGTTCCGGCACAAACTGTTGATGATGGTGAAGCCGTTGCTCCCACTGTTGGTATTGCATTAACAGTTATTGTTTGTGTTGCTGTGTTAGAGCAACCATTGGAGGTTCCTGTAACGGTATATGTTGCAGTTGCTCCTGGTGTAAATGCTGTTCCGTTAGTAACTCCGCCAGTCCAGCTATATGATGAAGCACCCGTTCCGCTTAATGAAACTCCCGTACCTGCACAAACTGTTGATGATGGAGAAACTGTTGCTCCCACCGTTGGTATTGCATTAACAGTTATCGTTTGGGTTGCTGTATTCGAGCAACCATTGGTTGTTCCTGTTACTGTATAGGTTGCAGTAGCTCCTGGTGTAAATGCTGTTCCGTTGGTAACTCCGCCAGTCCAGCTATATGAAGAAGCACCCGTTCCACTTAATGTAACTACTGTACCTGCACAAACTGTTGATGATGGAGAAACGGTTGCTCCTACAGTCGGTATTGCATTAACAGTTATCGTTTGGGTTGCTGTATTAGAGCAACCATTGGAGGTTCCTGTAACGGTATATGTTGCAGTTGCTCCTGGTGTAAATGCTGTTCCGTTAGTAACTCCGCCAGTCCAGCTATATGAAGAAGCTCCCGTTCCGCTTAATGTAACTGCAGTTCCTGCACAAACTGTTGATGATGGAGAAACTGTTGCTCCCACTGTTGGTATTGTATTAACAGTTATTGTTTGTGTTGCCGTATTGGAGCAGCCATTGGTTGTTCCCGTTACTGTATAAGTTGCAGTTGCTCCCGGAGTAAATGCTGTTCCGTTAGTAACTCCGCCTGTCCAGCTATATGATGAAGCACCCGTTCCACTTAATGTAACTGCGGTTCCGGCACAAACTGTTGATGATGGAGAAACGGTTGCTCCTACAGTCGGTATTGCATTAACAGTTATCGTTTGGGTTGCTGTATTCGAGCAACCATTGGTTGTTCCAGTTACGGTATAAGTCGCAGTAGCTCCAGGAGTAAATGCTGTTCCGTTGGTAACCCCGCCTGTCCAGCTATATGATGAAGCGCCCGTTCCACTTAATGTAACTGCCGTACCTGCACAAACTGTTGATGATGGAGAAACTGCAGCACCAACCGTTGGTAATGAATTTACAATCATCGTAACTGAATTGGAAGTGGCCGGACTGCCAGATACTCCTGACATATTTGAAGTCATGATACATGTAACCACATCTGAATCGTTCAGAGCGGAGGTTGCAAACGTTGGAGAATTACTGCCAACGTTACTACCATTAATTTGCCATTGATATGAAGGAGTGGTTCCTCCATTTACAGGAGTAGCAGTAAATGTAACCGATGTTCCAGAGCAAATTGTTGTGGCACTCGCAGCAATAGAAACGTCAGCAACAGGTAAGGAATACAAATCACTTTCCCATATTCCTCTTCCAAATGTGGCTGCTCTTAATTTAGATGCGGTATATTGAATTTCTAATTCATCCACCACCACATTGGGCATGCCTGTACTAAAAGCAGACCATGAAGCTAAAGAGTTGTCGCGATAATAGACACCAACATCTGTTCCCATATATAATCCATCATTCGTATTGTTTTGATAAACGATACAATTTACAGGCAAATTAGGTAATCCTGATGCAGTAAAATTAGTCCATGTTACTCCTGCATCTGGTGAATAATAAACTTTGTTGGCTGCTGAATAGCCCGATAATGTTACCCATACATGAGATGGGTTATTATTCGCAACTGCAATATAACTGATGGAAGCCAGACCAACAGGTAATGTCCCTGTGCGATCGGTGAAGGATGTGCCATTAACGGATGAATAAAATTTAGTACCCGAAGCTACGTAAATATAATTACTGTCGCTTGGTGCATAAGCCATGGCTGTTAAACTTCCGCTTATACTTATAGAACCAACCTGAGACCAACTTCCACCTCTATTGCGCGACCTGAACACTTGAGATTTTCCGACCAAAAGTGTTGTTGATCTTAATGGGTTCATTATATATGGTGTAACCCAACCTCCATCTGCATTAACTCCTGTTCCTCCTGAAGCAACTATATTAGTGTTTAAATTTCCACCAGAGGTGGTTCTGTAAATTTCACCATAATATACTTCACCGTATTGAACGTTGGAATTACTCCAATCAATAATAGCCTCCATACCATCACCACCAAGCACGCTCGACCATGCAGAACCACTAAAGCGATCGGTTCCGTTGTCCTGCTTTCCGGTTAGCAACATATTATTATTAGTAGCTGCCAAACCTAAACGATACATTTGTCCAATTTGCAAATTGCTGCTTAAATCGCTCCATGCCGTTCCACTATTGGTAGTTTTAAAAAGTCCACCATCACATGCAGCAAAATAAGTAGATGATCCTGGCAAATATTCCAGAGCATGAATATCTGCGTGCACATAAGGAGCAACGCTTCCTGTCCAGTGTCCATTAATAGTCCAATTAACACCGGCATTTGTAGAACGCCAAATATTGACCCCCCCAACGACCACTTCGTTTTTATTACTTGGGTTTACCGCTAAGGATAGCGTGTACCAACCTTGTCCTCCTGCATCAGCACCATTACTGTTCCATCCCAATAGATTTGGCGTGCTGGATTGTTGAGAAAAATTGGTTCCATTATTCGTGGATAGATAGAGCCCTAAGAAACCATAATCAGTACCTGAAGCTAACACATAAACATAAGTTTGATCGTTAGCAGATACACCTATTGACAAACGCGAAACATTGGCTGCTGCTGGCAATCCGCTTATAATGTTCGAAAAGGAAGTTCCTCCATTGGTAGATTTATAAAATGCCGTTGAAGTAGTAAAATAAATTGTTGTGGTATCGCTTGGGCGATATTCAATATCCATACACGACATACCATTGGTACCTGATACTTGTGTCCACGAAGTTCCTGCATTTGCGGTTTTGTAAATACCGTTAGAAGAAGCTGCAAAGATTACATTGGGGTTTTGAGGATTTATCAACAAACGACTAATGGTTCTGTATGTATTAAAAACAGCCCAATTTAAACCTGTAACATTCCATGTAGCACCACCATCAGTAGATTTATAAACACCTATACTATATGTGTCATAATGGTCGTTATCACCTGTGGCCAAATACATCACCTGTCCGTTGTTAGGATTAATAGCTAAATCAGTACATCCAATAACCGGAAGTTGGTCTGTGGTAGTAGTCCAGGAAGTACCTCCATTAGTAGATTTCCAAAACCCACCTGAAGGAGCTCCCACATATATAATATTAGAATTAACCGGGTCGAATCGAACAAAGTTCAATCTGCCGGCACCACCTCCTCCTGTAGGCACCGAAGAAGGCCCAACAAAAGACCAGCTACCTTGAAGCGAACGCGTTTGATTAGATGATGAGCGTTGTTGATTAGAATATTGAGGTTGGTAATTATTCAGATAATCGTTCCATGCATTATCCATAACAGTTCTGTCTCCTGACGGGTACAAGCGCGGTGCCATGCGATATTCCCACCTTTTGTAAAGTTCCCAGCCGGGTATTTCGCCTTCTTCTTTTTCTTCGCCATTGGCCACAGCCCCACTCTTCTTTAATTTTTTCGTTGCTTTGTATTTTTCACGTTGCATTTCTCGCTCTTTGCCCGCAAATTCGCTGTTAAATGCATTTTGAACATCATAAAAATTTACCGCGGGGTTTTGCATCTTTTCAACCCATGTTTGCTTTTTTACAGATGTCGTTTTTTGCTGAGCAAAAGAACTAAAACCGATAAGACAAAATAAGAGTACATACCCGAGAAATTTGTTTAATAAAGTAGTTTGATGTGTCTTCATTTTTTTCATTTATTTGTTGTAGCTTTTTTTATGTTAACTCTGTTATCGAATTATCATTTTGTGTAGCCAAAGTACGCTTATTTATTTCAATTAAACAAATTAATTGGTTGAAAAGGTATAATGTTAGAATAAGGCGGAGAGTTGAGAAGTGTACTTTAGTCACTAAACTATTGAAAATGTTGAGCTGCCTATTAATAGTAAGGAGTTTTGTGTTTTGAGTCGTTGGAAATTGATTTGCCTATGATTATATTTCAAAGGTTTTAAACTGCCACAAAAATTCGTAAAAAAATATCCGATTCAGATAAAAGAGATAAATTGCACTCGATAAAATCAAAACAGTTAAATTATTGATAAAATGAATAGAAATAGACTTTTTCTGATAGCCCTCTCCATAATGTTTATGGGAAATATTAAAAAAACTTTTGCTCAGGAAGAAACCATTGTTTTGAAAACAACTACAGGTGAAATTGAGGGTACATTAACACTACCCAACAACACAAAAGATTTAACTCTCGTCTTGTTGATAGCAGGTTCGGGACCAACAGACCGTAATGGAAACAATGAATCGATGGAGAATAATTCACTGAAATTTATTTCAGATGAATTACGAAAGAATAGTATCGCTTCTGTTCGTTTTGATAAACGTGGAATTGCGAGAAGCCGTGATGCGATGACATCAGAAGGCGATTTGCGTTTCGATACCTATGTAAACGATGTGATAGGGTGGGTAGAGTTGATATCGAAAGATAAACGATTTAGTAAAATAGTAGTGGCAGGACATTCTGAAGGTTCTTTGATTGGGATGATAGCATCAGCAAAAACTAAAAATGTAAAAGCGTATATTTCGATAGCTGGAGCAGGCCGTCCTGCAGATGAAATTTTAAAGGAACAATTATCTGTGGCACCTACTTCTGTTAAGGATATCGTGTATCCAATGATTGATAAATTAAAAAGGGGGGATACTTTGGGTGATGTAGCTCCTTACTTAGCTTCACTTTTCAGACCAAGCGTTCAACCATATATGATTTCGTGGTTAAAGTATAATCCGCAAGAAGAAATTAAAAAGCTGACTATTCCAATATTGATTTTGCAAGGAACTACTGATGTACAGGTAAAGGAAGAAGATGCAAACTTGCTGGCAAAAGCTCAACCAAAAGCAGAGTTGAAAATAATAAAGAACATGAATCATGTGTTGAAAGATTGTGAAACCAATGATAAGGAAAAACAGATGCCAATATATAATAATCCCGATTTGCCCTTAAATAAAGAGTTTGCCGATGCGTTTGTTGATTTTGTAAAAAAAGTAAAATAGTTTTCGGTTTAATTTAAACCAAAACTCTCTTTCAAATAAGAATTGTTCATTTAAAACTGCAGGTAAATTGGCATTACTTGATCGGCCTGTTTTACCTGAATTACAATCCAAATTAAAATAAGAAGGATTAAAACACGACCACCCAAATTTATTTTGGAGAGAATACGTTCTGAAAAACTTTGATAGGAATTCGGAATAAAGTGAATGACATAACCCAATAGCATCACTCCGAATACTGTTCCATAAGCCGACATCATTGGTAAAAAAGCAGCTCCATTGAAATTGGTAAAGATTTGGCTAATTATAATTCCGGCATCTGAAAACGAGGAGGCTTTAAAAAATATCCAACAAAAACAAACAAAATGAAAAGTTAAGATTACTCCGGCAATTTTGGTAAGTTTTATCTTAAATGGATTTGATATCTGGTTTTCTTTTTTGGGGAATAAACTTTTTATGGCCTTATCCAAAGCTAGGGCAATACCATGCATTCCTCCCCAAACAATAAAGTTAAAGGATGCTCCGTGCCACAATCCGCCAAGAAGCATTGTTACTAGCAGGTTGATGTATTGCCTTAATTTCCCAACTCTGTTTCCCCCAAGCGAAATGTATAAATAGTCCTTCAACCATGAAGATAATGACATGTGCCATCTGCGCCAAAACTCCGTGATGCTGGACGACTGATAAGGTGAATCGAAGTTAAGATTGATTGTAAACCCCATCCATCGGGCAAGTCCGATGGCCATGTCGGAATAGCCTGAAAAATCGCAGTAAATAACCATTGCATAACCATACACTCCGAACAAACATTCGATGCCGGAGTGATGTGCAGGGTCGGTGAAAATGTACTGAACATAGTTTACATATATATAATCTGAAATAACAACCTTCTTGAAAAGTCCGCCCAGTATAAGGTAAAGCCCTTTCGAAATATCACCATCATTTATCAAGATATCTTTTCTGATTTGAGGAATAAAATCGGAGGCTCGTACAATAGGCCCCATCACCAGTTTAGGGAAAAAAGTGAGGAAGAAACAATAGTCTAGAAAACTTTTTACCGGTTTAAATTTACCTCTGTACACATCAATAGTGTAACTCAAGTTCTCGAATGTGTAAAACGAGATGCCTATGGGAAGTATTAAATTAAGCGGCTTTACCTGCCCATTGTTAAAATCATTTATAATTTCAATAAAGAAATTAGTGTACTTAAAATAGAACAGCAATCCCAAATTGATAACAATGCTAAAAATAAGTATGGTTTTCTTTTTCCATTTTTCTTGCGATGCATAAAGCCAGTTAGAGAGGCCAAAGTCGACTACAGCCGATAAGAGCACGAATCCGAAATAAAACCCACAGGCCTTATAAAAGAAGTATAAGGAAAATAAAATAAAATAAATAACACGCAGTAATTTCCGTTTGTATAAAAACTGATACCCGATTAAAAATACAGTGAAGAAAAACAGGAAGAAGCCCGAGTTGAACAACAACGGGTCTTTCGCATTATAGGTAAGCTGCGAAATTAACTTGTCAGACTCGATGGTAATATTTCCGATATCGAAATTCACTATTTACTTTTTTTGTATTTTTCGTAACCTTTTATCATTGCGGTGTAGAGTAGGTTTGCCTGAATCTGGTAACCTCTTCCGTTAAAGTGTACACGATCGTTGGCCGAAAGTTTGGCTGTAAACCATTTTGCCATTGAGCCAAATCCTCCCATTATTTCGTACAAATCCCAATACGCAATGGTGTTGTTTCTGCAATATTTTATTATGGTTTCTTTGGCAGCTGTTATATCAGGATTCTTTACCCTTCCCTTTTTCGATTTCCGGAACGAATCACCGGGAGTAGTGAGCAAGAGCGTAGCTCCGGGATTGCTGGCCTTTATGGCTGTAATCAATGTATCAATTTGCCTGTAAAACAATTCATCTTCGAAACCCTTGTTGAATCCTTCATTGGTACCCATCGAAACAATTATTAAATCGGAATGAAGCGATGCGAATTGCTCAATGAAATATTTCGACATGCTGTAGTGTCTGTATTCAGCACCGTTTACACCTATCATGTTGTAAAGAATACCCGAGGAGTCGTTTTCAAGCAACATGCCATATATGCGAGTCGAGAGCTGATGAGCACTGTCGCTGTTTTTATTTCTTAAAATGATTTGATTAATCGGTTTGTTGAATTTGAGTTCAGAGATAAATGGGCTTTTAGTTTTGTCTGTTGATTTAAAAATTCCTCTTTCGCAATTTAAACTATCGCAAATGGTGAGGTCGTAATTATTGGCTCCACGATCGTGAAACAACGTAAATTTGGTAAAACTATAATTCAATCCCGGTTGATTTTTTACAGCTAAATCCAATTCGGCCATCGAATCGTTGGTTTCGATGGTAAATCCGCTAATGCCTATTGGCAATGGCTTTTCGTAAAACACATTTCGTTTCGATTCCCATTTAACAGGTGAGGTGGTTTTATACGAAGACGGTTCGTTGCTTTTGGCAACACGGTAAGGGAAGATTAAGCCTCTGCCGGCATTTCCAAATTGTCGTTGCAAATGTTGACGTAAGGTTCCCGAAAAAATATCTGCTTGTATATGAGAATCGCCAATATGGGCAATGTTTACACGGTTTGTTTTCTTTTGCTCCAGTTCATAAAGCTTTTCGTAAAACGGACGGAGAGCAATACTATCGTTTTCAATTTTATTTTTTTCTGTTTTAATAAATTTGTATTTCTCCAGAGACAAAGTATCGTCCATTTGAGCATTTGCTCTCCATGTTATCAGAAAACAAAATATAAAAATAAAAGTAAGGCGAAAAATTATTTTCAATGTTCAGCAGGTTTATTTATTCAGCACTGTTCCCAGCGAGTTGCTGGCAACAACATTTAATTTGTGTTTCTCTTTTTTATTGTAATCCACATACTGACACATTAGTTTTGAGTAAAGCAGTTTGCCAACTTTATGCGCTCCTTTGTAATTAAAGTGAGTGTAATCCGGATTGGCCAGTGTGGTGTCGCCTTGCACCCATTTTACCATAGAGCCGCTACCACCCATAGCATCATACAAACTCCAGAAAGCAACTTTGTTTGCTTTGGCCATTCTTTTTTGAGCTTTCACGAGCAAGGGCACACTTGGGTCGGTTTCGTAAACTCCATTTTTTCTATAACTTTTATCACCCACAGAAACCAGTAGAATACTTACTCCCGGAAAACTTTGTTGAATGTGTTTGATTGTATTCGTCATTCCTGACTCGTACCAGGAGAAGTCGGTAACCTCTGGCGATACTACATTGAGGCCATATTCAAGTATTATCAAATCGTAGTTCAGATAATTATTGGTTTGAGAATACACATTCTGATTTACTTTAGTAATCGGCATTCCGGAGTTTCCTCTGAACGAAAAATTATCTACTATCACTCCGCTGTCGCACTCCATACTGAATCCGAAAATATCAACCGGGCTTTCGCATTGAAAACTTGCATTAATGCTTCTTCCCCCGTTTCCGCTGTTAATCAACAGTTCGTTTACTGCATTTTTTTCATTCAACTTATAATGTTTTCCGTTTATCACTACATAGTTTTCGCCTTCCGATTTTCCGTATAGTAATTTGGTTTCATAAAATTTATCAATGTGCTTGCGGTTTACAGTTGCATATTTTACCCACGAGCCCGAAGTATTGTTTGTTGTGTCGACAGCTGTGTAGGTGTTGGGCACAAAACAATATCCCGATATTCCTAACTTATGATTGCCGGGTGTTGCACTCACGAGATTGTATGTAGTCCAACCTCCGAAGGTATGCAACACACTTGTGCGAAAGCCAGATACTACAGAGGTTATAGGCACATACCCCACACCCCAGCCACCAAATGTATCTTGCATACATTCTCTCAAATCTTGTGTTATCAAGTCGCCTTCTATCATCGAATCGCCAAAATAGGCTATTCTTACTTTGCGTTTGTGTTGCTTGAGTTCGTTAAGTGAATAAAAAAAATGAGACAAGGCGGTGGCTGTATCTGTTTTGGTGTTATCAATATTCGAAAGATCCATCTGATGTATTGCAATCTCTTTATTTTCTTTCGAAAGTATTTCATTCATTTTTGTTTCGCTAAGAATCATTTCCGGCAGAGGAACTTTTTTTGCTTTCTCTTTTAGTAAAATATCGCTGAGAATATCCACTTTTTTAGCCTCTGCACCGCCCACTTTTATGCTCGTGTTGATTTGCGAAACGCAGAACAATATACTGGTCGCTAAAACAACCATTATCATAGGCTGACTATTCTTGTTGGGCTTATTTATCATTTTTTAATACAAACGGGGGGCAAAGATAACATTTCAATTAAGAGTATTTTTTACTTTTGTATCAAATTAATTACAGATGAATTCCTTTCTCGATTTTATTTTTGCATCCTATTTTGGAGGGTTTATTTGGTTAGTAGCAGGAGTTGTTCTTCTATTCGCAAAGAGAAAAAAACGAAGCTGGACAGAACCTGTTTCGGAAGGTGAAACGTTCAGACGTTTTCTTGGCATTTGTTTTATCATCATGGCCATTTTTATCCTCGCCAATCTCATTTACGATACTTTTCATCAGGTTTAAGTTTAAAGTTTTCTCCTAATCTTGAGAAGTTCGAAAAGTTTTTTTTCTGTCATCTCGGATTCCCACTACTACCAAAAACTTATTTTTTCGTCATCTTGGGTTCCCGACTTCTGCCAAAAATTGTTTTACTGCCAAATGGAGAACCGCTTTTCTGCCAAAAATTCATTTTTTTGCCATAAGGGCAACTCCAAATATGCCCAAAACTTATAAAATCGACCAAAGTAGAGCCCCAAACATGTCCAAAACTTATATTGCCGCCATAAGGGAAACTCCAAACATGCCAAAAACTTATTTTATTGCCATCTCGGGTTCCCGACTTCTGCCAAAAACTTATTTTATTACCATCTCGGGTTCCCGATATCTGCCAAAAACTTATTTTATTGCCATCTTGGGTAACACTTACGTCAAAAAGTAAAGTTTTTCCACCATCTTGGATTACACTTATTATCCAAAGTAAAGTTTTATCGCCATTTTGGTTAACACTTATTTCAAAAAGTAACATTTTACCGCCATCTCTGGCATCACTTATATGCCTTTTCCTCATTTTAGCAGCAAGTGGCAAATCGGAAATTATGAAAAGTAAACATTTATTGATACCCCTATTAAGCTTCTCATTAAGCTAATTCTAGTTTATCCGGCATCTGCCGAAAATTAATTGGGGAAATAAATAAGTTCAGAGGAGTTGTGAAATGAAACATAAAATGAGGAAATGATTAATAAGGTAACTGTATCCGTCCAACCCTATTTTCTCCGTGTTCTTAGTATAAAATCTCCGTGCACTTTGTGGCTATATACTATTGCAATTACTATATCAAACATTAAACTCGGAACTTTAAACTTTAAATAGAATAACTTTAAACTCAAATTATCTCCTTACTTTTGCACTCGATTATAGAATCAACCAATTCAATGAATCACTTTTTAAGAAATAGTTTATTCTCTAGCTTTCTATTTATCTTATTGCATGTTCCTTCTGCCAAAGCACAGCTAACAGTGGATGCGGGAGCGAATAAGAGCATTTGTCCTCACGATAGCGTTCAGTTGGGTGGAGTGGTGGTGGCTGTTGGTGGTTTAGCTCCATATCATTATTTATGGTCGCCAGCCACTGGACTAACGAGCACCACTGTGGCTCACCCTATGGCATTTCCTTCGGTAAATACTGTTTATACACTTACTGTAACCGATGACACGGGTGCTGTTAACTCGAATGCTGTAACGGTAACAATAAAAAACATTAGTCGTGTGGATGCAGGAAGCGATATTCTTATCTGTAAAAATTATTCTACTGTTATTGGTAATACGTTTAATTCGACAGGTATTGGTGTTAGCTATTTGTGGTCTCCGGCAGGGAGTTTGGACAATGATACAATACCTCGGCCTACGGCAGCCCCTCTTGTTACAACCACTTACACTCTGGTGGCTACCATGGCAGGTTGTGCTCCCAAAACGGATTATGTAACCGTTACGGTGAGGGATATAGTGGTAGATGCCGGATTAGACACCACTATAGACGAAGGGCAAAGTATAACGCTTCAAGCTACCGGTGCTTTTTATTATTACTGGACAGCTACCCCTTCGTTAAATAATATTACTACTTCGAACCCCGATGCCGAGCCTATTGTAACCACTACTTATTATGTGGTGGGTGTGGATAACGAGTTTAAGTGTGGCCGTATGGATTCGGTAACGGTGCATGTGGTGAAAGGCGATAAGGTTTTTTTCTACAATACCATTACTCCTAACGGTGATGATGTAAACGATACATGGTATGTGGGCAATATTTATAAATACCCCGACAATACATTGCAGATATTTAACCGGAATGGAAAGCTGGTGTATCGCAAAGATGGGTACGATAATTCGTGGGATGGTTCATCGTTTGGGCAGGCATTGCCGGCTGCCACTTACTTTTATATTCTGGAATTGAACAACGAGAATAACGATGTGTATCACGGCACCATAACCATTATTAAGTAAAAGGGAAAATGAAAAAACAAATCATCTTTTACTCTCTTTTTCTTTTGTTCATTGCAGGGGCAGACGCGCAGCAATTGCCTTTTTATACTCAGTATCGCAGCAATCTGTTTATTCTTAATCCGGCTGTAGCCGGAACCAAACGAACTATCGATGCTCGTGTGGGTTATCGAATGCAATGGGTGGGTTATGACGGTGCCCCAAAAACAGCCACAGTGTCGGTAAACAGTAGATTTATGAAAGGAAAAATGGGAGCCGGAGCTTATCTGGTGGAAGACAAAATTGGCCCCACCAAACAAACTAATCTAGGTGTTTCGTATGCCTATCATATTCGCTTTCCAGATTGCGAACTTTCGGCAGGAGTGGGTGGAATGTTTACCAAATATTCTTTGGTGGGAGGAGATATTATTCTGCACAATACCCACGACAAAGCAATTGACCAAAATGTAACAAACAGCACCTGGACGCCCGATGCCTGTGCGGGTATATATTTATACAACGACCGCTTTCATATTGGTATGGGAGCTCTGCATTTGATGGAAAATAGAGCAACATTCTACAAACACGATTCTACTCATAATGGAAAAGTGCCATATCGAGCTCACTTGAATTTTACCGTAGGATATAACTTTGCGCAAAACCCAGATTATATATGGGAAAGCACTGTACTGGCCGAGTACGTTTCGGGTGTGCCGTTTATGCTCGATTACACTTTGAGACTTCATATCCAACAGAAAATGATTTGTGGACTTTCGCTCCGATTGCACGATGCAGTAGCGCTGCATTTAGGAGCTATGTTTCTGGACGATTTTCAGGTTATCTATTCGTACGACTTTTTGATAAGTAAATTGCGCCCTACCAACAGCGGTTCGCACGAGCTGATGCTTACCTACAGCTTTATGAATCATAAAAGCAAACACAGAGGGCATATCGACACGCAATTTATTAAACAAAAATACGGCTATATGTTTTAAATCTTTCTATTTTTGGAACGATTATGAAAAACAAGCAGTCGAAAGTTTTAATGGTTCAGCCGGTTAGTTTCGGGTACAATAAAGAAACAGCGGGTACCAATCTTTTTCAAACCAACGACACGCTGTTAACACCAAAACAAGTACAGGCACATGCTCTGAAAGAATTCAATGCTTTTGTAGAAAAGCTGAAGAAAAAAGGTGTGGAAACAATAGTGATGAAAGATACTAAAAGCCCACGTACTCCCGACTCTGTTTTTCCGAATAATATTCTGTCGTTTCATTCCATGAAAGAATTCTATGCTCCCACTCCTCCCGAAATGAATGTACCGGGGGATAAATTTTTGATTAATGATGCAAAGATTGTAGTGTTTTATCCTATGTTGGCACCCAATAGAAGAGCAGAAAAAAGTTTGGCTTATCGCAAAAAGCTAAAACAATACAATGTAGTGATGGATCTTTCTTATAATGCGGAGCAAGATATTTTTCTGGAAGGCACTGGCAGTATTGTGTTCGACTATATTAATAAAATAGCCTATGCCTCTCATTCCAAACGAACTTTCATTCCTTTGTTTGAAGCCCTTTGTAAGCAATTGGATTTCGATACCATTTCGTTTCATGCAGTGGACCAAAACGGAAAAGAAATATATCATACCAATGTATTAATGTGTATTGGCGACAGGTTTGCTGTGGTTTGCGAAGAAAGCATAAGAGACAAGGAAGAGTTATACACGGTTATGAAATCGCTTATCGATTCGGACCACGAGATAATTACCATCAGCTACGAGCAGTTGAATAAATTTGCTGGTAACATGTATCAGCTGTTTAACGATAAAGGCGAAAGCTTGATAGTAATGAGCACTCAGGCTTACAAGTCACTAAAAAAAGAACAGCTTAAAAAATTGAAAAAGTTTGGAAAGATTGTTCACACTCCATTAGAAACAATAGAAAAGTACGGGGGAGGCAGTGCCCGTTGTATGATTGTCGACATCAGATATTAGTTTTTAAGTTTTATATTATTCATTATTTAAATAAATTTACCATGCCGTCTTTTGATATTGTAAACAAAGTGGATGCTCAGTTGCTCGACAACTCCATCAATGTAGCGCGAAAAGAAATTCTAAACCGTTTTGATTTCAGCGGAACCAAGAGTGAAATAACTTTGGATAAAAAAGCCATGCAGATTTCTATCTTAACCGAAGACGATATGCGTATGGAGTCTATCATTAATGTTATTCGTCAGCGAATGATAAAGCAAAACTTGAATCCGCTTTGTTTGGATGTGGGCAAGGAAAAGTATGCTTCGGGTTTTATGGTTAAAAAGGATATCAAAGTAAAAGAAGGCATAGACAAGGAGGTGGCTCGCAAAATTATTAAGGACATCAAAGATTCGAAACTGAAAGTGCAGGCGCAGATGATGGACGATCAGGTGCGTGTAACAGGCAAAAAGATTGATGATTTGCAGGACGTAATTGCCATGATGCGAAGAGGGCAATACGATTTACCCTTGCAGTTTGTTAATATGAAATAATTCTTATTATTCATTTTATAATACTATAACAGATACATAATAACATTATCCTGCCTTGTATCGGATTTACTGTTTACCTTTGCGAAATTCAATACCGTAGCTACATCTTGTAATGAAAAGAATTTTTAGTTGTTTAGTTTTACTATTTGCTATTGTTTATAGCAATGCCCAATCGACCGATACCATTAGAGTATTGTTTGTTGGCAATAGTTTTACGAGCAATAATAATTTGCCACTTGTGTTTCAGCAATTGGCTGCCGGTGCGGGAAGACCTGTGGTAGTGGTAGCTCACGTGCCGGGAGGTGTTTCGGTAGGCGATACAGCACAGGGTACTCAGGCACACATGAACAATCCTCAAGTGTTTAGTTTAATCAGAAGCGATAATTGGAACTACTTAGTTTTACAAGATAATCAGGGGCGGTTTGTAAATAATTATGGTGTGTTTCCCGGTTCAAGCAAAGTAATTGAAGGACATATCAAAATTCGCGACTCTCTTTTATATTATCATCCTTGCGCCCGAATGCTGTGGTTTGCCGGTTGGGGACCCAAAGCAGGTTATCTTCCTTATGCCAGCACCGGAACAGGTTTGATTGATAAGATTTATAATAACTATCGTTATTTGCTCGATACAGCAGGTCAGGTGATAGCACCAATTGGCCCTGCATGGCAGAGGATTATTGCAAATGATACCACTATTAATTTGTGGGATGCAGACGATACGCATCCCGGAATCAATGGTACTTCGCTTACAGCCGATGTAATATATGCTACCGTATTCAAAAGTTCTCCTATCCACAGTTCTTATGTGTTGAGTGGTATTTCTCCTGCTGTAGATTCTGTCTTAAAAAACACAGGATATCAAACCGTATTAGATAGTGTGGGTGTAACCGGATTGCAAACCATCTCTCCTGTTATTTCTCAAAATGGAAATACACTAACGGTAAACGGATATGTAAATTGCAGTTGGTATCTCAATGGTTCTTTTCTTACAACCAATAGCGGAACCCTTACTATGACCCAACCCGGAACATACGCTGTAGTGGTGTCTGATGTTACCCATTGTGAATTTCGAACATTCGAGTACACCGTTTCGGTATTAAATGCTATTGAGGATATTGAAAGCAGGTCAGCTCAAATTGTAGTTTTTCCTAATCCTTCAGATGGAAAGTTTAGTATAGAATCCACACAAGAATTGGAAAAAATAGAAATAGTAAATTATTTAGGGCAAACCATAAGAGTGATTCAAAAGCCTAAACAAAAAGAAATGCTGGAAATTGAAAACACAGTGAAAGGAATTTATTTTATAATTGCAACCGATAAAAAGGGAGTAATAAGCAGGCAGGAATTAGTTATTCAATAGCCGATAAACAGAACAGAATTCAGTAATGATTAAAAATATATTTATCGAAGTTGGTTTAATCGCACGTTTTACGGGTCGTTTCTTCCGAGAGTTGTTTAAACCACGATTTGAGTTTGGTGAGTTTTTACGTCAATGTTATTTTATCGGAAATAAATCGTTACCCTTGGTTGCCATTACAGCTTTCATTATGGGGCTTGTAATAACTATTCAATCTCGCCCTACCCTTGTTGAGTTTGGAGCTGAAGCTTGGCTTCCGAAGATGATTTCGGTTTCACTGGTGCGAGAAATTGCTCCGGTTATCACAGCGTTAATTTGTGCAGGTAAAATTGGTTCGGGAATAGGAGCGGAGCTAGGTTCTATGAAAGTGACAGAACAAATAGATGCCATGGACGTTTCGGGAACCAATCCGTATAAATTTTTAGTAGTAACTCGTGTTATGGCAACCATATTTATGATTCCTATACTTGCTATTCTGGCAGATGGAGTGTCACTTTACGGAGGATATTTAGGAGCTAATATGCACGAAACTGTAAGCTGGAGTTTGTTTTGGAATCAGGTGTTTAACACGCTTCATTATGCTGATATAATACCATCAATACTCAAAACCTTTTTCTTTGGTTTTGTTATCGGAATTATCGGATGTTACAAAGGGTTTAATTCGGCTAATGGAACAGAAGGAGTAGGGCAATCGGCTAACTCTGCAGTTGTGGTTTCTTCGTTACTTGTTTTTGTTATCGATTTGCTGGCTGTGCAAATAACGGATGTTTTACATTTGAATTGAGATGAAACAAGATAATTCGGACGTAATAACTATTCGTGATTTATACAAATCATTTGGCGATAACAAAGTGCTGAATGGCGTTAATTTCGACCTGCATCAGGGAGAGAATGCTGTGGTACTCGGCAAATCGGGTTCAGGTAAATCGGTATTGATTAAGTGTATTATTGGTTTGTTGAAGCCTGATAGTGGTAGTATAACCGTTTTGGGCAATAATGTTACGGAGCTGGATACAGCAAGTTTGGATAAAATGAGGGTGAAAGTTGGATTTTTATTTCAGAGCAACGCCCTTTACGATTCAATGACTGTTCGCGATAATCTGGAATTCCCGTTAAGAAGACATTGGATAAAGACAGAAAAAAGTAAAATGACAGATTTGGTTATGGAAGCGTTGACCAATGTTGGTTTACCTCATACCATCGATATGATGCCGGTTGAACTTTCGGGAGGAATGCGCAAGAGGATTGCATTGGCACGTACATTAATTCTTAAACCTGATATTATTCTCTATGACGAACCAACAACTGGACTTGATTCGATAACAGGAAAAGAAATTAGCCACCTGATAGTGGACATTCAGAAGAAGTACAATACTTCATCCATCATTATTTCGCACGATATAAACTGTGTGCGAATTGTTGCTAACCGAGTGGTGATGCTTATTGATGGAAAATGTCATGCATCGGGCACTTATGAAGAACTAGAAAACTCTACAGATAATAAAGTAAAACAATTTTTTGAACAATAATATGGCAAAAGAAACATCCAAAAATATTAGAGTAGGACTGTTTGTACTGATAGGTACCGGCTTGTTAATTTTCTCCCTTTATCTTATTGGCCAGAAACAAAATCTTTTTGGTTCTACCTTTGAGCTCAAAGCTCAATTTCATAATGTAAACGGATTGATGCGCGGAAACAATGTAAGGTTTACGGGTATTGATGTGGGAACGGTAAAGAGCATTGAAATTATAGACGACTCTACTGTTTCCGTTTCTATGATAATAGAAACAAAAGTTAGAGAATTTATCAAGAAAAATGCAACCGTAGTTATAGGTACAGATGGGTTGATGGGAAATAAATTGATTAGCATTAATTCCAATGAGGGCAATTCACTTCCGGTGGAAGATGGTGATATGCTTCAGGTAAAAGTGGTGAAAGGTACAGATGAAATGATGCGCACACTTAGTGTAACCAATGAAAATGTAAATGATATTTCCGTTCAGCTGAAACAGATTGTGAGTAAGTTTAACAGTCCAAACACGCTCTGGAGTGTGTTGATGGATACAACTGTGGCTGATAATGTGAAGCAAGCCATTGTTAATATCAAACTAACCGGAGAAAGAACCGCTATTATTACTGGCGACCTGACCAGAATAATTAAATATGTAAAAGACGGAAAAGGAACAATAGGTGCCCTGCTTACCGATACATCTTTCTCAACCCAGCTTCATCAGAGTATCGTTAATATCAAACTTATTTCAGATTCTCTAGCATACGTAACAGGTGATTTGCATTATATCACAAACAACGTAAAGAACGGAAAAGGTGCAGTTGGAACTTTATTGATGGATACCACTTTTGTTAGTAATCTGAATAAAACCATGGTGAATGCAAAGAATGGAACAAAAGCATTTGACGAAGATATGCAAGCCCTAAAGCATAATATTCTTCTTAGGAAATATTTTAAGAAAAAGGCCAAAGAAGAACAAAAAGCCAAATAAAACAACTTTTAAGATTTCCACATTTCTGTCAGTTGCCAACATTTTATTGGTAACTATTATTTAAATTGTACCTCAATCTCAATGATTACAATTAAATAAACCTTTGTTTTAAGCATCTAGACGGAGGCGGAACAAAAAAAAGATTTCGACAATTATATTTTCGGTCATTTTATTTATGGATTAAAGTTGTATATTCGCATTGTCGAAAATATTGAAATATTTTACTATTTCATGAGATAATTGTAATTATTAACTTTTTAAATCTTTTTAATTAAGAAACAGAAAATTAAGTTCTACAAAACACCAAAGCGCTCAGAGCAGCTAACGTGTACAACAAACAAAAACCAAAATAATAATTCTACTAAAATTTAAAAAATGAAAAAAAACTACTTAAAAATTGCATTTGCATCTGTGCTATTAGCGTGCACAGGCATTGCTACGGAGTTGAGCGCACAATGTGTTCCTCCTACCGTTATTGCTTCATCAGCGACAGCTTCAACCATTTGCTTTGGTCAGAGCACCAATCTTAATGCTTCGGCATACGGAACTCAATTCGATTTTGCTGGATTTTATGCTCCAGCAAACTGGACTTTCACTGCCGGACCTGGAGGAAGTGACAACACAGCCTCAGCACCTGCATCTATTTCTATTACTTCAGGAAATAGTGGTTCTGCTGGTTATACTACTTTAGACAGAGGTGTGTTATCGGCAACTCAAACGGCAACTATTACTTTTAGCTGGAGTTACAGCACCACTGATGGACCTAATTATGATTACCCTCGTTACCTAATCAATGGAGTAGCGACAGCTATACCTGGTTATTCAACAGGAGGATCTACAACGCAGTCAGGTACTGCTACGATTACTGTTCCTGCTGGTCAAACTTTTGGTTTGTCAATGTACACTGTTGATGGTATTTTCGGAGCAGCTACAACTATCTTCTCTAACTTCACAGGTACATATCATGGGGGAGATATAAACTGGTACACTGTTCCCACAGGAGGAACTAGCATCGGAACTTCAGTTTCTGGTGTTGATTTTTCTGCTATTCCTACTACTTCAGGTGTGTTCGATTATTATGCAGAAGCAAGTACTTCAATTTCGTGTGTCAGCGCTTCTCGTACCCTTGTTAGTGTTACTGTAAATGCTTTGCCTTCTGTAACTGCAAGCGCAACTTCCTCTTCGTTTTGTATCGGAGGTTCTACAACCTTAACTGGTGGTGGAGCCACTTCTTACGTTTGGGATAATGGAGTTACTGACGGGGTATCGTTCAACCCGATTTCTTCAGTACTTTATACTGTAACCGGAACAGACGGTAACAGTTGTACCAACACAGCAACAGTTCTTGTAACCGTTAACCAACTTCCAATCGTTACCGCTTCTGCATCTTTATCGACTATATGCTCAGGAAGTATGGAAAATCTGACAGGAGGTGGAGCGACTTCATATGTTTGGGACAATGGAGTGACCGATGGAGTTGATTTTGCAGCTACTTCTAGCACCACGTATAATGTTACAGGTACTGATGCTAATGGATGTGTAAACACGGCTTCTGTTTCAGTTACTGTAAACTCATTGCCAACTGTGACTGCTAATGCTTCTGCAATTACAATATGTTCAGGTGATGCTGAAACACTAACCGGTGGAGGCGCTACTTCTTATGTTTGGGACAACAGCGTTACCGATGGTGTTGCTTTCAACCCAACATCTACTATAACTTATAATGTTACCGGAACAGACGGTAATGGATGTAACAATACAGCATCTGTAACTGTTAATGTAAATCAATTGCCGGTGATAAGCTCATCCAATGCTTCCTCTGCTTCAATATGTGCTGGAGCAACTTCTGATTTAAGTGCAACATCAGCCGGTAATGCTATTAACTGGTGGACAGCATCAACTGGAGGTACATTGCTTACTACTGTTGCCAGTGGAACAAATTATTCAGTTACCCCGTCCACTACTACCACTTATTATGCAGAAGCAGTTAGTCCTGGTGCAGCTAGCAGTATCCTTAATGGTACTACTGCTGCTAATGGCTCTAACGGACAGTATACCTTAGGTTATACCTTTACTCCATCATCAACAATTACTGTTACAGGTGTAAGAAGATATTTTGGTACAAAAATTTCTATCTGGGATAACACTGGAAATTTAATATTGACTCAAGCTTGTTCAGGTACAGATGGTGTGTGGTCAACTACACCTTGTACATCTACGGTTTTAAATGCCGGATCTACTTATTATATTGGTGCTTGGACAAATGGTGGTAGTTATTATTGGGATTTTCCAACTTACCCATATATTCTTGCGGCAGGAACAATTGGTAACGGACAATATTCCACTTCGGATTCATGGCCTTCGATTACAGATCCTGGAATGTTCTATGTTGACCTAGAGTTTGCTGAATCAACAGGTTGTACTAGTTCACCGAGAACAGCTGTAACAGTTACCGTAAATCAATTACCAACTGTTACTGCCAATGCTTCAGCAACCACAATATGTTTAGGTGATGCTGAAACATTAACTGGAAGCGGGGCATCTACATATGTTTGGGACAATAGTGTTACAGACGGTGTTGCCTTTAATCCAACTTCTACTCTGACATATAATGTTACAGGAACAGATGGTAACGGTTGTGTAAATACCGCTTCTGTTTCAGTTTCTGTAAATTCTTTACCAACAGTTTCTGCTAATGCATCTGCTGCAACGATCTGCGCAGGCGATGCTGAAACACTTACCGGTGGAGGTGCTGTATCTTATGTTTGGGATAACGGTGTAACGGATGGTGTAACCATTTATCCAACCACTTCAGTTACTTATAATGTTACTGGTACAGATGGTAACGGGTGTATGAACACCGCTTCAGTGTCTGTTAATGTAAATGCACTTCCAACAGTAACTGCAAATGCATCTTCTACTGCTGTTTGTTTGGGTAGTTCCACTACACTTACAGGTGGAGGAGCCGTATCTTATGTTTGGGACAATGGAGTAACTGATGGTGTTGCAATCATTCCTACTGCCGACCTTACTTACAACGTAACAGGTACAGATGGAAATGGATGTATGAATACAGCTTCTGTTTTAGTTACTATTAATGCATTACCTACTGTTACCGCAAATGCTTCTTCACTTGCAATCTGTGCTGGCGATGCTGAAACCCTTACCGGTGGAGGTGCTGTATCTTATGTTTGGGATAACAGCGTAAGCGATGGAGTTGCCTTTAATCCAACATTGGACACTACTTATGTGGTTACCGGAACAGATGCTAATGGTTGTGTAAATACTGCTTCGGTAACAGTAACAATCAATCCACTTCCTGTAGTAACTTATACCGAGTCGACAATCATGTCTTGTGTTAACTGGGCAGCTTTCACCCTTTCTGCAGGAAGTCCTGTTAATGGTGTGTATTCCGGTACCGGTGTTACTGGAAGCGATTTCGATCCTGCAGCTGCAGGTGTAGGTACATATAGTGTTACTTACAGCTATACTGATGGCAATGGTTGTACTGCTTCTGCTTCTTCTTCATTAATGGTTGATGCTTGTACAGGTGTTAATTCGGTTAATGCAAACGAGACTGTAGTAGCTTATCCAAATCCTTCTTCAGGTGTTTTCAATATCGACTTAAACAAAACTTCATTGGTTATAGTTTATGATCAATTGGGACAAGTAGTTTTCCAGAAAGAAATGAATTCTGGTAAAAACGAAATCGATTTGACTAACCTTGCAAATGGTCTTTATTCTTTAAAAGTGGGTGCTCAGAGTATCCGTTTGATTAAACAATAAGGTTGTTATTAGGTTAAAAAGAAAAACCTGCCTTCGGGCAGGTTTTTTTTTGTTTCAATGATTGCTTTTGATTTTTTTTTCACAGGTCTGAATTGAAATTACCATTTATACAGTTCTTATAAATAACTTTATTAAGATTAACGGGAACGGACATCTGTATCCAAGTCAATTCCTTCTAAATTGTTTTTCTAGCATTTTGTTGTAAAAAGGATAGAAATTACCCACATTAATAATATCTCAATAGAAATTTCATAATTGATTAATTAGTAAAATAGAGGTGCTTATTAATTTTAGGGTTCTTCGAAGCTTTAAATGTCGGTTCCATTATTGTTTCGAAAGTATAATTCTGCTATGGCGAACAATTTTACATAGTTTGATAAATACATCATTTACAATATATGCGCAGGACATTCTTAAGTAGAAATAAACTGATCTTGGTTGAGGCGCAGAAAGTTTCCATGCCACCTCAGAGACCATACTTCTTGGCTGTTTTTGGCATCTTCTTACCCGCCCATACAGTATATTATTTTCTACTTATTAAATTTTTATTTCAACACCGAATAAATCTTCTCATTTTAAAACTTGGGAGAATCACCGAGGCAAACCAATCTTGTTCATATAACAAAAGTCAAAAGATTATTTCTTCAAATAAAAAGAACTCCCGTTCCGAATTAACGGAACGGGAGTTCTTTTTCAACTTATTAAAGTCTTACTGTTTTATCACTCTCTCAGTATGCATCACATTCGAATTAGCATCGAGTATTCTAACGAAATACATTCCGTTATTGAATTGCTCCATGTTTGTTTTCATTGTGGCTGTTCCGTTTAAAAGTGTGTGTTTTTCGCTGATTACAACGTTACCAAGGATATCAAACACTTCTAATACAACCTCCTGATCTTTATCCACTGTCACATCCATTGTGAATTCAGCTGATGTTGGATTAGGATAAACATTAGAGAATATATTGCCTGCTTCAGTGTTTATTGCATCAGGACTCAAGCAACGGGTAATTGTTGTTGATCTATACAATGAAGTGTTTCCACAGCTATTCGTTTCCGTCAACTTCAATGTTGAGGTAGCAGTTACTGTTCCATTTGAAGGAGCTATGTTAACAGAAATTACATTGGTTCCTTGACCTGTTCCCCATGTCATACCTGAAGCTAATGTCCAAGTGTAAGTTACCGCATTGGCAACCGGAGCAACAGAATAAGAAGCTGTTGTCAATCCGCATGTATTCAATGGTCCGCTGATTACTCCTGGTTGTAAGGCGGTTGTTACTAAGTTTAATGCTCTGTAAGTGCCTGTTCCACAAAGATTAGTTGCAGCACACGATATTGTACCTGGGCCGGCAAGAATTGCATTTACCGTTGTTCCGGTATTAGAACCACTAATGCTGTTTCCTGCTCCGGTTATTGTCCAGTTGTATCCTGTGGCTCCAGCAACTGCAGGTATGGAGTATGTCCCTGAGGTCAGTCCGCAAACATTAGATGGTCCGCTTAATGATATAGGAGTTGTTGGTACATTTCCAGTTATGTACAATCCCGTACCCGGAATGTTTCCACAAGAATTTACTGCCGATACTTTTACTTGTCCATAAACAAATGTTCCAGCTATAGCTACCGTTATTGTATTGGTACTTGAAGTTCCTGACATTCCTGCAGGTAAAGTCCAGGCATAAGATGTTGCACCAAACACAGGTGCTACAGAATAAGTAGCCGATGTTTGTCCACATGTAGATGATGGTCCTGAGATTGCTCCAGGTACCGCTGGTTTTTTGGTTACCGCCAACACTGTTGTTGCACTGCTACCACAGTTATTCACTGCTGTACATGTTACATCTCCAGACACTGTTCCGGCTGAGATGGTAACATTAATACTGGTAGTTCCCTGACCTGAAGTAATAGTCATACCCGTTACTCCTGTTGGTACTGTCCACACATAACTTGTTGCTTCAGGAACCGCAGGACATGAATATGTAGTTGTTGTTAAGCCGCAAACTACTGATGGTCCTGTAATAACCGGTGCGGCTGGTGCAGCTCCTACAGTTACATCTACAGTGAACGCATTACCCACACAGCCCAATGCCGATGTTGGTATTACCGTGTATTCTACAATGCCGTGAACAAATCCGGTGTTTGTTAATACATCTGCTATTGCTGTTCCGCAACCGCTTGCGCAATCATTGTTTCCAATCACTCCTCCAAAAGTTACGGCCGAAGTCCATGTGAATGTACTTCCTGCTTCGGTTGAGTTTAATGGAACGTTTGAAGGGTCTCCGTTGCATATAACTATGTTAGATGCTGAACCAACAGGTACAGGATTAACAGTTACGTTCTGCGAAGCTGTTGCTATATTTCCACTGCCATCTGTTACTGTCCAAGTAACAACCGTGGTTCCAATTGTATAAGATCCCGGAGCGTTGTTTGTTACCGAGGTTACTGTACAGTTGTCCGCAGTTACCGGTGTGCCTAGTGCTATGGCTGCACCATTACAAACGGTTACATCTGATGGTGCGGTGATGGTTGGTAATTCGTTATCAACCACTGTTTGTGTATAAGAAGTAGACGAAGCATTTCCTGATGCATCGGTTACCGTTACGTTTACTGTAGTAACTCCAACTGGGAACGAATGGTTTGGTGACCAAGCACCTATTCCTAATGTCCAGTTTGCAGTGTTTACCAAAGAACCGTTAAAGTGAAAATCTTCCTGAACAGCAAATGTTGACGAACAGTTATCACTAATGATGGTGTAATAACCATCAGCATATCCCGTGTAAAAACAATCTCCAGCGGCATCTGCATTCGAGTTTATTGACCCGTTTGTAGCAGAAATAATTGGTGCCTGAGTATCAGTAACTGTTACCAATTGAGAACATGTTGCTATATTTCCTCCTCCATCGGTAACCGTCCAGGTAACTGTTGTGTTGCCTAACGCGTATGGTGCAGAAGGACTGTGACTAACCGTTGTTCCTACTCCTGTTATTGATGGAGTTCCAATTGAACCAGTGCTGGAGCATATTCCAGCATCACTGTTGATGTTAGCATCTGCAGGGCAAGTTATGGTTGGCAACGCATTTATAGTTACATCTACCAATATGTCAGCTCCAGGACAACCCAAAGGAGATACAGAAGTGATGGTATATTCTACAACCGCATCGGTAGTTCCTGTGTTAGTTAATACATCTGTAATCGCTGTTCCGCATCCGCCCGGACAATCTATATTGCCACTAGCCGAACCACTGATTAAAGTCGAAGTCCATGTTAAGTCTGTTGAAAGAACATTTGAACTGATGTTCACATTTGCTGCTGCTCCACTGAAAATGGTTGTGTTCGAAGCTGTGCTAACAGGTGTAGCGCCTATTGTTTCAGTTGCTGTGTAGCTGTTTCCGATGCAACCGGCAGCTGATGTAGGGATGATGGTATAAACCACAGTTTCGTCTGTTGTTCCTGAATTGCTCAAAACATCCATAATGGTAGTTCCGCACAAAGTCGAACAGTTACTTGCACCTGTAACATTTCCTGATGAAGGTGCTGATGTCCATAAATATGTAGTTCCTGTTGCAGATGATCCTAATGAAAGTGAAGTCATATCTCCATTACATAGTGTTTCGTCTGGCGAAACGTTGCCAATCGGTTTCGGATTCACGGTAACATTAACCGTAAATGTTGAACCAACACAATTTGTTGGAACCGGTCCGGTAGGAGTAACAGTGTATCTGATAACTCCTGACGCTGATGAACTGGTATTGGTCAGTGTTTGAGCTATACTTGCTCCTGAACCAGCACTTGCTCCTGTAATAGTTGATCCACTTAATTGAGCTACTGTCCATGTAAATGTAGTATTAGTTACTGTTGAGTTGAGTGTGATAGATGTTGCACCTCCACTACAAATGGTTGGTGATGATGCTGAACCCACTGGTATATTACCAACTGTAACAGTTGTTGATGGACGAGTAGGAGAAACACATACTGCTGGAGTATTCCAAGTTATAACCACTTGTCCATTTCCTGCATTGTTACCTGCAGTATTGGCTTGAGCCGTTCCTCCATTGTATGAACCTCCTGCATTTCCGATATAACCAGTTGCAGTACTGAAAGCACTACCTCCGTTATATCCACCACCATTTCCTGCG